>NZ_JVEE01000020.1 GCF_001073155.1 Streptococcus parasanguinis
TCAGTTGGTAGAGCAATGGATTGAAGCTCCATGTGTCGGCGGTTCGATTCCGTCTCGCGCCATCAATTCAATAATCAGGAAGGGTAGCGAAGAGGCTAAACGCGGCGGACTGTAAATCCGCTCCTTCGGGTTCGGGGGTTCGAATCCCTCCCCTTCCATCCTTTACGGGCATAGTTTAAAGGTAGAACTAAGGTCTCCAAAACCTTCAGTGTGGGTTCAATTCCTACTGCCCGTGTTAATAATTATGGCGGGTGTGGTGAAGTGGTTAACACACCAGATTGTGGCTCTGGCATGCGTGGGTTCGATCCCCATCACTCGCCTATTTATTAATATTATTATTGGGGTATAGCCAAGCGGTAAGGCAAGGGACTTTGACTCCCTCATGCGTTGGTTCGAATCCAGCTACCCCAGTTAAATTTATGCCGGCGTGGCGGAATTGGCAGACGCGCTGGACTCAAAATCCAGTGTCCGCAAGGACGTGCCGGTTCGACCCCGGCCGCCGGTATAGTATTAAAGACAAGGTTTTCGGACCTTGTCTTTTTCTTTTATTTGTTGAATTTGTAACGCTGAGTTACTTAAAATTACTAGTTTTATAACAAATCATCTAATTTATCCGCTAATTTTTGTTGCTTGCTTGGATACAAATGAGAGTATGTATCTATTGTTGTAGTTATAGAAGCATGTCCTAATCTTTCTTTTACGACAAGATAATCTTCTCCTTGGTTTATTAGTAGGGAAGCATGTGAATGCCTGAAGTCATGAATTCTTATTTTTTTTAAAGAACTATCTCTTTGTAATATTTTTTTATATTGTTTTTCGATTGAATCCTTAGTTATCGTAATCGGGCTATTTTGAAATATCTGTAGATCATCTAGGTTGGTTGTAAATTCTTTTAATCTTTCATGCTGTGTTTGCCTCCATTCTTCTAGTGTCTCCACTAGTTTGGTGTTCATGATGATTCTTCGGGTTCCAGCTTTTGTCTTTGTACTACTAATGTGTTCTTCACCTTTTTTAACGTATATTGATTTACTTACATGGATTGTATTTGTAGAAAACTCTATGTCCTTCCACGTTAGAGCAAGAGCTTCTCCGAGTCTTAGACCAGTAAAAAATAGAACTGTGAATAGTAATTTTATATTGTATTCATCGTTGCTAAATAGTGTTAAGAAATGCTTAAATTCTTTTACTGTCCAGAAATTTAATTTTACTTTTTCTATGGGTAATTTTTTCAGTAATCCTACGGGATGTTCCTTGTAAAATCCCTTTCTTAATCCAACATCCAGAATTTTCTTTAGTAAAATTATAATTTTATTAATAGTGTTTGGACTTAGCTTCTTTTCTGAGTTTTGAGTATTTTTATCTCTTAGATGTTCTCTGAATTGATAGATATCTTCATAAGTTAATTTAGCTACATCATCAACTTTTTCAAAATAGTTTTTTATATGCCTGTTATAGTTGTTTTCTTGTGTATCTATATAGCTTTGTTTTCTGTTGTTTATTCTATCCTCTTCTTTTAAGAGATCATAAAGGATATCAATTGATATTTTTGAGTTGAAACTTTTTTCTTTAAGTTCGACACTTCGTAAGTATTGTTCGGCCTCCAATGCTTCTTTTTTAGTTTTGAATCCTTTTCTTACAATTCTACGTTGTTTTAGAGATATTGGATTTATACCATTGGAAACATCAACAATCCAAGTTCCGTCTCTACTTTTACGTAAAGCCATAAGCTACGCTTCTTTCTGGAGTTCAATTCCTAATAGTTCTTCTGCGACACTGGCTGGAATTGTACCAATCCTTTTGTTATCGTAGATGTTAAAACCACGATTCACTAATAGTAATTTGCCGGTATGGATAATCTTTCTTGCAGTTCCTGGAGCAAATCCAAGTTCGATAAGGTCATCTTTTGTTACAGTTTTAATCATGTTATCTCCTTTTCTAATTAGATTAAGTAAGGGGAGGATTAACTCCCCTTGTCTTATACTTATTTTTGTTTTACATCTACTAAATGGATAGCATCCGCCTTGTAATACATTGTCGAACTAATCATAGTAGCTTGTAAATTGTCAAATGTTACTGGTACTTCATCCATTGCTTGGATATAGTCATTATCAACTAAAGCTTCTGGATTGTCTACTGAGACTTGGGTTGATTTCTTTTTGAATTGTCCATCCTTGATCGTTACATTGTATTTCCAACCAATGATTTTATCGGTATTAAAACGTCTTTCGCTACCATCTCGGTTTTTGATAATTTCTCCGTTTGCATCAGCTCGGACTTCCGTTTCAAATTTTGGAATGACTTCATCCAATTCAAATTTTGTTCCAATGTTATTAAAATTCCAGTCATTTTGTGAAAGCATTTTTGCCATAGTTAATTTCTCCTTTTGATATTTTCTTTGATTGTGGGGATCAAATCCTCTCTTTTAAAGAGTATTGCCCTTTCTATTAATCCACTTGCTAAATCTGGTGGATATTCCATATTGTTGAGTGCGAGATAGTTAGACTTCTCATACTCATGCAGTAAATTATTGTCGTATAGAAATTTATACGCTTTTAGAATAGCCCCTGAACCTTTATAGGTAAACCATTCTAATTTTTGTTCTAGTTCTGTTTTTGGTTTTGAAATAATGATAGAGATAGGTTTTGAGTGACCTAAAAACTTTTCCCAAGATCTCAAGGGTTTTGAGAAGTGACTATCACTATAGAACCTCACTTTTTCTTTGAGATATCCCTTGGTAAAGTTGAGAAGATCTATTTCTGAATGCAACCATTCTTGAATGAAGTAGTGAGCTTTTTCTTTCCTAAGTTCTAACTCAGTTCTTATCCAATTTTCTATATACCGCTTGCTGATACCGAGCTTCTCAGCTCGTTCTAAGCGTTTATCGTAAATTCTAAGTCTTTCATCATCATTGGGTTTTCTCAAATATAAGGTCTGGCCGATTGTTTCATCTCCGTAGGTATTGTAGTAGGTACTTTTTCCATATATAAAGCGTTTCTTCTGACAAATCTTTAGAAGCTGATTAGGAGTGAAATAGGGTGTTTCATTAAAATCATCTATTGCAATATCAATTCGTCTTACTGAAAATTGATTGTAATTGTAGTAGAGGTTGTTCAGAAACTGTCTTTCGGACAGACTATTTGGATCTAATACCATATCTCTATAGAACTCGAGTGCCTGTCCTGACATGACAAGCATGTAGGACGACTCTTTCGCTCCATAGTAGATACGGATATTTCCATAATGAAGCTGGCTATCATAGTTATAGTATTTAAGGCTCCCTATATTCTCAATAAATAGGTCATAGTCAAGAAATAGAATGTCTTCGATTATTTCTCTTGGCGAAAATTCAGTCTTGTCAAACTGAATTTGAATCCAGTCAAATACAGAACGTAAATGTTCATTTTTTGCCATAGATTTTGATTCAACTTTTTGCCTAATTTTGCCACCCTTAAAATCTCCGAAACCCTTGGAAATACTGAATTCTTTCGATGATACACCTAACTTGCAGAGGGTGGTGTTACTACACACCCTATCGGTCAAAAATGGTCCGTCCGCATCTACGCTCATTTTCGGCTTTCTGCCTCATGGCTCAGCCGAAAACTCGCTATTAGCCGAACCTATTTTTTGACCTCTTGTTAACAAACCCTAGTAAGCCGGTTTGCATCGACTCTTCAATATCTTGGATTTTCTTTTTTAGGTTGGAATTCTCAATTTTTATCAGTCGCATTTCTCGCTTAAATTCCTGTTTTAAGGCGCTCAGTTCATCGTAGAGCTCATCTATTACTTGGTTTAGGGATTCATGTTCATTGTCTGCTAGACTCCCAAATACGGCTTGTATAGCCTCTTTTAGACCTATTTCAAGTTTTAGTTTAGCTAACTTTTGAAATTGTCTAAGGTCTTCGTCTGTAAAATCATAGGCAACTGTATAACTTAATTGATGAGTTCTGGGATTTCTACTGATAGGAACTTTAATTTTCTTAAATTCCTTGCCACTTATCTCTTTAATCAGTTGAATCCAATTTTTAAGAGTAGAGGTAGAGTTTAGGCCAGAAATTTGATTGACTAACTCTTTATTGGTCATCTTTTTGTGAAACCTCCGAAATTTTCTTGTGCAACTGAAGAGTTTTCTGTGGTATAATTGTTACATAATATGTTTTGATCTTGGAACGAACGGCACATTTGTTTCAAGATTTTTTATTTTGTCGAATCCTACCTCCTTTATTAAAATTTTTTAAATCGACTACTAGTTACATACGCTTTTACCTCCTTTTATGCTATAATATTCTCAATGGAATATTCAATCTCAAAATAAATATTCCTTATGGAATAATTCTATTTTATACCGTTTGGAATATTTTGTCAAGCTAAAATATACGAATAAGAATATCTATAGGAGAATTATGTATACAGAGGATTATAAATTTTCAGAGAGGTTAAAAACTCTCAGAAAATCAAAAAAGTTAACTCAAGTACAAATATCGGAATTAATTGGAGTTCAACAAGGGACATATTCTCGGTGGGAGAATGGAACGTTAGAACCAGGATTAGAATTCGTTGTGAAATTGGCAAATATCTTTGGGACTACTACAGATTATTTGCTGGGACAAAAACCTTATTCAATTATCAGTAGTTTACCTCTAGAACAATTAGATCTTACCAATATTGCAAACTTTTCAAAGGATGAGTTTGATATTTTGAAACATTCAATAGCAGTTTCGGTGGCAAGAAATAAAATAAAGGCAACAGAACTAAAAGATAGAGTTATAGAAAAAAATCAGTTGTCAGAAAAAGATGCAGAACTTTTGAATAAGATTTTTGAAGAAGTTAAAACTTATTGGGAAAATTAGGAGGACGCTAGTCTTCAAAATTCCCTCCCAAAATGTGTCCAAAATATTGACAGAATTCTAGCTTTTCATTATAGTTCTTATGGAACTTTTTTTCTACAACAAAATAGGCTCCATAATATCCATAGGGGATTTACCCACTACAAATAGTATAGAGCCGGTTTTATTAATGTCCTGCATTTCCTAATAAGTTAACCATGACAACACCAATGATAATCAAAATTAAACCGATAATGCTATAAACATTTAGTGTTTCTTTGAAAATCATTACTGCGATAGAGGATATCAAAACTAAACCGACAGCTGACCATGTTGCATAAGCTATTCCTACAGGAATTTTTTGCATTGCTAGTGATAAGAAATAGAAACAAACGCCATAGCTAAGTAGGGCAGAAACGGTTGGAATAGGCTTTGTAAAACCGTCTGATAATTTCAAAAGGTTAGTTCCCAATATCTCTCCTACAATGGCGATAAAAAGATAAAAGTATGACATGTCTTTAACCTCCTATATGTCATGTTTTTGCTCTAAGAGCTATTATAGCTATCCGTTTTTTATAAATCTTGGCACAAGTCATGAGAATTTGTAGTAAAACTGTGGCAGACACTTTTTCAGAACCAATAGCTGATAAGTTTAGTATATCATAAGATAAATTTTAAATAAAGTCTTGATTTATTTCAATGTCTTGCGTGGTCTCGATTTTACTGGTAAAATTACTTTTAAGAACTTTAAAAAAGAGGCTTCTATATTTGACAAAACAATGACTTGTTGTCCCGAATGTGGGCATCCTTTGGAGAAAAAATTTTTAAAAGATGAGGGAGATATTCCTTATTGTTCACAATGTGCGAGTTTTCGTTTTCCAGTCTTTAATACAGCAATTAGTGCGATTTTATTTAATGAAAAACATGATAAGATTCTCTTGATTAAGCAATATGACATGGCTGAGCATATTTTGCTAGCTGGTTATGTGTCTAATGATATTCACAACCAATTTCTACAATCATTAAAGGCAATTAATTTAGCCTCTCTTATTACGGATATGGGTAATAAAATTGCACAAAACTAGTCCAAAACTCTTTTTAATAAGGAGTATACTTTCTAGCATTTTATAGTTACTAAAAAGTATCTAAACTTTGGAAGTGATACTAAGTTTTAAAAAATATTATGGAAAAAAAGCTTATAAAATCAATATTTTTGAGATTTAAAACTAATAATATTAGACTCAAAATCCAGTGTCCGCAAGGACGTGCCGGTTCGACCCCGGCCGCCGGTATAGATTATAAAGGAGTTTTACTCCTTTTTTTGTTTTAATTTTTTCTTTTTTGTGATATAATTAACCGGTAAAGTTTCATTTAGTGAATTAGAAGGAGTCAATTTTGTCTGAAGTTGCAAATAAAATCGATCGATTTTTAAATTCTATTTTATTGTTATCAGAAAATCAGCATGAGATTTTAGTTGGTTCTTGTACAAGTGGTGTTTCATTAACTAACACTCAGGAACATATTTTGATGCTGGTTGCTGATGAAGCTCTAACCAATTCTGTCTTAGCTAAGAAATTGAATGTCAGTCAGGCGGCTATCACGAAGGCCGTGAAGCCCTTATTAAGTCAGGGCATGCTGGAGACTTATCGAGATGAAAATGATGCTCGGGTTCTCTATTATCGCTTAACTGAGATTGGTAAGCCTATTGCATTAGAGCATCAGCACCACCATCAGCATACTCTTCACACTTATGAGGATGTTTTGTCGAAGTTTACAAAGAATGAGCAAGGGGTCATTTCGCGGTTTTTAGATCTATTGGAAGAGGAGTTATAGTTTGAGGTATATTACGGTTTCGAATTTATCGTTTTATTATGATAGGGAACCGGTTTTAGAAGGGATCAATTACTACTTAGATAGTGGGGAGTTTGTGACTTTGACCGGTGAAAATGGTGCTGCTAAGTCAACCTTGATTAAGGCTAGTCTTGGGATTTTACAGCCCAAGGTGGGGACAGTTGAGATTTCAAAGACGAATGTTAAGGGAAAGAAGTTAAGGATTGCTTATTTGCCACAACAGATTGCTAGTTTTAATGCTGGATTTCCAAGTACGGTCTATGAATTTGTGAAGTCAGGTCGGTATCCTCGTAAAGGCTGGTTTCGAAAGTTGAATGAGCACGATGAAAAACATATTCTGAAGAGTTTAGAATCTGTTGGGATGCTGGAGTTCAAGGATCGGGCGATTGGTTCTTTGTCTGGTGGTCAGAAACAGCGGGCCGTCATTGCTCGGATGTTTGCTTCTGATCCGGATATCTTTGTTTTAGATGAACCGACAACAGGGATGGATGCGACGACAAAGAGTGATTTTTATGAGTTGATGCATCACAGTGCGCATCACCATCAAAAATCTGTTTTGATGATTACGCACGATCCAGAAGAGGTTAACCAATTTGCGGATCGGAATATTCATTTGGTTCGTGACCAGAGCTCTCCTTGGAGATGTTTTAACGTCCATGATACAGAAGGGGAGGGTGACCATGCTTGATTTATTCCAGTATGATTTTATGCAGCGGGCCTTGTTGGCTATGGTTGCCATGAGTCTTTTTTCTCCTGTGTTAGGGATTTTCTTGATTTTGAGACGGCAGAGTCTGATGAGTGATACGCTGAGTCACGTCTCTCTTGCGGGTGTCGCTTTTGGACTTTTTCTTGGGATCTCTCCGACGCTCTCGACTATGATCATTGTCATTATTGCTGCGGTCTTTCTTGAGTATTTGCGGACCTTATTTAAGGACTTTATGGAGATCGGGACGGCAATTTTAATGTCCACTGGTCTTGCCCTAGCTTTAGTACTGATGCGTGGTGGTGGGAAAAGCTCGATGAGCTTGGATCAGTATTTGTTTGGTTCTACCCTAACCATTACGGATGAACAGGTGATCGCCTTGTTTGTGATTGCTTTCGTTGTATTAGTGCTGACGGCCTTATTCTTGCGGCCTATGTATATTTTGACTTTTGATGAAGATACGGCCTTCGTAGATGGCCTTCCGGTCCGGACCATGTCCATTTTATTTAATGTGGTGACAGGGGTTGCTATCGCCTTAATGATTCCTGCAGCAGGATCGTTATTGGTTTCAACTATCATGGTCTTACCGGCTAGTATTGCGCTGAAATTAGGGAAGAACTTCCGTGGGGTCATGTTGCTTGCGGTCATTATTGGCTTTATCGGGATGTTTAGTGGGTTGATTTTGTCTTATATTGCAGATACACCAGCAAGTGCCAGCATCACGCTTTTATTTGTGGCCCTGTTCTTGCTTGTGAATCTTGGATCACGTTGGAGGAAGTAAATATGAAATTTAAAAAAATAGGTTTAATGTTGTTGGTGGCTTTTGCCCTTATCTTGACTGCTTGTGGCAAAAGTCAGAGTCAAAATGGAAAATTAAAAGTGATGACCACTTTTTATCCTGTTTATGATTTTACAAAAAATATTGTCGGAGATGAAGGAACGGTAGAACTGCTCATTGGAGCGGGATCAGAGCCTCATGAATATGAATTGTCTGCTAAGGGGCGGGCTATGATTCAAGATTCGGATGTTTTCGTCTATGAGAATGAAAACATGGAAACGTGGGTTCCAAATCTTTTGAAATCAATGAAGGATAAGAAAACCAAAGTGATCGATGCCACCAAGGGCATGGTCTTGCTTCCTGGATTGGAAGAGGAACATGAACACGAAGGGGGCGAAGAACACCATCATGAATATGATCCTCACCTTTGGCTCTCTCCACATCGTGCCATGAAGATGGTAGAGTCGATTCGCGATCAGTTGGTCGCAGCTTATCCAGATAAGAAAAAGACGTTTGAGAAGAATGCCCAAGCTTATTTGAAGAAATTACAGGCTTTGGATCAAGCTTATCAGGATGGCTTGAAAGATGCTAAGCAAAAGAATTTTGTGACCCAACACGCGGCTTTCCGTTACTTGGCCTTGGATTATGGCTTAAACCAAGTGGCCATTTCAGGGATTTCACCTGATAGCGAGCCTTCTGCTGCACGATTGCGTGAATTGACAGAGTATATCAAGAAAAATGAGATCAAGGTGATTTACTTTGAAGAAAATGCTTCTAAGTCCTTGGCGAAAACCTTGTCTTCTGAAGCTGGTGTTGAGTTGGCTGTCTTAAATCCTTTGGAAAGCCTGACGGATCAAGAAATGAAAGATGGCGAAGACTACGTTTCTGTCATGAAGGAGAATCTGAAGGCGCTAGAGAAAACCACATCCCAAGCTGGTAAGGATATTCAACCGGAACATGAGGAAGATTCTAAGACGGTTCAAAAGGGCTATTTCGAGGATAGTCAAGTGAAGGATCGTAGCTTAGAAAATTACGCAGGTGATTGGAAATCGGTTTATCCATACTTGCAAGATGGAACTTTGGATCAGGTCTTTGATTATAAGGCAAAATTAAATCCAACCATGACTGCTGCTGAGTATAAGGAATATTATACCAAGGGTTACCAAACAGATATTGATCGGATTAAGATTGATAAGGATTCAATGGAGTTTTATCAAAAAGGATCTTCTAAGAAATATACCTATAAATATGTAGGTAAGCACATTTTGACTTATAAGAAGGGGAATCGTGGTGTTCGTTATCTTTTTGAAGCCAAGGAAAGCGATGCGGGAGACTTCAAATATGTTCAATTTAGTGACCATGAAATCACTCCGGTAAAGGCAGCTCACTTCCACATTTTCCATGGAGGAAAGAGTCAAGAAGCGCTTTATGATGAGTTAGAAAATTGGCCAACTTATTATCCTTCCAACTTATCTGGTTTAGAAGTGGCACAGGAAATGCTGGCTCATTAAGAGCTGTATCAATAGAGAGACTAGGATTGATTATCCCGGTCTCTTTTTGATTAAAAATGGAGAGTGAAGCTTGTCAAATGCTTGAAAATACGTTACAATGAAAGGGCTTTAAACTAAAAAAATGTATGGGGAATTTTTAATGAAAAAAGTTGGTGCAATTCTGGTGAGTTTTCTTAGTGTGCTCCTGTTGGTGGCTTGTTCGCAACAGAGCGCGAGTAAGAAATCAGATTCTTCTTCTAGTCAAACGAGTGCTTCTTCTGAGGTGAAAAAGACGACAGCTTCTAGTTCAGAAGTGAAGGAGAAAGAAAAAAAAGAAGAGAAAAAAGAAGTGAAGAAAATGGATCTTGAGGCTATTGCTAATGGGGATTACAGCAGTATTGCTGGTGTCTGGCAAGATGATAAAGGAAACAAGCTGGTCTTTAACGACAAAGGGTTGGTTTCACAAGAGTTAGAGGGCTATGGTGCTTCTTTGACGGATTATGGGACAGCCTCAGAAGGTATCTATGGTGGTCGTGATGGTGGCTTCTTGTTGGAGTATATCCCTGCAGGAGTGACCATTGGTGATCAGGTCGATGATCAAGGACAAGTTGTTTTTAAGGATACATCCGATGCCTCTAAGAACCGCTTGTGGTCTGGTGTTGGAATCGCTAGTTTTGGGGAACAAGGATCGATCTACTATCATGTAGGAGATCAATAAAAATATAAAAAGGGAATAGGACAGGAGCAACTGTAACGAGTTGTGCTTCTATCTTATCCCCTTTTTAATCTGCACTTTACGGGTTTTGTATCTTGATTTTCCCAACCAGCAGCTCAGCTTCAATGGTGATTTCTTTGAGGCGGGTCCAATTGATTTTTTCTTGGTCAACATGAAATAAAAGAGGAGTCATGGCGAGGAGCGCCTGACGTTCTTCAGGAGTTAAACTCTTGGTGAGGCTGACCGTTTCGGATGAGAGGATCTGGCAGTGGTCTTCAAAGTGCTCTAAAATTTCCTGGTTGGAGTAAGATTGCTTGGCCAATTGATCTTGGGCCAACTGACGAATTTCTTTTAGATGAGAAGAGGTTGGGACGACCTTAATGATCACCCCTTCTGTCTTTAAGACACGTTCAAATTCAGCGTAATTAGCCGGGGAGAAGATGTCCAAAATGACCTCCATACTCTTAGATTGAATGGGTAAATGAGCCAAATCTCCTACAAACCAATTGACCTTCCAGCTAGCGTCACTCTTGGCAGCTAGTTGTACGGATTCCTTTGAAAGATCAAATGCATAGAAAGTAGCTTGGGGATAAGCTTCTTGTAGTTTTCGGGAGTAATAACCTTCTCCGCAACCGATATCTAGAATCTTGCCATCACAAGTCGGAATTTTTTGTCCGATCGCTGTTAGAATCGGCTCATAAAACCCTGCTTCTAAGATCAGCTGGCGATTTTGGAAATTTTCTTTGTCATAGTCCTTTGATTGCTTGATCTGGGGAGCAAGGTTGACATAGCCAAATTTCGCCAAATCAAAAGAATGATTATTTGGACATTTAAAACTGGTCCCCACAAGTTCTAGGTTCAGTTGACAGATAGGACAGGCAAAAGCAGTGGCTGTTTGAAATCGTTGTAATTTTGGTTTGATCGGTGTATTCATATTAGTAGTGTAACAAAAGAGCCTCTAGATAGCAACTGATGCTTTAATGGGACTAAGTCACACTTTTTTAACGGTTCTACGCGGTATTGAGTGGACCTTGAGTCTCTTCATTTAATTTTCTCCTTTTCGTCCAATGGATCGCCGAGGATGGTTTTCAATTCTGGACAATATTTACTTGCCTCAAATTCAATGATCTCATATTGAGCAATCTCATTTTGATAGAATGGATCGTGTGCAATGATTTCTTGGACAGCATCTTTATTTTTTGCTCTCATGAGAATGATACCGCCGGTTCTTGGATTTTTTCTTCCAGATGCGATAAAAAGACCTTTTGTATAATACTGATTTAAAAAATCTATGTGTTTTTCTAAGTGTTTTTCAACTTCATCAAGGGACTTTATATAGGTAAGATTTACAATAAACATAAGTGACTCCTTTAAAATAAATGATAAATAGATTATAATACTTTACAAACTACCTGAATAGTAGGCACATTTTTGTAAGGAGAAAAAATGTTAACAAATAAAAATTGGAACTGTAGTATGTCTCGAGTCTTAGATGTGGTTGGTGGGAAATGGAGGATGAATATATTATGGGTTATAAACAAGCATAAGAGAGTCCGTTTCAATCAATTGAGAAGAGAAGTTGAAGGGATTACAACTATCAGTTTGACACGTGGATTAGATGTTTTAATAGAGAACCAATTGATTGAGAAATATGATTTTGAAACGATACCACTCCATACAGAATATGAGCTGACAGAAAAAGGGAAATCACTGATGCCGATTTTAAAGGACTTGAATCAATGGGGAAAAGAATG
This sequence comes from Streptococcus parasanguinis, assembly GCF_001073155.1. Classification (GTDB taxonomy): domain Bacteria; phylum Bacillota; class Bacilli; order Lactobacillales; family Streptococcaceae; genus Streptococcus; species Streptococcus parasanguinis_D. The sequence goes on from NZ_JVEE01000020.1 coordinate 12,115, forward strand.
GTTGCATTAAATTTTCTTCTTCTTTTTGTCACTTTCATCTTGCCACTTAGGTTCTCATTTTGACCGCTTATCCCAAAAGGCCGTTTTTTAAACGGCTTTTTTGCTAGACTGATACTGTCAAAAAGGAGAGAGAACATGATATTACAAGCTAAAAACATCAGTAAACGGTATGGAAATCATCTAGTGGTTGATCATATTCACCTACAGTTTGAAAAGGGAACGTTTAATGCGATTCTAGGACCAAATGGGGCGGGGAAATCAACGACGATTTCCATGTTGATTGGTTTGAAACAACCAACGCAAGGCGACATTATTTATGAACCCGGTACTAAAATTGGTGTGGTCTTCCAAACCAGTGTTTTAGATGAGATGCTGACGGTTAAGGAAAATCTGACCATTCGTGCCAGACAGTACAAAGGCCTAAAACCAAATCGTGTGTCTGATCTTATTGATCGACTAGGCCTATCAGCTTTCCAAAAGCAGAAATATGGGACGCTTTCAGGCGGCCAAAAGCGTCGGGTTGACATTGCGCGTGCTCTACTGCACGGTCCGGATCTTCTGTTCTTAGATGAGCCAACGACAGGTTTAGACATTCAAACCCGGAAGTCTATTTGGGATTTGCTCTATCAATTGCAGAGAGAAGAGGGAATGACCGTTGTATTGACCACGCATTATCTTGACGAAGCAGATGAAGCTGATCAAATTTATATTGTAGATCTTGGGAAAGTGATTGCTCAAGGATCGGCACTAGATATTAAGAGCCAATATGCTACTAATATCTTAAAGATTCGTTTCAAGGAGAGACAGCAGATAGAAAGTCTCAAATCTTCGGGAATGTCAGTAGAGCAACAAAGTCAATTGGAGTATGTTCTTCGACCCGAGAGTGAAAGGGAAGCCATTGATTACCTGGCGCAAGTTAGAGATAATCTAGCCCATTTTGAGTTTCGTCCAGGGACCATGGATGATGCCTTTATTGCACTTACAGGAAGGGAGGTCCGCTAATGCTAGCCTTACTAAAGCGAAATTTTTTATTGTATTTTAGGAATCGTTCAGGAGTTTTCTTCTCCCTGTTGGGAGCCTTGATTTCCTTTGTTCTCTATATTATTTTTCTTCAAAAAAATCTAACAGATGCTTGGGCTCAGCTCCCCAATAGTGGTCCTGTGTTAAATAATTGGTTAATGAGTGGGACGCTAGCTGTGACAGGGATTACGACAAGTTTGGCTGCCCTGACTCAGTTAGTAAAGGACCGTGAAAATCAAGTAGATCAGGATCTTTATTTATCGGATCAAGGAAAGTGGCGGTTACCATTTTCGTATCTAACGAGCGCAATCATCATCTCTTTTTTTATGCAGGCTCTTATGTATGTGCTGATGTGTGGCTATTTTAGAGAAGTTCCAGCACTGTCTTTATTACCTGAAGTACTCCCTATTATGCTGCTTAGTAGCCTGCTTTCTAGTTTAGTGAATGCCATTTTTGTTTATTTTTTCCATTCCGTAGACAGTCTTGGGAAGTTTTCGACCATAGTGGGTACAGCTTCTGGTTTTTTGGTAGGGACTTATGTACCTTTAGGTGTTCTACCTGATTTTGCACAACTACTAATGAAATGTACTCCAGCAACTTATATTGCTGCACTTTATCGGCAAGTACTCATGAAAGAAGCATTAAATGAGACCTTTAAAGGTCAAGATAATCTTCTTCAAGAGTTTCAAGAAAAAATGGGTGTTCAGCTCAAATGGCAAGCGTTATTGACAAAGGAACAAACATACCTTATAGTGTTAGGTGGTATTCTTCTAGCTTTGGGGATTTGGGTTTCCTTAGCAAAAAGATCGAATAAAAGAAAGTAAGTGAGAATTGGAGTAGGAATGAAGATTCGTTTTGAGGAAAAACAGGATATCCCAGAAAGCAACCCCTGTGTGGTCATTCAAGCTAAGCAATTATCTGATCAAGCACGAGAGGTGATGGACTATCTCGAACAGTTTTCGACAGTGAATCAAGTAGTGATCCCTATCAAAACAGATGATCATTTGATCATGGTGAAAATTGATGACATTATTCTAGCCGAGATTGATAAGAATCAGCTAACCATTTATACGACAGACAAAACGTTCACCGTCAGAGACACTTTGACAAATTTTCAACATCGGATTAATCGTCGTAATTTTTTACAGATATCACGCCACGCGGTGATGAATATCGACCATTTAGAATCGCTATCGGATAGTTTTTCAGGCAATATGATGGCTAAACTGACACGCGGAGTAAAATCAAGTGTCAGTCGGAAATATGTCAAATCCTTGATGGATTATTTAGGGGTATAGGAGAAAGTGATGAAACGAGTTATAGCTTATTTTGTATCTGGTATGAGGACAGGATCCTTCTTTTATTTGTGTTTGGTGTTATTATCCCATGTCTATCCTAACATCGTCTATCCCGCTGTAAATGTCCGCAATATCCTGGCGATCTTTTTAATGAGTGGAACAATGGGAGTCTTGACGTTCATTCTTGAGGAAGAAGAGTTTTTGACCTATAGTTTGCGTGTGGTCCTGCATTTAGTTGTGACAGCTACCATCTTAGCATTGACCTACTTATTTTTTGGCTGGGGGGCAGCCTTACGGAGCCCGATTCCTTGGTTGATCTTTCTAGCTATTTACGGCCTGATCTGGCTTTATCAGATTTGGCAGCTCCATAAAAAAACTCAACGAATCAACCAAGCTTTGTTGCATCGCAGAAAAGGGAAATAGTCCCAGAAAAAAGTGTATAAGAAAACCACGAAGTTAATAGGAAACTTCGTGGTTTTACTTTCTTAATAAGTCAAAACAAAGTATTTTTTCTTACCGCGACGGATAACGGTCAATTCGTTTTCTAATTTATCGCTATCGCTCAAGACATAGTCAAGGTCTTGGATGCGTTCGCCGTTAACGTAGATAGCTCCGTTTTGAACATCTTCGCGGGCTTGGCGTTTAGAATTGACCACACCAGCTGTGACCAAGAGTTCAACAATGTTGAGGTTGTCTTCTGCTTGGACCTGGTAGTTTGGCACACCACGAAGGCCTTGTTTGAGTTCTTTGACAGAAAGGTTTTTGATGTTTCCTGCAAAGAGTTGTTCTGTGATGTTGAGGGCTTCCTTGTAGGCTTCTTCACCGTGGACAAGGGTGACCACTTCACGCGCTAAGATCTTTTGAGCTAAGCGTTCATGAGGAGCAGCCTCAAACTGTTTGCGGATCTCTTCAATCTCATCAAGTGACAAGAAAGTGAAGATCTTCAAGAAGCGCACAGCATCCGCATCCATCACATTCATCCAGAATTGGTACATTTCGTATGGAGATGTTTTGTCTGCATTGAGCCAGACCGCATTGCCTTCTGATTTACCGAATTTCTTACCAGTTGCATCTGTGATCAAAGGCACAGTCATAACATGACCAGTTTTATCTGCTTTACGACGCATCAACTCAGTACCAGCTGTCATGTTTCCCCATTGGTCAGATCCACCGATTTGAAGGGTAACATTGTGTTCTTGGTTGAGGACGTAGAAGTCATAGCCTTGCATAATTTGGTAGGCAAACTCTGTGTAAGAAATCCCTGTCTCAATCCGTTTTTTAACAGATTCTTTACTCATCATAGCATTGACTGTAAAGTATTTTCCGACATCACGAAGGAAGTCAATAAAGCTAATGCTTCCGAACCAATCGTAGTTGTTGACCATTTCGGCTTTATTGTCCCCATTTTCAAAATCGAGGAAACGAGACAATTGCCCTTGAATGGAGCGAACCCATTCTTGTACAGTTTCTTTTGTTTGGAGACTACGTTCAGCATCTTTGAAGGACGGATCTCCAATGAGACCAGTCGCACCGCCAACGAGCGCATAAGGTTTGTGGCCTGCTAGTTGAAGACGACGGCTCGTCAAGATGGCAACCAAGTGACCAAGGTGAAGGCTGTCAGCAGTTGGATCATAACCAGTATAATAAGAAACCTGACCTTCTTCCAGTGCTTTGCGCAAGGCTTCTTCATCCGTCGTTTGAAATACCAAACCACGCTCTTTTAGCTCATCAAAAATGTGCATGTGTCTTTTCTCCTTTATAAGTTTATTCATTTCTCTATTCTACCATAAACCACGGAAATGGCAATGCTTTCCATCATTTTCTTATCCTTACCCAGGAAGAATGAGTGACGATTTCTACGCTCTTGTGATTGAAAACAAAGGGCCTAATCTGCTATAATATAGGGAACAAGGAGAAAGAATCAGTGAATCAATTAAAAGAGAAGCTGCAAGAGTTTTGGAAGAAAGTCCAAAAATTCTTTGCAAATATGTATACAGAAACTCCGAATAAGGAAAAAAATGAGGAAAGTAGCTGGTCTGTCGGTGATATTTTTGCGACCTTTTTACGAACCCTCAAACTCTTGTGGGATGTGATGATCGCCCTGTTCGTGTGCCTCTTTTTATTTGGCGCAGGGATTGGGATTGGTTATGCGGCGAGCCTCTTTAGCAACGTCAAGGTTCCAAAGACAGAAGAATTGGTCCAGCAGGTTCGCGACGTCAGCAGTGTTTCAAACCTGACCTATTCCGATAAGAGCTTGATTGCAGAAGTGGACAGCGATTTGATCCGCACGCCGGTAGCTGGAGATGCCATTTCAGACAATGTCAAGAAGGCTGTGATCGCTACTGAGGATGAGAATTTTGAAAGCCACAAGGGGGTTGTCCCTAAAGCCGTTCTTCGGGCAACACTTGGATCCGTAGCCGGTGTGGGTTCCTCTAGTGGGGGATCAACCCTAACCCAGCAGTTGATCAAACAGCAAGTTGTGGGAGACGCTCCGACCTTTACTCGTAAGGCGACAGAGATTGTCGATGCCTTGACTTTAGAGCGGGGAATGAATAAAAATGAAATCCTAACCACCTACTTAAATGTTTCGCCTTTTGGACGAAACAATCGGGGACAAAATATTGCGGGTGTGGAAGCTGCGGCTCAAGGGATCTTTGGCGTCTCTGCAAAAGACTTGTCTGTTCCACAAGCGGCCTTTATCGCTGGCTTGCCACAAAGTCCGATTGTCTACTCTCCTTATGCTGCAGACGGTAGCCTAAAGAGCAAAGAAAACCTCGAGTTAGGTTTGGCGCGTGCCAAAGACGTTTTGTTCAATATGTACCGGACGGGAGCCTTGTCGAAAAAAGACTACGAGACCTATGCTCAGTACGACTTGACCAAAGACTTCATCGCTCCAGATGGCATCGAGAAAACACCGCATGACTACCTCTACTTCCAAGCCATGGCAGAAGCAAAAGAGGCCATGTATGATTACTTGATCAAGCGAGACAATGTCACCAAGCAAGACTTGAAAAATAATGAAACCGTCAAGGCTTACCAAGAATTAGCTGAGAGCGAGTTGCGCGAAGGTGGCTACACCATTCAAACCACGATTAACAAACCGGTTCACAATGCGATGCAGGCCGCAGTAGCAAACTTTGGAAGCGTCTTGGATGATGGGACAGGTTTTGTAGAAGTTGGGAATGTCCTTATGGACAACCGAACGGGTGCCGTTTTAGGATTTATCGGCGGACGGAATTTTGACGGCAACCAAAACAACCATGCCTTTGATACAGAACGTTCCCCAGGGTCTACTATCAAACCACTGTTGGCCTATGGGATTGCCATCGACCAAGGCTTGATGGGAAGCAATAGCATCCTTTCTAACTATCCGACTAATTTCTCAAGTGGTGAGCCAATCATGCACGTGGATAGCCGAGGAACAGCCATGATGGATCTCCGTGAGGCCCTCAATACCTCATGGAATATTCCAGCTTACTGGACTTACCGGACTCTTCGTGAAAAGGGTGTGGATGTCCCATCCTACATGAAGAAAATGGGCTATGATATCCCTGAATATGGCATTGAAAGCCTGCCAATGGGGGGAGGAATTGAGGTCACTGTTGCCCAACATACCAATGGTTTCCAAACCATTGCTAACAATGGGAACTACCTCAAACGCTATATGGTAGAGCAAATCATTGATCGAGATGGGGACGTAGTCTACAAGCACGAGGCAGATCCTGTTCGTGTTTACTCTCCAGCAACGGCAACGATTATGCAGGATCTCTTGCGCGGGGTTATTACGTCTGGTGCTACAACGACCTTTAAGTCACGGATTAGCCAAATCAATCCAACACTGGCGGGTGCTGACTGGATTGGAAAAACCGGTACGACCAACTCAAATGGAGATATGTGGCTCATGCTGTCCACCCCTAATGTTTCTTTAGGAGGTTGGATTGGCCATGACAACAATGCTTCTATGCAGACCTTGACTGGATACAACAACAATGCCCAATACATGGCGCAGTTGGCGAATGCGATCTACCAAGCAGATCCAAGTCTCTTTGGGATTCAGGATAAATTCACTCTCGATAAGAGTGTGATCCGCTCTGAAGTGCTCAAATCGACTGGTGAAAGACCGGGCCGCGTCAATGTCAATGGCCGGGATATCGATGTGAGCGGTCAAATGGTGACGAGTCTTTGGGCTAAAAACGGAGCGCCAACCACTCAATACCGCTTTGCCATCGGGGGATCGGATAGCGATTATCAAAGTGCTTGGGCAGCAATTCTCGGCAATACCAGTGGCAATCAGTCGAATAATAAGAACAATTCGACAACCAATAGTTCATCAAGCAATAATTCAAATCGAAATAGTTCCAATCGCGGCAATCGACGCTAGTCTGATCCAGTAGAAAACCTAGAGAAAGCCTTGATTTTTGGAGCAAAAAACGATATAATAGTGATAACTAATTTGTCGTGTGCTTTATTTGAAATATTGTCCAAATAAGAGCTTACAGCAGTTAAATCTTACTTGAATAAGTCGATTTAGCTGCTCTTTTTGTGCCTATTTTTCAGGAAAACCCTAGTTTGTTACACAAATTTAATTTTTCTAAAAATTACAAAAAGCGACGAATAAGGTGAAGAGACAGCTCTTCACGTGATGCAAATCACACAATTGTAGTTAAAACCGGATAGGTGGTAGGTGTGATGTTACCAAGCTATCCTAGTATAGAAAAAGGAGCTAAAAACTTTGGCAGGACATGACGTTCAATACGGGAAACATCGGACCCGTCGTAGTTTTTCAAGAATCAAAGAGGTTCTTGATTTACCAAACTTGATTGAAATCCAGACAGACTCATTCAAAGATTTCTTGGATCATGGCTTGAAGGAAGTATTTGAAGATGTGCTTCCCATCTCAAACTTCACGGATACAATGGAATTGGAATTTGTGGGTTATGAAATCCGCGAACCTAAGTATTCGCTTGAAGAAGCACGCATCCACGATGCCAGCTACTCAGCACCAATCTTTGTGACCTTCCGTTTGGTCAACAAAGAAACAGGTGAAATCAAGACCCAAGAAGTTTTCTTTGGTGATTTCCCAATCATGACTGAAATGGGAACTTTCATCATCAATGGTGGAGAACGGATTATCGTATCTCAGTTGGTCCGCTCACCAGGTGTCTACTTCAATGATAAGGTGGACAAGAATGGGAAGGTTGGTTATGGATCAACTGTTATCCCTAACCGTGGGGCTTGGTTAGAGCTTGAAACCGACTCAAAAGACATTGCTTACACACGTATCGACCGCACACGTAAGATTCCATTTACAACCCTTGTGCGTGCTCTTGGATTCTCTGGAGATGATGAAATCATCGATATCTTTGGGGACAGCGAATTGGTTCGCAATACCATTGAAAAAGATATCCACAAAAATCCAATGGATTCACGGACAGATGAAGCCCTCAAAGAAATCTACGAGCGTCTTCGTCCAGGTGAACCAAAAACAGCGGAAAGCTCACGTAGCTTGTTGGTGGCTCGTTTCTTTGATCCACGTCGTTATGACTTGGCACCAGTTGGTCGCTACAAGATCAACAAGAAACTCAATATCAAGAACCGCTTGTTGAACCAAACAATCGCAGAACCATTGGTAGATGCTGAAACAGGGGAAATCCTTGTAGAAGCTGGTACTGTCATGACGCGCGATGTGATCGACAGCATCTCAGAACAATTGGATAACGGTTTGAACAAAATTACCTACATTCCAAATGATGCTGCTGTTTTGACAGAACCAGTAGAATTGCAAAAATTCAAAGTTGTCGCTCCAACAGATCCAGACCGCGTTGTTACCATCATCGGAAATGCCAACCCATCTGACAAAGTGCGCATCGTAACTCCAGCTGATATCTTGGCAGAAATGAGCTATTTCTTGAACCTTGCAGAAGGTATTGGTCGCGTGGATGATATCGACCACCTTGGAAATCGTCGGATTCGTGCCGTTGGTGAATTGCTTGCCAACCAAGTGCGTCTTGGACTTTCACGGATGGAACGAAACGTTCGCGAACGGATGTCTGTACAAGATAACGATGTCTTGACACCACAACAAATCATCAACATCCGTCCAGTAACTGCAGCAATTAAAGAATTCTTTGGATCTTCACAGTTGTCACAGTTCATGGACCAACACAACCCACTTTCTGAGTTGTCTCACAAACGTCGTTTGTCTGCCTTAGGGCCTGGTGGTTTGACACGTGACCGTGCCGGATATGAAGTGCGTGACGTACACTATACCCACTATGGTCGTATGTGTCCGATCGAAACACCTGAAGGACCAAACATCGGTTTGATCAACAACTTGTCATCTTATGGACACTTGAACAAATATGGTTTCATTCAAACGCCATACCGTAAAGTGGACCGTGAAAAAGGTGTAGTCACCAACGAAATCGTTTGGTTGACAGCCGATGAAGAAGATGAGTACATCGTCGCTCAGGCCAACTCTAAGTTGAACGAAAAAGGTGGCTTTGCTGAGCCAATCGTCATGGGACGTCACCGTGGTAACAACCAAGAATTCCCATCTGATCAAGTCGACTACATGGACGTATCTCCAAAACAAGTAGTGGCCGTTGCGACAGCATGTATTCCTTTCTTGGAAAACGATGACTCCAACCGTGCCCTCATGGGTGCCAACATGCAACGTCAGGCTGTGCCATTGATCGATCCAAAAGCCCCTTACGTGGGTACTGGTATGGAATACCAAGCAGCCCATGACTCAGGAGCTGCAGTCATTGCTCAACACGATGGTAAAGTTACTTATGCAGATGCAGACAAGGTAGAAGTTCGTCGGGAAGATGGATCTCTTGATGTTTACCATATCCAAAAATTCCGTCGTTCAAACTCAGGTACGGCTTACAACCAACGTACCCTTGTAAAAGTTGGCGATGTTGTTGAAAAAGGCGACTTTATCGCTGACGGACCATCGATGGAAAAAGGGGAAATGGCCCTTGGTCAAAACCCAATCGTCGCTTACATGACTTGGGAAGGGTATAACTTCGAGGATGCCGTTATCATGAGCGAACGCTTGGTGAAAGAAGATGTCTACACATCTGTTCACTTGGAAGAATTCGAATCAGAAACACGCGATACCAAGTTAGGCCCTGAAGAAATAACCCGTGAAATTCCAAACGTTGGGGAAGATGCTCTTCGTGACTTGGATGAAACAGGTATTATCCGTATTGGTGCGGAAGTAAAAGAAGGAGATATCCTTGTCGGTAAGGTCACACCGAAGGGTGAAAAAGACCTTTCTGCTGAAGAACGTCTCCTGCACGCGATCTTTGGAGATAAATCTCGTGAAGTGCGTGATACATCACTTCGTGTACCTCACGGTGGAGATGGAGTCGTTCGTGATGTTAAGATCTTTACGCGTGCAAACGGAGATGAATTGCAATCTGGTGTCAACATGTTGGTTCGTGTTTACATCGCACAAAAACGCAAGATCCGCGTCGGAGATAAGATGGCCGGTCGTCACGGAAACAAAGGGGTTGTGTCTCGTATTGTTCCAGTTGAAGACATGCCTTACCTTCCAGACGGTACACCAGTTGATATCATGTTGAACCCTCTTGGGGTGCCATCACGTATGAATATCGGTCAGGTTATGGAACTTCACCTTGGTATGGCGGCTCGTAACTTGGGTATCCACATCGCAACACCAGTCTTTGATGGAGCAAGCTCAGAAGACCTCTGGGATACTGTGAAAGAAGCTGGTATGGATAGCGATGCCAAGACCATCCTTTACGATGGACGTACAGGTGAGCCGTTTGACAACCGTGTTTCTGTCGGTGTCATGTACATGATCAAGCTTCACCACATGGTTGATGATAAACTCCATGCCCGTTCAGTCGGACCGTACTCAATGGTTACCCAACAACCACTCGGAGGGAAAGCTCAGTTTGGTGGACAACGTTTCGGGGAAATGGAAGTGTGGGCCCTTGAGGCTTATGGTGCATCAAATGTCCTTCAAGAAATCTTGACTTACAAGTCAGATGATGTCAACGGACGTTTGAAAGCTTATGAAGCGATTACCAAAGGTAAACCAATTCCAAAACCAGGTGTACCAGAATCCTTCCGCGTTCTTGTCAAAGAATTGCAATCTCTTGGTCTTGACATGCGTGTCTTGGACGAAGATGATCAAGAAGTAGAACTTCGTGACCTCGATGAAGGGGAAGACGATGATGTGATTCATGTGGACGACCTTGAAAAAGCACGTGAAAAAGCAGCCAAGGAAGCAAAAGCAGCCTTTGATGCTGAAGAATCAGAAAAATAATCAGTAAAAATGATTGTCTTGTGAGAAACCAATGCTTCTGACAGGATGATTCGATAACAAGATACAGACCACAAGGAGGTGGCAAGAAAGTTTTCTTTCTTTCCCCACCTAAGCTGTATCCAAATGAAACAAGTATGAAAACAAGGAAAGGTAAGAAATAGTGGTTGATGTAAATCGTTTTAAAAGTATGCAAATCACCCTAGCTTCTCCAAGCAAGGTCCGTTCATGGTCTTATGGAGAGGTCAAGAAACCTGAAACAATCAACTACCGTACATTGAAACCAGAACGTGAAGGTCTCTTTGATGAAGTCATCTTTGGACCTACAAAAGACTGGGAATGTGCGTGTGGGAAATACAAACGGATCCGTTACAAAGGGATCGTTTGTGACCGCTGTGGGGTTGAAGTAACACGTGCGAAAGTTCGTCGTGAACGCATGGGGCACATCGAGTTGAAAGCGCCTGTATCACACATCTGGTACTTCAAAGGCATCCCTTCTCGTATGGGATTGACCTTAGATATGAGCCCTCGTGCCCTTGAAGAAGTTATCTACTTCGCAGCTTACGTGGTGATCGATCCAAAAGATACACCACTTGAGCATAAATCCATCATGACAGAACGTGAATACCGTGAACGCTTGCGTGAATACGGACCAGGTTCCTTTGTAGCTAAGATGGGTGCGGAAGCGATCCAAGACCTCTTGAAACAAGTGGATCTGGAAGCTGAAATTGCTCTCTTGAAAGAAGAATTGAAGACTGCAACTGGTCAAAAACGTGTGAAGGCTGTGCGTCGTTTGGATGTCTTGGATGCCTTCTACAAATCTGGCAACAAGCCAGAATGGATGGTCCTCAACATCCTTCCGGTTATTCCACCAGATCTTCGTCCGATGGTCCAATTGGATGGTGGCCGTTTTGCTGCCTCTGACTTGAACGACCTTTACCGCCGTGTGATCAACCGGAACAACCGTTTGGCACGTTTGCTTGAGTTGAATGCCCCTGGTATCATCGTACAAAACGAAAAACGGATGCTCCAAGAAGCCGTTGATGCTTTGATCGATAACGGTCGTCGTGGTCGTCCGATCACAGGACCAGGTAGCCGTCCATTGAAATCATTGAGCCACATGCTCAAAGGGAAACAAGGACGCTTCCGTCAAAACTTGCTCGGTAAACGGGTTGACTTCTCAGGACGTTCTGTTATCGCCGTTGGTCCAACTCTTAAGATGTACCAATGTGGTGTGCCACGTGAAATGGCGATCGAGCTCTTCAAACCATTCGTCATGCGTGAAATCGTTGCGCGTGATATCGTGCAAAACGTCAAAGCTGCAAAACGCTTGGTCGAACGTGGAGATGAACGCATCTGGGATATCCTAGAAGAAGTGATCAAAGAACACCCAGTTCTCTTGAACCGCGCACCGACCCTTCACCGTTTGGGAATCCAAGCCTTTGAACCTGTATTGATTGACGGGAAAGCCCTTCGCTTGCACCCACTTGTCTGTGAAGCCTACAATGCCGACTTTGACGGGGACCAAATGGCCATCCACGTACCGCTTTCAGAAGAAGCTCAAGCAGAAGCTCGTATCTTGATGTTGGCTGCTGAGCACATCTTGAATCCAAAAGACGGAAAACCAGTTGTTACCCCATCTCAGGATATGGTATTGGGGAACTACTACCTCACTATGGAAGAAGCTGGTCGTGAAGGGGAAGGCATGGTCTTTAAAGACCGTGATGAAGCAGTCATGGCTCTTCGCAATGGCTATGTTCACTTGCATACCCGTGTCGGAATTGCGACCGATAGCTTGAACAAACCATGGACAGAAGCGCAACAACACAAGATTCTCTTGACAACTGTTGGTAAGATCCTCTTTAACGATATCATGCCTGCAGAACTTCCATACCTTCAAGAGCCAAATAATGCCAACTTGACAGAAGGCGTTCCAGCTAAGTATTTCTTGGAGCCTGGTCAAGATGTCAAAGCAGCGATTGAGAAATTGGAATTAAATGTTCCATTCAAGAAGAAAAATCTTGGAAATATCATCGCAGAAATCTTCAAACGCTTCCGTACAACTGAAACGTCTGCTTTCTTGGACCGCTTGAAAGACTTGGGTTACCATCATTCAACCCTTGCTGGTTTGACAGTGGGGATTGCTGATATTCCGGTCGTTGAAGACAAGGCAGAAATCATTGAAGAATCTCACAAACGTGTGGAACAAATCACCAAACAATTCCGTCGTGGTTTGATCACAGATGACGAACGCTACAATGCCGTTACAGCTGAATGGCGTGCAGCCCGTGAGAAATTGGAAAAACGCTTGGTAGATAACCAAGATCCGAAGAACCCAATCGTTATGATGATGGACTCTGGAGCCCGTGGTAACATCTCAAACTTCTCGCAACTTGCCGGTATGCGTGGTTTGATGGCCGCTCCAAACGGACGGATCATGGAATTGCCAATCCTGTCAAACTTCCGCGAAGGTTTGTCAGTACTCGAAATGTTCTTCTCAACTCACGGTGCCCGTAAAGGGATGACCGATACGGCCTTGAAGACCGCCGACTCAGGTTACTTGACTCGTCGTTTGGTTGACGTGGCCCAAGACGTGATTATCCGTGAAGACGACTGTGGAACAGACCGTGGACTTGTGATTCGTGCCATTACTGATGGTAAGGAAATGATCGAGCCACTCGAAGAACGCTTGACTGGTCGTTATACCAAGAAATCTGTTAAACATCCTGAAACAGGTGAAGTCATCGTTGGTCCAGATACCTTGATTTCAGAAGACCTAGCACGTGAAATTGTCAAAGCTGGTGTGGAAGAAGTCACTATCCGCTCTGTCTTTACGTGTAACACCCGCCATGGTGTCTGCCGTCACTGTTATGGTATCAACTTGGCGACTGGTGATGCGGTTGAAGTGGGTGAAGCAGTCGGAACCATCGCAGCCCAATCTATCGGGGAACCTGGTACACAGTTGACCATGCGTACCTTCCACACGGGTGGGGTTGCCTCAAATACCGATATCACGCAAGGTCTTCCTCGTGTCCAAGAAATCTTTGAAGCCCGCAATCCAAAAGGGGAAGCGGTCATCACTGAGGTCAAAGGGGAAGTCACAGCGATCGAAGAAGATGCTTCTACTCGGACCAAGAAAGTCTTTGTTAGCGGAGCAACTGGTGAAGGCGAATATGTTGTCCCTTACACTGCTCGCATGAAAGTCGAAGTGGGAGATCAAGTCTCTCGTGGTGCGGCTCTGACAGAAGGGTCTATCCAACCAAAACGTCTCCTTGCCGTTCGTGATGTCTTGTCTGTTGAAACTTACCTTCTTGCGGAAGTACAAAAAGTATACCGTAGCCAAGGGGTAGAAATCGGCGACAAACACATCGAGGTAATGGTGCGTCAAATGATCCGTAAAGTACGTGTCATGGATCCAGGAGATACAGACCTTCTCATGGGTACTCTGATGGACATTACAGACTTTACAGATGCCAATAAAGATGTCCTTATCTCTGGTGGAGTTCCTGCGACTGCTCGTCCAGTCCTTATGGGAATTACCAAAGCCTCTCTTGAAACCAACAGTTTCTTGTCAGCGGCTTCCTTCCAGGAAACAACTCGTGTCCTTACTGACGCAGCGATCCGCGGTAAGAAAGACCATCTCCTTGGACTGAAGGAAAATGTTATCATTGGTAAGATTATTCCTGCAGGTACAGGTATGGCTCGTTACCGTAACTTGGAACCACAAGCGATTAATGAAGTTGAAATTATCGAAGAAGTGCCATTAACAGATGGAACAGTCGATGAAGTTCAAACAGCTGAAGTCGTAGAAGAATAAGAAAATAAGTCGGAACTACAAGTTCCGGCTTTTTTTGAAAAAAGGACCCAAGAGAAATCAAGTAGTCTATTTTTGGAAAATATTGATGAAAAACACCTGAAAACTACCTGGAAAATCATGCTATGAGCAGAAAACTTTTATTCTCAAAGGATTTTCTATATAATAGAGGATACAAAGGATGGAAGAGTTTATGTATCGAGTGATTGAAATGTACGGGGACTGTGAACCCTGGTGGTTTTTAGATGGTTGGGAAGAAGATATCGTGAGTAGTCGGAAGTTTGAAGACTATTACCAGGCTTTGAAATACTACAAGCAGAAATGGTTGGAGTTAAATGAGCACTTTCCAAGTTATAAGAGTCGGAGTGACCTCATGACGATCTTTTGGGATACCAAGGAGCAAGAGTGGTGTGAGGACTGCAGTGAAGATGTACAGTTTTTCCACTCGATTGTCCTCTTAGAAGACGAGCACAAGATCCCTAAAAGCAAGCTCCGCCCAGGCTACGAAAAGGAAAGAGGCAGTCGCAAACACCGTTCTTGTCAATATACACTCGATTCAAAAAAGGGGACAACCCTGTCATAAGAGACATTCGGAAGATTTTTTAGAGCGATCTAGAAAGTCTTCTTTTTTTGTCTTCTTTTTCGAATAGTATAAGTGAGAGGAGGAACTATGGTTCAAGAAATTGCAAAAAAACTGATCCGTATGGGAAAGAAGGAAGAGGCTCAGGATCTCTACTTCATTCCTCGGAAGGAGGAGTACCAGGTTTTTATGAGGGTGGGAGACGAGAGGCGCTTTGTGCAGTCCTTCCCTTTTGAGGAGATGACGGCTATTATCAGCCACTTTAAGTTCGTGGCAGGGATGAATGTGGGAGAAAAAAGGCGCAGCCAGCTAGGATCGTGTGATTACCCTTTGGAGAATGGAGTGGTCTCGATTCGCTTGTCGACGGTGGGGGATTATCGTGGTTATGAAAGCTTGGTCATTCGGCTCTTGCATGATGAGGAACGCGAATTGCGGTTTTGGTTTGATCAGTTGCCGGACTTGAAGAAGAAATTGGCTGGTCGTGGGCTTTATCTTTTTGCAGGTCCTGTTGGTTCGGGAAAGACCACTCTCATGCATGCGTTGGCGCAAGAGCGCTTTGCGGACCAGCAAGTCATGTCTATTGAAGACCCTGTCGAGATCAAGCAGGACAATATGCTTCAACTTCAGCTGAATGACCAGATCGGCATGACCTATGACAATCTGATCAAACTCTCCTTACGCCATCGGCCGGACCTTCTCATTATTGGAGAGATTCGAGATAGGGAAACAGCTCGTGCGGTCGTACGAGCTAGTTTGACAGGGGTAACCGTCTTCTCTACGATTCATGCTAAGAGCGTTCGAGGTGTTTATGAGCGACTTTTAGAGCTTGGAGTGAGTGAGGAAGAGCTCAAGATTGTTTTACAAGGTATTTGCTACCAACGATTAATTGCAGGAGGAGGTGTGGTCGATTTTGCGACGGAAAACTACCAAGAGCACTCAGCCAGCCGCTGGAACCAACAAATGGATCTCTTGGCTCAATCGGGATATATCCAGCTGGCTCAGGCCCAAGCCGAAAAAATTATCTACCGCTAAACAAAAGCAAATCATCGAATTGTTTTTGAATCTTTATTCGAGTGGTTTTCATCTGTCTGAGATTGTCGATTTTCTGGATCGTTCTCACCTAGTGGAGAGTCGTTTGGTTTCCCAGATGCGAGAGGACCTTTCTCGGGGACGGAGTTTTTCAGAGATGATGGCGGGGATCGGTTTTTCAGATGCAGTGACGACACAGCTGTCTCTCGCTGAGCTTCATGGCAATCTTATATTGAGCTTGGAGAAAATCAGTGCTTACCTTGAAAACATGCGCAAGGTCAAGAAAAAGCTGATTGAGGTGAGCACTTATCCTCTCATCTTGCTTGGATTTTTAGTGCTGATTATGCTAGGCTTGCGCAATTATTTGCTCCCTCAAATGGATGCTCAAAATATTGGGACGCAAGTGATCAGTTCCTTCCCGCAACTCTTTTTGGCCTTAGGAGCGGGACTTGTGGGCTTCTTCTTACTCGGCTTTCTCTATTATCGACAGTCAGGCAAGATCAAGGTTTTTAGAAGCTTGTCTCATCTGCCTTTCGGAAAAGGCATGATTCAAGCTTATTTGACAGCCTATTATGCCAGAGAATGGGGCAATCTGATTGGGCAAGGATTGGAGTTGTCTCAGATTTTTTCCATGATGCAGGAGCAAAAATCCCAGCTTTTTCAAGAGATTGGAAGGGACTTAGCTCTTTCTTTAGACCGTGGCCAGTCCTTTTCAGAAACGGTCAGGGGGTATCCTTTTTTCAAAAAAGAATTGCCCCTTATGATTGAATATGGTGAAGTCAAATCAAAGCTCGGAAGTGAGCTAGAGATCTACGCTGAAAAAACATGGGAAGATTTCTTTCGTCGGGTTCACAAGGCCATGAATGTGATACAACCCTTGGTGTTTGTCTTTGTAGCTCTTGTGATTGTGTTACTCTATGCAGCCATGTTGCTGCCGATTTATCAAAATATGGAGGTTCATTTATGAAAAAATTAAAAACTTATAAGGTTAAAGCTTTTACACTTATTGAAATGTTGGTGGTCTTATTGATCATCAGTGTGCTCTTATTGCTCTTTGTGCCGAATTTGACCAAGCAAAAAGACTCCGTGAAAGAGACAGGAAATGCAGCGGTTGTGAAGGTGGTCGAAAGTCAGGCTGAATTGTACGAGCTCAATCATACCAATGACCAAGCCACTCTATCAAAGCTAATTGCTGATGGAAATATTACCAACAAACAAGCAGAATCTTATCGTGCCTATTATGCGAAAAATAGTGGAGAAACTCGTGCGGTTGCAGATTAAGGCCTTCACCTTGGTGGAGACCCTTCTGACCTTGATGATCGTCAGTTTTATCTATCTGGGCTTATCGGGATCGATCAAGACGAGCTTTCAGCAGGTGGAAGAAAAAGTATTTTTTGCAGAGTTTGAACACCTCTATCAAGAAAGCCAAAAGATAGCCTTGGCAAGGCAAACGGAATTGGATGTTGAAGTGACTGCAAGGAAGATTCAAACGCCCTACCAGACGGTGGAGATTCCTGATTCTGTCATTTTGCAAGATCCTAAAACTATTCGTTTAGACCGTGCAGGTGGCAATTCATCCCTGGCCAATGTTCACTTTCAGACACAGAGAGGAGTGGTGACCTATCAACTGTCGCTTGGAAATGGGAAAATTAAAAAAAGCATCCGTTCCCGCTAGTATTCTCATAGAATCCTTAGTTGCCTTGGGTTTATTTGCCATGATTACGACCTTATTGTTAGGGGAGATCCGGCGTTCGCGCAAGGAGCGACTAGCGGATTTCAAAGAGGTAGAGGTCTTATCTGTCGCTCAAATGGCGCTTCAGACAGGGCAAAATCATCTAGAGGCCAATGGTATTCAAGTTCAAGTCGAAAAAGATGCCGATCAACTCACGGTCTATCATCAAGGAAAGGTGGTACTGCATGTGGAATAAAGGAAAGGTCAAGGCCTTTACCCTGCTCGAAGCCTTGGTCGCTCTCTTAGTGCTTAGTGGGGGAGTGTTGGTCTTTCAAGGCTTGACCAAGCTCCTGCATGCTGAATTGGACTACCAGGCGCATCAAAAGCAGGAAGAATGGATACTTTTTCAGCAACAATTGCAGGTGGAATTGGATCGGAGCCATTTTGAAAAAGTAGCGGACAATCATATCTACTTGGTTCAGGATCAAAAACCAATTGCCATTGGTCAATCTAAAGGAGATGATATCCGAAAAACAGATGATAAGGGCAGGGGCTATCAGCCTATGATTTCAGAGGTTCGCTCTAGCCAAATTTGGCAGGAGGGAGAGTTGATTCATCTGCGGTTGAATTTCGAAGAAGGTCTAGAAAGGGAGTATGTCTACCATGTGGTACCAGCGATGCAAAATGAAAAAAGTTAAGGCTGGTGTCTTGCTTTACGCTCTCTTGATGGCAGCGATTTTTAGTCTCTTACTTCAGTTTTACCTGCACCGACAGGTTGCGGAAAGACGAATCTTAAAGACGAGTCAAGAGCGTCTTCGGGCCTACGCTTTGGTACAACTGGCTCTTGAAAAGAGAAAGAGTGATGAGAAGACATCAGAGATTCATTTAAAGTCTGGAACAGTTCAGCTAAAGAAGGACAGCGGTTTTCTTCATGCCCGAGCTGAGATGAATGACGAAAGCTATGAGTTTGTCCTTCCAGTAAGGGAAGAAAAAGAAAGTAGCAAGAGCCAAAAAGAAATGAAGAAGAAACAGAAAGATAAGGAGAAGGCAGGGACCGAAACGCCTTCTGAAGAGACGCCAAAAGAGACCAAGGAACCATCAGAAAATAGCGAAAAAGACTAATTTTTGGTATGATAGGGTGCGGAGGAAATCATGAATTTCGAAAAAATTGAACAAGCTTATACCTATCTATTAGAAAACACTCAAAGTATTCAAAATGAATTGTCGACCAACTTTTATGACGCCTTGATTGAACAAAATGCCATGTATTTGGATGGCAAGACGGATCTAGACATTGTTAAAAACAATAGCAAAAAATTAAAAGAACTAGGTTTAAGTAAGGAAGAATGGCGCAGAGCCTACCAATTCCTTTTTATGAAAGCTGCTCAGACAGAACCTTTACAAGCGAATCACCAGTTCACACCAGATGCGATTGGTTTTATCATTACATTTTTGATTGATCAGTTGGCTAAAAGCGACCAATTGGATGTCTTAGAAGTGGGAAGTGGAACCGGAAATCTCGCTGAGACCATGGTCAACAATAGCCGCCTCACGATTGATTACTTAGGATTGGAAGTGGATGATCTTTTGATTGACCTATCTGCTAGTATCGCAGATGTGATGGAATCCAGTGTTGTCTTTGCACAAGGCGACGCGGTGCGTCCTCAAGTGTTGAAAGAAAGTGACTTGATCGTTAGCGACTTACCGATTGGTTATTATCCAGATGATGCGATTGCACAGCGCTATCAAGTGGCGAGCTCCGAAGGCCATACCTATGCCCATCACCTCATGATGGAACAGGCTCTGAAATACCTGAAACCTCAAGGAGTAGCCATCTTTTTAGCTCCGAATAACCTCTTGACGAGCCCTCAGAGTGATCTGTTGAAAGCTTGGCTAACAGACAAAGCCCAAATTCTTGCCATGCTGACCTTGCCAGAATCTCTTTTTTCAAATCCTGCCTATGCTAAGACGATTTTCGTCCTACGAAAACAAGAAGAAGAGTCTGTTCAGCCCTTTGTCTATCCTTTTACCGATCTCCAGGATCAAGACCAGGTGGTTCACTTTATGGAAAGTTTCCAAAACTGGTTAAAGGATAGTGAAATTTGATCAAAGATCTGATATAATAGAGGAAGTGAAAACGCTTAATGAGGTGAATATATGTCGAAAACAATTTCTATTAATGCAGGAAGCTCTAGTTTGAAATGGCAATTGTACCAAATGCCAGAGGAAACTGTTCTTGCAAAAGGGTTGATTGAACGGATCGGTTTGAAGGATTCTATTTCAACTGTTAAATTTGATGGACGCTCTGAAAAACAAGTATTAGATATCCAGGACCATACACAAGCTGTAAAAATTTTGTTGGATGATTTGATTCGTTTTGATATTATCAAATCTTACGATGAGATTACAGGTGTAGGCCACCGCGTCGTTGCTGGTGGAGAATACTTCAAGGATTCTGCCTTGGTAGATGACGAAGTCCTTCGAAAAGTAGAAGAATTGTCTTTGTTAGCACCTCTTCATAATCCTGCAAATGCAGCCGGAATTCGTGCCTTTAGAGAGATTTGTCCAAATATTACCAGTGTTGTGGTATTTGATACTTCTTTCCATACAACCATGCCGGAAAAAGCTTATCGTTACCCTCTTCCAACTAAATATTACACAGAAAATAAGGTCCGTAAGTACGGCGCTCATGGAACCAGTCATCAGTATGTAGCTGGTGAAGCTGCTAAACTTCTTGGAAAACCATTAGAAGAATTGAAATTGATCACCTGCCACGTTGGAAATGGTGTATCTGTTACAGCGGTTGACAAGGGAATCTCTGTGGATACCTCAATGGGCTTCACCCCTCTAGGTGGAGTCATGATGGGAACCCGTACAGGGGATCTCGATCCAGCGATTATTCCTTACTTGATGGAGCATACAGAGGATTTCAATAAGCCTGAAGATATTAGCCGTATCCTCAATCGTGAATCAGGTCTTCTGGGTGTTTCTGGATCTTCTAGCGACATGCGGGATATTCATACAGCGATGCATAATGGAGACGAAAAAGCCAAATTGGCATACGATATCTTTATCGATCGTTTGCAAAAATACATCGGTCAATACTTGGCTGTTTTGAATGGTGCAGATGCCATCATCTTTACAGCAGGAATCGGTGAAAATGCAGTAAACGTTCGTTCTTCTATTATCAATGGCATCAGCTGGTTTGGCTGCAAGGTCGACCCTGAAAAGAACGTCTTTGGAGTTGTCGGAGACATTTCCACAGATGATTCCCGTGTGAAGGTATTGGTGATTCCAACTGATGAAGAGTTGGTGATTGCGCGTGACGTTGAACGTTTCAAAAATCAGTAAACTGGAATAAAGAGAGAAGGCTGAAGGCGAAAGTCCCAGTCTTCTTATTTTATACAAGAAAGAGGTTGTCCATTGAAAAATATACAGTCTTTTTTTCGAAAGCACCCATTATGTAAGAATGCCCTCTGGCTCCTTCTTTTTGTGCCCTTATTCTTTCTCTCACAATTTCCCCTCATCACTATGGTTTATTCCCTTCAAGAAGGAATGGATGCAGGGTGGATCACTATCCTCACTCTCTTGGTAACAGTGGCGGTGCTCTTTGTTTTTTATAAGGTCATCAAGATGAGCCCTCTGGAGAACTTAGATGTTCGGGTCATAACCTGGCCGGCTCTGGGGAGAAATTTCCTTTTTCTTCTCTTGTTGATGGCTAATAACCTGCTCGCCTATCCTTTGTTGAAACAAGAGGCAGGTGGTACGACGGCAAACCAAGCGGCTCTGAATGAACTGCAATCTCATGCTCCTTTTCTTGCTATGGGCATGGTCGTGGTCCTTGTCGCTCCGATTCTAGAAGAGCTGCTCTGTCGGGCCATTATCCCTCGTTTGATCTTTCGAGGGGCAGAACCAATCGGATATCTAGCCGGTGCTCTCTTTTTTACTTACTTACATGGACCGAGTACCCTAGGGGAATGGGTAGCTTACGGAGGCATGTCCTTGATCTTAACTTGGGTCGCTTATCGCTACAAGCGGATCGAGTATAGCATTTGCCTTCACATGACCTTGAATGCGCTGGCTTATTATTATCCGGTGGTCATACTCCTTTGTTTATTGCCGGTATCGAGAGTTTTCTTCCATGATAAATTATGATAAAATGGTAGGTACCAATGAGTTTTGATGCAGAACCTTCTTACAGAAGGTCAGAAAAAATCAGAAATCCGTATGGAGAGTAGACTCAGAGGTTTAGAACACTTGTTCTAGCCTCTTTTATTCGCAATCATGCTGTAGGAAGGGAACCAAAGGAGAACGAAAATGATTGATAAAAAATGGCTGAGTGGCCAAGGGACCCTTCTTTGTGGGATCTTAAATGTCACTCCGGATTCATTTTCTGATGGCGGTAAGTATACGAGTGTGGATGCAGCCTTGCAACAGGCGAGAAAACTGATCCAAGAAGGAGCTCAGATCCTCGATATCGGAGGAGAATCAACCAGACCAGGAAGTCATTATGTGGATATCCAAGAAGAGATTGACCGCGTGGTTCCGGTGATTAAAGCCATTCGGAAAGAAAGTGATGTCTTGATCTCAGTGGATACCTGGAAGTCCCAGGTGGCGGCGGCAGCGCTCGAAGATGGAGCTGATATTGTCAACGATATTACGGGTTTTCTTGGAGATCCTAAGATGGCTGCTGTCGTCGCGGAGCATGAAGCTAGCGCAGTTCTCATGTTTAATCCAGTGATGGCAAGACCGCATCATCCAAGTTCCACTATCTTTCCACGTTTTGGTTTTGAACCAGTCTTTTCAGAGCAAGAGCTTCAACAGATGGCTCAAGAACCGATTCAAGACTTGATGTGGACCTTCTTTGACCGCTCGCTTGCGGTAGCGAAAGCAGCAGGTGTCCAGATGGATCGTATTATGTTGGATCCTGGGATCGGATTTGGGTTGACCAAGCGAGAGAACTTACTCTTATTACAAGAACTTGGGACGATTCACCAAAAGGGGTATCCGATCTTTCTAGGGGTCTCCCGCAAACGCTTTGTGGTCAACATTATTGAGGAAGCTGGATTTGAGACAGATCCTGCAACGGAGACTGGTTTTTGGAATCGGGACCTGGCTTCGAGCCATTTGACGAGTATTGCAGCCAGTCAAGGAGTCGAAGTGGTGCGGGTGCATGATATTCCCCTTCACAAGATGGCAGCTAGTCTGGGCCAAGCCATTTTCCAAGCCCAAGAGGCAGCAGATACCAATTTAAAACAATACAAGTAAATGAAGACAAAAGAACATCAGTTGGATCTTCGTTGGCTAGAAGCCTATCGTTCCCAAGATCCTCATTTCGGTTTGGAGCGCATGGAAGCTCTCTTAGCTTTGAGAGGAAATCCTCACCTAGACTGTCGGGTTATTCATGTTGCGGGGACCAATGGCAAAGGCTCTACCATTGCTACCTTGTCCCAACTCTTGAGGCAGGCAGGTTTACGGGTTGGAGTCTTTACCTCTCCTTATCTGATCCATTACAATGACCAAATCACCATTAATGGCGAAGCCATTTCGGATCAAGACCTGCAAACCTACCTGGATAGTTACCAGCAGCTCCTGCAAGCTAAACAATCAAAGGCCGTCTTTCAAGGGTTGACGGAATTTGAAGTGATGACGGCGATTGCCTATGATTATTTTGCTCATGAGGAGCTGGATTATGTGATCATGGAAGTCGGTATGGGGGGACGACTTGACAGTACTAATGTCTGTCAGCCTGTTCTGACCGCGATCACTTCGATTGGCTTGGATCATGTCGCCCTTTTGGGGCCAGATCTGGCTTCCATCGCCCGTGAAAAGGCTGGTATCATTAAGCCAGGAATTCCTCTGGTTCTAGGGAAATTAGAAGCAGAAGCCAGCCAAGTCATTGAAGGTATTGCGATTCAGAAGCAGGTACCGATAACAGCCTATGACAGAGATTACCAAGTTGAGCTAGAGGCCTCTTGTCTATCAGGCCAATCCTTTTCTTATCACAGTTCTAAAAGAGAAAAAGCCTCTTATCAAGTAGCGCTCTTAGGTCATCACCAGGCCAGAAATGCAGCTCTTGCGATCAGTATCTGTGATGTACTTTTTGAAAGAGAAGGGCGTGAACTCTTGTCAAGAGAGTTAGTGGATGAGGCCTTGCATCAAGTCGTCTGGCCTGGCCGGATGGAAGTGGTCTCGCAAAATCCCATGCTCTTGCTTGATGGGGCCCATAACCCCCACGCCGTTGCGCCTTTGATCGCAAGCCTTCGGGAACTTTTTCCAAGTCAAAAAAAGACTATTCTTTTTACCTGCATCCGGACCAAAGCCTTAGAAGAGATGCTCATTCAGTGGCAGGAGCTAGAAAATAGTCGCTTGATCCTCACGAGCTTTGAAGATCCAAGAGCTTATTCTCAAGAAGAGATGACAGCTGCTGCGAAAAACCATCAGCTTGAGGAAGTCAACTGGCAAGAGTTTCTACAAAACTGGCAAGCAAAAGGCGATGAGCTCCTCATTGTAACGGGGTCGCTCTACTTCCTTAGCCAGGTACGACCTTATTTATTAAAAACAGAAAAATCCAACTAGGAGATGATATGGATACAAAGAAAATTGAAGAAGCAGTGAAAATGATCATCGAGGCAGTCGGTGAAGATGAGAACCGTGAGGGACTTCAGGAAACGCCGACCCGCATTGCCAAGATGTACCAAGAAATATTTGCAGGACTAGGGCAGACAGCAGAGGAGCACCTGTCTAAATCATTTGAAATCATTGATAACAATATGGTGGTCGAGAAGGATATCTTCTTCCATTCCATGTGTGAGCATCACTTTTTACCATTTTATGGAAAAGTGCACATTGCCTACATTCCAAATGGCCGTGTGGCTGGGCTTTCCAAACTGGCTCGTACGGTTGAAGTTTACGCTAAAAAACCACAGATTCAGGAACGTTTGACGGTAGAAATTGCAGATGCCTTGATGGAATATCTTGGAGCACAAGGAGCACTTGTCTGGGTAGAAGCAGAGCATATGTGTATGAACATGCGTGGTGTCCGTAAACCTGGGACCGCTACAGTGACAACTGCTGCGCGTGGACTGCTTGCGACAGATAAAGACTTAAAAAATGAAGCTTATAAACTCATGGGCCACTAATGGCTGGCTATAAGAGGTGAAGAGAGTGGATCAATTACGGATCAAGGACTTAGAGGTATACGCCTATCACGGTGTTTTTCCAGCAGAAAAAGAATTAGGACAACGCTTTGTCCTAGACCTATGGGTAGATTATGAGATGACCCGTGCTGCCCGCACAGGTGATTTGGAAGCTTCGATCCATTATGGGATCTTGGCGGAACAGTTGACCGAGTGGATGCAGGCAGAAAAGATCGATCTGATTGAAACGGTGGCCTTTCAGTTGGTGCAAAAGATTTTTGAAAGCTATGCCTTTGTAAAAAAAGTTCGTCTGGAGTTGAAAAAACCTTGGGCTCCTGTTTCCTTGCCACTAGAGACTTGTTCGGTGACAATCGAACGGGAGAAAAAACGGGCCTTTATTGGGCTTGGCACCAATATGGGAGATAAACAACTGCAACTAGAGACGGCGCTAGAAAAAATCAAGGATCGAGGCATTCGCCTTCTTCAGACATCCACAAGGATTGAAACAGAACCTTGGGGAGGAGTGGAGCAGGACACCTTTTTGAATCAAGTGGCAGAAGTTGAAACCTGGATGACCCCAGAGGATTTATTAGAGGCTTTACTTGCCATTGAGCAGGAAATGGGACGTATCCGTGAGGTCAAGTGGGGACCACGTGTGATTGATTTAGATCTGCTCTATATGGAGGACACCATTTGTTACAGTCCGAGCTTGATCTTGCCACATCCTTATGTGGCAGAACGTGCCTTTGTCCTAGAATCTTTGAATGAAATTGCTCCTCATTTTGTGGACCCTGTTCAAAGAAAGCCCATTCGCCAATTATGGGATGCCGTCAAATAATC
The DNA here is from genome assembly GCF_001073155.1 of Streptococcus parasanguinis. GTDB lineage: Bacteria > Bacillota > Bacilli > Lactobacillales > Streptococcaceae > Streptococcus > Streptococcus parasanguinis_D. The sequence goes on from NZ_JVEE01000020.1 coordinate 37,806, forward strand.
TTTCTTCTTTGCATCATAAAAAAACAATCCCTCGAGCAGGGATTGTTTTTGTTTGTCTGAGTTTATTTACGATACAAGCGATCGTATTGGTAGACAGGGTCCATAGTGACGTTGATACCGAGCTTGCGAAGGACATTCTTGTCTTCGTCTGTTAGCATCACGGTTGAGTGGGCTTCACTGCCTTTCAACTTGCCTAATTCTTGCATAGCAAGCTTAGCGTCTTCATTGGTCATAGCTGTAATGGCTAGGGCAATGAGGATCTCGTTTGAGTGAAGACGAGGGTTACGGCTACCCAAATGATTGATCTTCAAGCCTTGGATAGGTTGGACGTATTCTGGCTCGATTAATTTGGTTTCTTTATCAATATGTGCCAATTTCTTGATCGCATTGATCAAGAGGGCTGCGGTTGGGCCAAATAGATCAGAGGTTTTTCCGGTTACCATCTCGCCGTTTGGTAATTCAAGGGCCAAGGCTGGCTCACCTGTTTCTTCTTCTTTTTGGCGGGCAAGCACGGTCACTTTCCGATCATTTGGAGTAATCCCCAAATCATTCATCAAGAGCTCGATCTTCTTGACAGCTCCTTCACCGACACGCTCTGCTTTAACATCCAAAATGGTTTGGTAATAGCGACGGATGATTTCTTGTTGGGAAGCTTCAATCGCAGCGTCATTGTCCACAATGGCAAAGCCAACCATGTTGACGCCCATGTCTGTTGGAGAAGCGTAAGGAGAGGTTCCTAAGATGCGTTCCAACATGCGCTTCAAGACAGGGAAGATTTCGATATCGCGGTTGTAATTGACCGTTGTTTCCCCGTAGGTTTGGAGGTGGAAAGGATCGATCATATTGACATCGTCTAGATCTGCAGTCGCTGCTTCATAAGCCAAGTTAACTGGGTGGTGCAAAGGAAGATTCCATACTGGGAAGGTTTCAAACTTAGCATAACCGGATTTGATCCCATTTAATTGGTCATGGTACATATTGGACATACACGTTGCCAGCTTACCAGAACCAGGTCCAGGAGCTGTCACAACGACCAAATTGCGGCTAGTTTTGATGTAGTCATTTTTCCCCATTCCTTCAGGAGAGATGATGTGGTCCATATCAGTCGGATAGCCCTTGATCGGATAGTGGAGATAAGAGGCAATCCCGCTCTTGTCCAGTTGTTTGCGAAAGGCATCTGCTGCAGCTTGTCCAGCATATTGGGTGATGACGACAGAGCCTACAAAAATCCCCAATTCATTGAATTTGTCGATCAAACGCAGTACTTCTTGGTCATAAGAAATCCCTAGGTCCCCACGGGCTTTTGAGTGCTCAATGTTGTTGGCGTTGATGGCAATGACAATTTCCACCTGGTCGCGCAATTCTTGGAGCAGCTTGATCTTATTGTCTGGTTCGTATCCAGGGAGGACACGAGCAGCGTGAAAGTCTTCTAACATCTTACCACCAAATTCAAGGTAGAGCTTGCCATCGAATTGGTTGATCCGCTCAATAATGTGGTCACGTTGCAAGTTCAAATACTTTTCAGAACTAAAAGCTTGTTTTTTCATGTAAAACTCCTGTATATAAGGGAAGGGGCTGCCATACGAATCCAAGGATGAGTGTCCCGTTCCCTACCATTTCATTCTTTCATATTATATCAGAAAACAGATGGAAGATAAAATATTCTAAGATACTTTCCTAAGGGGAGTGTGGATGCCAAGGGACTCAATGGTGACTCACGCTGGAAAGTTTCAAAGAGAACCTTGTTTCCCCCCTAAAAAAGCCCCTTACGGGGCTTCAGATCGATGCTACTTAATAGTGTTTGATCAAATCAACTGTAGAGCGATCCAATTTCTTAACCAATGCTTGTAAGAAGGCTTGCGCTTGCAAGAAATCATCCATGGCATAGAGGGTTTGGTGAGAGTGGATGTAACGTGCACAGACACCAATGGTGGTTGATGGGACTCCACCATTCTTCAAGTGTGCTGCACCTGCATCGGTACCACCTTTGGCACAATAGTATTGGAATTTGATGCCCGCTTCTTCAGCAGTAGTGAGCAAGAAATCTTTCATATTTGGTAGCATGATGTGACCTGGATCGTAGAAGCGAAGCAGTGTTCCTTCCCCAATCGCACCTTGGTCTCCAAAGACATCAGCTGCTGGCGAACAGTCTACAGCAAGGAAGATTTCAGGATCAAATTTAGTGGTTGAAGTGTGAGCTCCACGCAATCCCACTTCTTCTTGAACGTTGGCCCCTACATACAGTTCGTTGTTTAAGGCTTGTCCAGAAAGGTTCTTGGCCAATTCACTGACCATCAAGACGCCGTAGCGGTTATCCCATGCTTTTGAGATGACGTTTTTACCATTAGCAGTGAGAATCGCAGAGCTATCTGGGACCAAAGTATCTCCAGGACGGACCCCATAGCTTTCAGCTTCGGCTTTAGAGCTAAAGCCAGCATCAAAGACGATGTCGCTAATGGCAGGTACGGTTGGTCCACCTGTTCCACGTGTCAAATGAGGAGGAACAGATCCTGAAATAGCAGGGTATTCACGTCCGTCACGTGTAAAGAGTTTGAAGCGTTGGCTGCTGACGACCATCGGGTTCCAACCTCCGATTGGGACAACGCGGAAAGTTCCGTCAGCTTTGATTTCGCTAATCATAAAACCAACTTCGTCCATGTGAGCAGCTACTAAGATACGAGGAGCATCGGCAGCTGTTGAGTGTTTGACACCAAAGATCCCACCGAGACCATCTGTTACGATTTCGTCCACATGAGGGGTCAATTGTTGGCGTAAATAATCCCGTACAGGAGCTTCATGACCTGAGATAGCAGGGATTTCAGTTACTTCTTTGATTTTAGAAAATAAATCAGTCATAGGTTACCTTCTTTCTGATGCTATTTTATCACTTTTTCTACAAGGATGGTAGCGTTATTATGGAAATCAGTCTCTAAAAGCGGAGGGAGAGATCCAGCCTAGACCGTTGTCCCTCTGCTTATTTTGTGTTACAATAGGCACTATGAAAGCTAAAAAAATTATTTTGTCTAGTCTGGCTGTAGCAAGTGCAGGAGCCCTTGCGGCCGGTGTTTATAAAATTGCCAAAGATCAAAAGCGTCTCCGTACCCAAGAAGAATTGGTAGCAGAAGTACGGGAGCAAATGGAAGCCATGGGAAGGATTGCGACCCTGTACGTGGAACTCTACGAGTCGAGTGAAGAGCGCTTAGTAGGTGGTGTCATTTTTGAAGATGAGCGCCATTACCGCTTTGTCTATGAGGATGGTCTCTTGCATTATGAAGAGGAAAAACTATGATTATACCGAGTTCTATAGAAGAAATTGCTTCATATGTAGAGCAAGAGGGCAAGAAAGTGTTTGTCTTTTCAGCAGATTGGTGTGGGGATTGTCGTTACCTCAAGCCTTTTTTGCCGGAGATTGAGACTGAAAATCCTGAATTTACCTTTATCTTGATTGACAGAGATGCCTATATGGATCTGGCGAAAGTCTGGGATGTTTATGGGATCCCTAGTTTGGTGGTTCTGGAAAAGGATAAGGAAATCGGTCGGTTTGTCAATCGGGATCGGAAAACCAAAGCGCAGATTACAGCATTCTTAGCAGGATTAAAATAGGAGAAAATCATGATTGTAACATACAACAAAGAACAAGTCGGCGATGTCTTGATGCTGACCTTGAAAAATAGTGGAGATGCAAAGCTCGCGGTGGAGAGAAAAGGAAAAGTGGCTCGCGTTTACCGTGAGGACAACCAAGAAACCGTTGCCTGGAATATCTTTGATGCCTCATCTTTCTTCGCCATCGAAGGCAAGTGTCAAGTCTTTTTGACAGATGAGCAAGTGGATCGTTTGAACCAAGAATTGGAAAGAGAAGGCTTCGCAGAACGTTTGGTCAACGATCGGGAACCAAAATTTGTGGTGGGCGAAATCCTTGAAATGGTGGCCCATCCAGATAGTGACCACTTGAATATCTGCCAAGTAGCAGTTGGACCAGATAAGACGGTTCAGATCGTAGCAGGCGCTCCAAATGCGCGGGTGGGTCTAAAGACCATTGTCGCTCTTCCAGGTGCTATGATGCCGGATGGCAGCTTGATTTTCCCTGGGGCCCTTCGTGGAGAAAAAAGTTATGGCATGATGTGCAGTCCGCGTGAATTGCACTTGCCAAATGCTCCTCAAAAACGAGGCATTATTGAATTGGATGACGCAGAAGTAGCAGGGACACCATTTGATCCTGCTCGTCACTGGAACGAATAAAGAGAAGAATCTAGGATGTTTTGAATCCTAGATTTTTTTGATGATTTTGATTTGCTACCTCCATTTTTTGAAATTTTTTCGAATAAATAGATAGGAGGTAAATGATGTATAATAAAGTTATTTTAATCGGTCGCCTGGTGGCGGCCCCAGAATTGCATAAAACCAGCACAGACAAATCCGTTGCCCGAGTGACCGTTGCGGTCAATCGTCGCTACAAGGACCAAAACGGGGAGCGAGAGACTGATTTTGTCAATGTCGTTGTCTGGGGGAAATTGGCTGAAACCATGGCTAGTTATGCCAGCAAAGGGAGCCTGATCTCTTTGGATGGAGAGATTCGGACGCGCCGCTACGAGAAAAATGGGGTCATGCAGTATGTGACAGAGGTCCTCTGCCAAAGTTTTCAGTTGCTAGAGAGCCGCGCTCAGCGAGCGATGCGTGAAAATGGTGGAACGGGAGATTTAGCCGATATCATCTTAGAAGAAGAAGATCTTCCCTTTTAGGATCAAAAAAGAAAGCTGGTTCGTTTATAGACCAGCTTTTTTGATACTTGCTAGGGATTTCATTCGGGAACAAGTCTTTTAAAAATAAATCAAAAATATGCATCTGTACAATAAAAGCCAGCACTTTTCTTGAAAAAGTAGTAAAATAAAGTAATATATATTCAAAATTTTCAGAAAAGGAACGGAGTTTGAAGAGGAAAGAAGAAAGAAAAGAACTGTTAAAATGGCTGATAAAACGGGTTCTACTGGTGATTCCAGTGGCCTGCATCCTCTTGTGGATCTATGCTGTTTGTCAAACCAGTAGCATGAAGGGACAGACCAAGATCGGTGTCACCTATATGACCATGAACAATGAGTTCTATAAAAGTATTCATTCGGAAATTAGTCGAATTGCTGATGAGAAAGGAGCTCTTGTATCTGTTCGAGATCCAGAATTGGACGAAAAAAGGCAGAGCCAGCAGATCGATGATTTTTGCGCTCAAAAAGTAAATGTGATTGTGATTAATCCGGTCAAGGGGGATAGTCAGCCCATTTTAAGGGCTCTTAAAAAAGCTAGAAAACAAGGAATTAAGATCATTGCAGTTGATACCCAGCTGAAGCATTTTAAGCCGGATGCCAGCATTGTCTCCGACAACTACCAAGCAGGAGTCTTGATTGCGAAAGAGCTGATGAAACGCTCTTCAAATGCTCGGATCCTTCTCTTGGAGCACAATGGGACTGTTTCGGCAGATACGCGGATTCAGGGATTTAAGGATACCATCAAAGGACATGGATCTTATGAGATCATCTCGGAACTTGAAACCAAGGGGCAGACGGAGATCGCCATGCCGGCTGTCCGTAAGTTCTTGCAGTCAGGGGGGAATGTTGATACACTAGTTGCCCTAAATGACCGCTCGGCTATAGGAGCTTTAGCAGCGATCAAGGAGCAAGGAATCACTCATCCCATTGCGATTTATGGGATCGATGGCTCACCAGATATGAAAGCCTTGCTACACTCGACAGATGATGTCGTGGGAACAGTTGCCCAGTCTCCGTTGAAGATGGGAGACCGCGTGATGGAGGTCATCCAAGATATGGCTGATGGGAAGAGCTACCAAAAAGAAATAACCATTCCGGTTCAAATGATGACAAAGGAAAACATCGATCAATTTGATGTGAATGGGTGGCAGTAATGAGAAAATTTAGAGGTGTGAGATACAGTTTAGCCATTCTGATGGTCGTGAATTTTATCGCTGTGATGCTCAACAGTATCATCTATCTTCAAGCAACCAACTATATCATTGCCCAACGACAAGCTTCTCTATTAGTAGAACGCTTAGAGCGCATTCCTTTTGCGCCCTCTACAACTTTTTGGTTGTCTGCACTCTTATTTGCTGGGATTGCCTTGATTTCCATGAGTCGTTATCGGTCTCAAACGAGTCGATGGTCCATTTTTGATAAGTGGAATATTCTGGAGATCCTCCTGATGTTGCTCTTGATGTGGGTCCAAAATGTAGCTTATAACGGGCTCATTCTCTTGGTTTTTGCAGATATCTTCTATGGTTCCAAAGAGTTGAATACCAAGCGAGATCGCAGGTATTGGTTTGCGTTTATCCTAGTAAGTTTCTTGATGCTTCTTGTGACCAATTCAGACGTCTTTTCGCTTTTCTTTCCGATTCCTTCTCTTGATGTCTATATTCATTTTTACCCCGCCTCTATCCGGATTCTGGCCTTTTTCTTAAAGAATTCTCTCTATGCCTTGAATATGGTGCTCTTCATTATTTCGCTTTTGTTCTATATTATGAATGTTCTTGCGGAAAACCACGAAGTGGAAGAAGAGTTGGCCATGGTTTCGAAGGTCAATACGGAGTTGAACAACTATATGGCCTTGTCTGAGAAGATTGCAGAAGATCGGGAGCGCAAGCGGATTGCTCGGGAGATTCACGATACCTTGGGGCACGCGCTAACAGGGATATCAGCTGGCTTGGATGCCGTTGGGGTTTTGATTGATATTGATCCAAATCGGGCAAAAGAGCAGGTAAAAAGTGTATCAGAAGTGGTTCGTGAAGGGATCCAGGATGTGAGGGGCTCTCTCAATCGCCTCCGTCCAGGTGCCCTTGAGGGACGAACTCTCAAAGATGCTTTGGAAAAGATGATCCGCGAGTACCAGACACTTTCCAATTTGCAGGTTGATTTACACTATGAATGGGTCGATGTCGATATGGACGTCATGATTGAAGATACGATCTTTCGTGTGATCCAGGAGTCTATGACCAATGCGGTTCGCCACGGTCATGCTAGCCGGATGAGCCTTCATTTTTTTGAGGATGAAGAAGATTACCTGATCGAGTTGCAGGACAATGGGGTTGGGTTTGAAACCTTGACCTATGGCTATGGACTCAAGCAGATGATGGAACGAATTTCCATCCTAGGAGGACAGCTTCAATTTGAAAGCCGCGATGGATTTTTCACGCGCGTCAGTTTACCGAAATATAAAGAAGGGAGATAGAGATGGTGATAAAAGTAATGGTGGCAGATGACCAGGCCTTGATTCGAGAATCTCTGAAAATTATTTTGTCAGCCCACCCCGATATCGAAGTGGTGGCCACAGTGGAAGATGGGAATCACGTCTTGTCGAGCATTCCACAGACACATCCGGATCTGATCTTAATGGATATTCGGATGCCAGGCATGGATGGAGTTTTGGCGACAAAAGAAGTCAAAGAGCACTATCCGGATATCAAAATTATTATTTTGACAACTTTTGATGATGATGAGTTTATCTATAGTGCGCTCAAGTATGGTGCTTCAGGCTATCTCTTAAAGGGAGCCTCGACAGACGAGCTTTATGAAGCGATTAAGGTGGTGTATCAAGGTGGAGCCATGATCAATCCGAATATCGCTAGTAAAGTCTTTCAAATTTTTTCACAAATGGCCAAATCCAACTTCTCTATTGCTGTAGATGAGGACAATGTCAAGGATTTGAGCACGACGGAATGGCGCATTATCCAAGAGGTCGGCTATGGGGAGTCCAATAAAGAAATTGCGGCCAAACTTTTCTTGTCAGAAGGAACCGTGCGCAATTACTTATCAACGATTTTGGCGAAATTAAACCTACGAGATCGAACGCAATTAGCGATCTGGTCAGTCCAAACAGGAGTGACGAGACGTGATTTTTCTAAAGGAAATACAGAATGAAATTGAAGCGAAAGCATCTTTGTTGGGGGATTGGTCTCCTTGTTGTGCTCTGTGTGAGCGCGGGTTTTTATTGGTGGAAACAGCAACCGACCGTCCTCCATATCGGCGTTTATGCAGGTTCTAGCTGGGATGTGCCGACCAGTCAACGTTCCCATGCCTTGGATCGTGCGATTCAAAAATTTGAAAAATCCCATCCCCACGTTCGTGTAGAGTATGAAAATGGGATTCCTCAGTCGGATTATTCTGACTGGCTCTCCGAAAAGATTGTCTCAGGAAAGACGCCGGATGTGTTTATGGTCTCTGAGCAAGATCTTTCTTTATTAGCAGCGCGAGGCGTATTAGAAAAGTTAAACGGCTATATGGATCGAAAAGATCAAGCTGCCTTTTATCCCGTTGCCTTTGAATCCGGTGTCTATCAGGGGCAAACCTATGCCTTACCTTATGAAAGTAATCCGATTTTGATGTGTGTCAATAAAGATCTCTTGGATAAAGAAGGCATCGCGGTTCCCAAAGAAGGTTGGACCCTTGAAGAGTTCTATACGATTTGCAAGAAACTAACCAAAGATACCAATGGGGATGGGCAATTGGACCAATTTGGGAGTACAGAATACACCTGGAAAGAAGCCTTGGCGGCAAATGGAGGTCATCTCTTCCAAGGTGGCATGCTCAAGCTCACGGCTCCAGAAGTCAAAGAGTCTCTGACTTTTCTGCAAAAATTGGAAGATCTAAATAAAAATTACAAGGTGAGCTCTAAAGATTTTGACCAGGGAAAAGTCGCCTTCTATCCCATGACCTTAGCCCAATATCGGACCTATAAACCGTATCCCTACCACGTTTCTAAATATTCAAACTTTACCTGGACCTGTATCCCGATGCCTGCTAAGTCAAAAACGACCAAGGCAACCTTGGTCACGACGACTTCTTTTGCTATGTCAGCTCGAAGTTCTCATTCCAAGTTGGCTTGGGAATTGATGCAACTCTTAACAGAGGATCCAGACATTCAACAAACCCTTTTTGCCCAATCCCAAGGGATCTCCGTCATGCCACAGGTCGTCAAGAGTCGCTCTAGTAAAGACCTTCTGCAGGTGGATGATTTTGGAACGGATTCCTTGACCAATCAGACCTTGAACCGCATCATGGAACAAGCTGTTGAAAGTAGTCCAAAAAATGTCTCAAAAGAGGTGTTAGAAAAGCTAGACTACTTGATCGGCAATGCCTTGCGCGATCAGGATGTCGAGAACCGCTTGCCTCAAATTCAGAGGGAGATTGAAAGTAGTCTACAGGTAGGAGTTTAGAGTAAAATAAGATGGCATTTTGTCAAGTGACAGATGTCATTTTTTTATTGCTAAATGTCATATTAGGAATGTGACATTTGACAATGTAAAAACGCTTTCAAATAATCTACAATAGAGTCAAATAAAGGAGGCGTAGAAAAATGAAATACCTCGTTTTGGTCAGTCATGGTGGACTGGCAGAAGGTCTAAAAACATCACTAGCCATGTTTGCTGGTGATAAGATGGATCAGGTCATCGCAGTTGGACTCAAAGAAGGAAAATCAGTTGATGACTTCGCAGTTGATTTCAGAGAGAGCATTTCAGGATTGACAGCTGATGATTCTGTTTTGGTCTTGGCAGATATCGTAGGTGGTAGTCCATTAACCACTGCAGCCACGGTTCTAGAAGAAGCTGGAAAGCTCGATGGAGCCTTAATCCTTGGTGGGATGAACCTCACCATGGCCTTGACGGCAGTTGTGATGAAGGATGTGTTGGATGGAGACGATTTGTCAGCCACCATCTTATCAGAAGCACGATCTGCACTACAGCCTTTTGAAGTTTCAGCCACTGGTGCTGAAGAAGATGATGACGATATTTAATAGGGAGGTACCTTATGGTAGTAACATTTGTACGGATTGATGACCGCATGATTCACGGTCAGACAGTCACACGCTGGGCAAAGGAAAAACCATGTGATGGTTTGATTGCCGTAAACGATGCAGCAGCATCAAACAAGGTTTTGATTCAAGCTTACAAAGGCGCATCAGACAAGAAAACCTTTGTATGGACAAAGGAAGCCTTTAAAGAAAAATCAGCAAAAGTAACAGAATCAGATAGTCGTTACTTCTTGATCACCAAAAATCCAATCGATATGAAGGAAATTTTGGTCGACCAAGGGTTTGTCCCAGGTGATGTCAAAGAAATCATTGTTGGCCCTGCAAATGATCGTCCTGGAGCTGTGAAATTGGGAAATAACCAATCCATCACTCAGGAAGAAGCAGAAGCCTTCCAAGCCATTCAAGCAGCAGGCTACAAGGTGAAATTCCAATTGTTGCCAGATGTTTCCATCGGGTATTGGGATGATTTCAAATCAAAATTTGGTTTTTAAAACTAACAGTCTTATCTGTTAGGTAAATAAATTTACAAACAAAAGGAGCGTTTGTTATGACAATTTCATGGATTCAAGCAATCTTGCTTGGTATTTTCGCCAGCTTGTCTTCAATGCCTGGTATGGGAGGTTCCAGTATCGGGAACTATACACTCGGTCGTCCTTTGATCGGTGGGTTGATTTCAGGTTTAATTCTTGGAGATGTGACAACCGGTATTATGGTCGGGGTTGCCCTTCAAGTCGTTTATATCGCCTTGGTAACACCTGGTGGTACCGTATCTGCCGATGTGCGTGCCATCTCTTACATCGGTGTTCCTCTTGCTATCTTGTTTGTGCATGCTAATAACATCACAGATGAAGCTGGAATCGCCGCAGCTGCAGCTCCAATCGGTGCAGCCGTTGGGACAATCGGTACAGTTCTTTTCTACGGTACCGCTACTATGAACTTGGTATGGCAACACATTGGTTGGAAAGCTGTTGAAGAAGGAAACTTCAAAAAACTCTACGCAGTTGACTGGGTTTACCCTTGGATCTCTCACTTCCTCTTCTCTTTCCTTCCAACAATGATTATCACCAAATACGGTGAAAACATGGTTGATTTGATGAAACAATACCTTCCTATGGATGGTTACTGGATGAAAGCCCTCTTTACAGTCGGTGCTCTTCTCCCATGTGTCGGTATTGCCATCTTGTTGAAACAAATTGTTACAGAAGCAACTGACTTCATTCCATTCTTTGTTGGATTTACCTTGGCAAAATCTCTCGGATTGAACTTGGTATCCAGTGCCGTTGTTTCATTAATCTTTGCAGTAATCTACTATGAACTTGAAGTGATCAAATCGATGAAAGCTGCTCCAGCCGGAGCGGTGGATCTAGACGATGATGAGGAGGATATTTAAAATGGCTGATAGAAAGAAAATTTCAAAGAAAACATTAGCAAAAGCATTCCATCATTGGTATTATGGTCATTTGACTTGTTTCTCTCAAGAACATATGCAAACCTTCGGGTACTTGACTTCTATGCTTCCAATCGTAGAAGAAATGTATGACACAAAAGAAGAACAAAAGGATGCTATGCAAACCTATACGGCCTTCTTCAACACTGAACCACAACTTGGATCTCTTGTTGTAGGGATCACAGCTGGTTTGGAAGAAGCGCGTGCAAACGGAGATGCAGTGGATGGCGAAACCATCAACGGTATGCGTGCCGGTTTGATGGGACCAATCGCTGGTATTGGTGACTCATTGGTTGTTGGTACCTTGATCCCAGTTCTCTTAGGGATTGCCCTTGGTCTTTCTAAAGGTGGTAACGTCGCTGGTGCTCTCTTCTACATCGTCGTATGGAACCTCTTAGTCTACTTTGGTATGCGCTTTGCCTTCTTCAAAGGTTACCAATTAGGGGATAAAGCCGTTGAATTCCTTGTAGGACCAAAAGGACAAGCTCTTCGTAAAGCGATCAGCGTTGTCGGTGGTATGGTTATCGGTGCCGTAGCAGCTACTTGGGTATCTGTTACAACAGCCCTTCAATTCAAGAATTCTGAAGGAAAAGTCTTCTTGAACATCCAAGAAAAGATCGATGGTGTTTATCCAGGTCTCTTGACAGCAGCCTTCATCACTCTTTGCTGGTGGTTGATGTCTAAGAAAAAAATTTCACCAAACAAAGTTATGTTACTTCTCGTTGTAGTTGCTTTGATCGGTGTTGCCCTTGGTATCTTTGACCCACATCTTAAATACTAAGGTAAAAAAACGAATTTGCTAGTAGGAGTTTTTGAGAATGAAGTGAATGGACCTCCTTTACTTGCACTTCATTCTCAATTTTTATCAGGAGGAATCCCATGGTTACAAAACAAGAACTTGTCAATGGATATGAAACAGAAATCAAGTACCAACACCACATGCTTGAAAACCTTGGTCGTTGGTTCAGCTTACTCTTTATCATTGCCAGTATTGGTGTGGTATTGATCTATCTCTTTCACAAAAGTTTCCTCCCACTCTTGATCCTCGGGATTTTACTAGCCTTGGTTGGAATTTTAGGCATGATTGTTTTTGGATATGGCATCTACCGCGGGCGGATCAATCTTCAAAAAGTGATCGACGATTTCAATCAAAAATTGACAATTTTAAATTGAAATTTTAGAAACATCTCATCTATTTTTGAGGTGTTTTTTTCTTGACTATTTCTGACCAAGTGATACAATAGAAACATAAGTTAGCACTTACGTATAGAGAGTGCTAAAAAACTCGTATGGAGGAATGAATATGTTAAAACCATTAGGAGACCGTGTGGTCTTAAAAGTAGAAGAAAAAGAACAGACTGTTGGAGGTTTTGTCCTCGCCGGTGCGAGCAAGGCTGATACAAAAACAGCTGAAGTAGTGGCCGTTGGTGAAGGTGTGCGTACCCTAAGTGGCGAACTCATCGCCCCAGCTGTAAAAGCAGGAGATCACGTTTTGGTTGAAAGCCATGCAGGAATTGAAGTGAAAGATGGGGAAGAAACCTACACCATCGTTGGAACAGCGAACATTCTTGCAATTGTAGAGTAAGAGAAGAAAGAGGTAAGAGAAATGGCAAAAGATATTAAATTTTCATCTGATGCACGTTCTGCAATGGTACGTGGTGTCGATGTCTTAGCAGATACAGTGAAAGTTACGTTGGGCCCTAAAGGTCGCAATGTGGTTCTTGAAAAATCATTTGGTTCACCCTTGATCACAAATGACGGGGTGACCATCGCAAAAGAAATCGAATTGGAAGACCATTTTGAAAATATGGGTGCTAAATTGGTGTCAGAAGTGGCTTCTAAGACCAATGATATCGCAGGTGACGGTACAACGACCGCAACGGTATTGACCCAAGCCATCGTCCGTGAAGGGATCAAAAACGTCACAGCAGGGGCTAACCCAATTGGCATCCGTCGTGGGATCGAGACAGCTGTTGCAACAGCAGTAGAAGCCTTGAAAAACAATGCGATTCCAGTATCAAGCAAGGAAGCCATTGCTCAAGTAGCTGCTGTGTCTTCTCGTTCTGAAAAAGTCGGTGAGTACATCTCTGAAGCCATGGAAAAAGTTGGCAAAGATGGGGTTATCACGATTGAAGAGTCTCGTGGAATGGAAACAGAACTGGAAGTCGTTGAAGGCATGCAGTTTGACCGTGGTTACCTTTCACAATACATGGTCACTGATAATGAAAAAATGGTGGCAGACCTTGAAAATCCATACATTTTGATCACTGACAAGAAGATTTCAAATATCCAAGAAATCTTGCCATTGTTGGAAAGCATTCTTCAAAGCAACCGTCCACTCTTGATCATCGCTGATGATGTCGATGGCGAAGCTCTTCCAACACTTGTCTTGAACAAGATCCGCGGTACCTTTAATGTCGTAGCTGTCAAGGCACCAGGATTTGGAGATCGCCGCAAAGCCATGCTAGAAGACATTGCCATCTTGACAGGTGGTACAGTCATTACAGATGACCTTGGTTTGGAATTGAAAGATGCAACCATTGAAGCACTTGGTCAAGCAGCTAAAGTGTCAGTCGATAAAGACAGTACTGTCATTGTCGAAGGTTCTGGTAACCCAGAAGCGATCGCTAACCGTGTGGCGGTTATCAAGTCACAAATCGAAACCACAACCTCTGAATTTGACCGTGAAAAATTACAAGAACGTTTGGCTAAATTGTCTGGTGGTGTTGCCGTAATCAAGGTCGGTGCTGCAACAGAAACAGAATTGAAAGAAATGAAACTCCGTATCGAAGATGCCCTTAATGCGACTCGCGCAGCCGTTGAAGAAGGGATCGTTGCCGGAGGTGGTACAGCTCTTGTCAATGTTATCTCTGCAGTCGCAGCCCTTGAATTGGAAGGGGATGAAGCAACCGGACGCAATATCGTTCTTCGTGCTTTGGAAGAACCCGTGCGCCAAATTGCTCACAATGCCGGTTATGAAGGATCTATTGTGATTGATCGCTTGAAAAATGCCGAAGTCGGAACAGGTTTCAATGCCGCAACAGGTGAATGGGTGAATATGATTGATGCAGGAATCATCGACCCTGTCAAAGTGAGCCGTTCAGCCCTTCAAAACGCCGCTTCCGTAGCGAGTCTGATCTTGACGACCGAAGCAGTCGTAGCCAACAAACCAGAACCAGCAGCCCCAGCAGGACCAGGAATGGATCCAAGCATGATGGGCGGGATGATGTAACCTGATACCAATGATTGGTGCTAAAGCACCGAATCATTGGACGGTAGCCGCTATGTTGCGGCCTACCTAATCATCTTACTAGCTCAAAGGGAGGAAAATATCGTTCCTCCCTTTTCACGTCGTAACCCCTTGGTTAATTTATCAGGTGCATTTATTGTTATGGCAAGCACCATGGTGCCTTGCCGAAGTGTCTTACTAGCTCAAAGGGAGGAAAGTATCGTTCCTCCCTTTTTCGCGTCGTAACCGCTACAAATGATTGAGGCTATACCTCTCATCGTTGGATAGTAGCCACTATGTTGCGGTCTGGCTAATCGTCTTACTAGCTCAAAGAGAGTGGGACAGAAATCGGTAATTCGTTAGAATTCGATTTCGTTGTCCCACCTCCGCACAGTTGAGTAGGGCTGTAAAAGCTGATGAAATCAGCGTAGTAGAGCCCACTCAACCACTGCGTCTTGCTCGACAATCCAAAAATAATTGAGAGGCTAGGACTTTTGTCCCAGCCTTTTTTTATCGTGCTTTGGGATTTTTATTTGTTATGGAATAATATTTTTATTTTAAATTTTGTAACAGAAATGATAAATACTAATTAAAGAGGACTTGCGTAGATGCTTGGGAATCAAGCGTTTGTGGTGTTTTCAGGCGGAGGAATATTTGCCAACAAATTGCAATACAAATTAACTGATTTTGTAATAATTCTAGTGTATACTATTAAGAGTAGATCACAGGTCTACATTGTTGCAAGGGGAGAACTTCCCACATACATGTCTATTGACAATAAAACTTGATCGTAATATCGCTGTTAGTAAAATGAGAGTTTGAACATAGTGTAGATTTTATCGACCTTTTTCATATTAAAAAATATTTTTCAAATTCCCCTTGCGCAAGCTCTTCCGGATTCCTCCGGGAGAGTTTTTTCTTGTTAGGGAGAAAAAGATAGAATGCCTTTTGATTCTACTTTGAAAGAGTGGCTCAGCAGCTATTATTTATGGTAAAATAGAACATATTCGTCGAGGGGAAGGAGTGAAGACTTTGTTGAAGATTTTTGTGTTAGAAGATGAGTGGATCCAGCAATCACGAATCGAATCGGTCTTGCAGAAACTTATCGCTCAGAAATCCTTGCAATGCAAAGCGCCAGAAGTGTTTGGGAAATCAAGCCAGTTGCTGGATGCTATCACAGAGAGAGGCGCTCATCACCTATTCTTTTTAGATATCGAGATTAAAGGTGAGGAGAAAAAGGGTCTAGAGATCGCAAAAGAGATTCGTAAGAAAGATCCCCATGCGACCATTGTCTTTGTCACCACTCACTCTGAATTCATGCCCATTACCTTTCAGTACAAAGTAGCCGCCTTGGATTTTATCGATAAAACGCTGGGTGAGGAAGAGTTCAGAGAGAGAATCAGCTCAGCCATCGACTATACCTTGGAGCAAGCTGGGACCACGATTGCGCAAGATGCTTTTACATTTGAGAGTGCGATGGCGCGTGTACAAGTTCCCTTTAATAAGATTTTGTATGTTGAAACGTCTCCAACCATTCACAAGGTTATTTTACACACCCAGGATGAGCGATTAGAATTTTACGCCAGTATTACCGATATCGAAAAAGCAGATCCCCGCTTGTATCGGTGTCACCGCTCCTTTGTGGTGAATCCACAAAATATTACGAAGATTGATAAAGAAGCCAAGAAAGCTTTTTTTGAAAATGGGGACAATTGCTTGATCTCACGGACCAAGTATAGAGGCTTACTGGAAGCTTTGAAAAAATAGAAGGGAGAAGGAATTGCTGTTAGATATTCTAATGTCTTACCTAAAGTTCTTCGTCAGCATGCTGATCTATCGTCATATCAGTAGACAAGAGTTCGCTTGGCGCTGGCTCTTTTTGTGCCCTTTCTTCTTTGCAGTCGTCTTTACCCTTGTGCCACCGGTAGGCTTTTTTGGCTATTTCTTAGTATTTATTGCCTATAGTTTCTATCGAAATCGTAACATACGACACCTCTTGAACATTTTTTATGGGCTCTACCCGGTTGTCGTGGAGAGTCTCATTGGGCGTCTCTTAGCCTTTTATGTCTTTCCGATGCTAGGGATTGTACTTGTTCGTGAGGCATCTGTCAGCTGGTATGATGCTCTACTTGAATTGCTGGTCTTTCCTGTTTATATAGGAATCACTAAATTGTTAAAACTAGATTTTACAGATCTAAAAGTAGGCTTTCAACGGCAGTATTTTAATCGTTTCTTACTCCCAATGGATCTTTCCATGTTTGTGTATTTGCTCAGTGTTGTAGGTCTGGTGGTTTTTGAGGATATTATTCCGCATGCAGATGCTTTGCGGAAACAGTTAAATAGTATTTATTTGATTTTGTTTTTTGTGATGCTCTTGTATTTCAATGCAGTGTCCAAAGAACGATTGAAACAAGAGATTCTGGAACAAAAAGATAGGCAACTGCAGGAGTTAGCCACCTATAGCCAACACGTCGAAATGCTCTACGGGGAGATTCGTGCCTTTCGTCATGATTACCTGAATATTTTAACCAGTCTCAAATTAAGTATTGAGCACGAAGACCTCAATGCGATCAGGGAAGTCTATGAGAATGTTCTCCGAGAGAGTGGCCAACAATTTTACGATAGCAAGTTTGATATTGCCAAACTCAGTCACATCGAAAATCCAGCTGTAAAAAGTGTTCTGTCCGCAAAATTGTTGGAAGCTCAAAATAAAGGGATTGGGATCTCTGTCGAGATCGATGAACCTGTTCGTGATCTATTCATCGAGGTTTTAGATTTCATCACCTTCTTATCCATCCTTTGTGACAATGCTATTGAAGCGAGTCTTGAATCAGATGACCCACAGCTGACTCTTGTCATGCTCCAGGAGGAAAACTCCCTCACCTTAATAGTTGAAAATAGTACAAAAGCTGAAAAAATAGATCTGGCGAGAATTTTTGAAAAGGACTACTCAAGTAAAGGAGATGGCCGCGGTCTTGGCTTGTACAAGATCCAACAATTACTGGAAAAGTATCCCAAAACAACAGTGTCTACCAAGAGTTCAAACTACCGATTTACCCAGAGCCTGACCTTTTGGAAGGAATAATAGAAGAGAGAGTGGGACAGAAATCGGTCATTCGTTAGAATTCGATTTCGTCGTCCCACCTCCGCAC
>NZ_JVEE01000021.1 GCF_001073155.1 Streptococcus parasanguinis
CTCACGTAGTCTAAAAAGCTAGTGAAGTAGGTATCTGTTATTAGTTTTTCACGAATTTCAAAATTTGAACCTTTGAATTCTCTTTGCAAATGATTTTTAATTGACATTCTTTTACTCCTTTTAAATTTATAGTATTTCAGAAAAATATGTTAAAACTGTTAGCTATACAACAGCCTATATTTTGAGTATGCCATAAAAACGCAGAAAAACTGTTTTTTTCCGTTTTTTTTCTTGAATTTTTAGTCGAAAATGAGATACTTTAAAGAATATAGTTGGTCACTGTAACGGATAGACGCCAGTGGGAAAGATGGAAGACCGAGACAGCCATCAAGGCTAAACGATTATATTTTGTAGGCAGGGCTGAATTTAAGGCTTTTTTATAGTTTGATCCACGAATTTTATAAGGTTCATCTCTTAGTTCATTAATGAAGTTTTTCTTTTGTTTCTCAAATTTCTTTAATGATTTATCCCTTAAATTTTGGTGACCAACCTCCCAACGTTCTATTAAAAAATTTTTTAAATTCACCTTGAAATTTGGATTATCTTGGAGTTTCTTCAAGTAGAAGTAATAACACTCTCTTGCATGTTGAGCTCGCATCCCATGTAGATTGATTAGATTATTCATTTCCACATCTGTAAAGATATAATCATCCTCTTGTTTATTTTTAAAAGTATCGAGGACTACTGGAACATCTTGAGGAAGAATAAGTTGAGGTTGAAATTTTCCTCCCTTCCCACGCTGAACTAAAACATAGTAATTTCCATTATTATCTTTTCGAATATCCTTTCCTTTTAATTTTTTTAATTCGGATCTACGAATCCCAACTGCCCTCTGAAAATTAACCAGCCGAGAGAAGCGAGAGTCTGTTTCTTGATGTTTACCTTGTGAGTTTTTTGATTTTACACGACCTCGGATAATTTTGTCGCTGGAACGCTTGTCTTTTCTAACTCTATTCATGTTGATATCAACTGCTTTACAAACAGGTGCTAGATAAGTATGAATGGTAGCAACAGAGTATTGTTTTGGATCATCATTTAGATCTAGTTGGTATAGTTGAATTACTTCTTCAGTAATATCTGATTTTTTCTTAATATTGTGTTCTTTAGCCCACTTTGTGAAGCGAGTAATTGCTCTTTTATAGCTTGTCCTCGTTCGATTGTTTGTGATATTTTTTGAAGCTGCAATAAATAAATCGTGCTTGAGAGAATTCCTTTTTCTTGGCATTATACATTCCTTTCTAAAATAATTACATATTATTGTTAAACTGCCTCCCACCCTTTTTTTAAAAGCTGGGTATGCTTTTGATACTTCCCATCGAGGCTAACTCTTGAAGTTTAATGTTTGCGATAGATTTTCAGTACTCACCGTGATCTATGTTTGGAAGGATCATAAAGATGTCATTGCTTGTTCGAGCTTATAAAACTTTTCTATTTTACTTTTTTTTTTACATTATTCTTTTGCTTTACTAAACTAGTTATTTTTTTAGTATTTACTTTTATTTTTACCTTTTTTATTTTACCTTAAACACGTTTTTCTTTACTTTTTTATCTACTAAATGGTTATTCTTTACTTCATGTTATTCAGTAGAGAATAACCATTTAGATTTTCTTTCTTTTTTTCTTAGTTTTTTCCTTTGCAATGACTAGCATATGAGAGATAAGTACGTTTACCGTGCCCAGTAACAAACTTTCTCACCATATGACTAATGGTAATGGCTCTACTTAATCAATTTAATTTACAATAATAGTATGCCATATTTTGATAAAAATAAAGATCAAAGAAAAAACATCGTTATTTTAGGGATGGAAATGTTGTTTTTATTTTTACAGAAAAATGGCATAATAATAGTATAGATAAAAAAAGGCAGTGGTGAACTGTCTTTTTTTATTTCTCAATAAAGGAGGTAGCAGATGCCCAGGAACAATCGTTTAATAATAATATTAAAGAGAGTAAGGCCACCGTGAAAATTCACGAATGAAAAATCTTATTTAAAAATAATATTTGGAGGAAAACATAATGAAAACATATAAAAAGTATGTAGTTTTTACAAGTCAACAATATATTTCAGAATTAATTAATCACAATGAAGAAGTCAATATTAGAATGTTTTATTCAACATTTGATGAGGATCAGTATATTTCAATCTTGAATGATCAAGATCAAGAAGTGTCATTCAATTTTGTAAATGATAGCATTGAAATTGAATTGATTGATCCATTGTGTGAGAAAATTTTGATTACATTTGATACTGTAGAACAGACAGCCAAAGTTCACCAAGTAATTAAATTTCTCTTAGATTTGTTTTTTAAATTCAATTGGCATGAATCAGTTGCAGCGTTATCAGTTGCAGATTTCTGGGAATTGATCAAGAATTACGAGGAAGACGAGCTCGATATGACGTTTGGTTACCCAAGAATCGCAGGCTCCAATAGCTAATAACCATATTTTTACGCACAAAAAGAGTGGGAAAGGAATCGTTTTTATACTTATCCTTTTCCACTCTTTTTATTTTGTCTCGTTAATAATTGTGTTAATAGCTGAAATGACTTTATTTTGTTTGTACTCTGGTAAAGATTTGATAGTGTCGATAAGCTGTGCTAAGTCAGTACTTTCTTCTTTAAGTGTTAAATCAAAAAAAGTTTGTAGATCAACATTCAACGCATCTATAATTTTCTCCAGAGTACTAATTTTTATATTGGGCTCTAAATTTTCTAACTTATACGCGTAATTGGTACCAAGATCTGCTTTTTCTTCTAATTGTTCCTGAGTCATTCCTGACTGGGTCCGCAGAATCCGTATTCGTTTGCTTATATACTTTTGTAATTCTGACATTGCTCACCTCTTAAGACTATTTTACAGCCTTATAAGGTTAGGTTCTAGTTCTTAAAAGGTTGGTTACAACTTTACAAAGTTGATAAAATATAGTATAATTCGGTTGTTTATAATTATATAGTGATAATTTGTTCAATACTCTATCATAAAGGTGGGAATTATGAAAAAGAAAACGATCAAAGCAACTGTATCTGCTGTATCAATAGCTACAGCTTTTGCGGGAATTTCCGTTGTGAAAGCAGAAGACGTAACTGCAACTCAGCCAAATGAGTCAGCATTAAGTGTTGAATCGAAGGCTCCTTCGTTTACAAATATAAAACAAGTAGACGGGGTATTTATCAATAATGGGGTTACAACTGTAACGAAAACGCCAACTTCTGAAGTTGTAGAAGAAGCAAGAGCGATCAAGGAAGAAGCGGATCAATCGGTTTCAAATCAAGAAAGTGCATTAGAAAACGCTAAGGCTTCGGAAGCAACTGCTGCAACAAAAGTTTCCGAGGCAAATGTTGACTTAATAAATGCTGAGGAAAATAAATTATCAGCTACGCCTGAAAAAATTGAAAAAACGAAGAATGAAATATCAGAAGTAAAAGCTGATATTGATAAAAAGGAAACATCACTAAAAGATGCATCTGATAAAGTTCTAGAAGCTGAGAAAGAACGTAATCAGCAATCAGAAGTTATTCAAAAAGATCAAGATAAAATTTCAGAGCAAGAAAAGAAAGTTTCGACAGCTGAGGAAGCGGTAGCAACTGCACAAAAAAATCTTGATGGTACTGGAGCATCGGAAATTATTGCTGAAAGAGACAAAACAAAAAGTGATGTAGCTGAAAAAGAATCAGCTGAATCAGCAGCGAAAAAGGCTTTGGAAAATGCCATTAACGAAGACAAAAATAAAGCTGAAGAACTCAGTAAAGCTTCTTCTGATGAAAAAACGCAACTTAGTGCTAGTCAAATTTCTGCTAAACAATTAGCAGATGCTAAAAAGGTTGCAGAAGAAGCAGCAAATGCATTAGTGAAGGCTCAAAAAGAGAAAGAAACTGCTCAGAAAGTTTTAGACGGTACTGGCGTTGAAGAAATTGTAGCAGAACGTGATGCTGCTAAGAAAAATTTAGATGCTACAACAGCAACTGAAAATACAGCTAAACAAGAACTCAATCGTGCCAAAGAAGCGGATGATAAAAAAGCTACTGCATTAAAAAATGCAAAATCAGTTGAAGCAGATCAAATAAAGAAAAGCCAAGAAACGGCAGCAAACTTGTCATCTGCTGAAGAAAAACAAAAACAAGCACAAGAGAATTTAAAGAAAGCTCAAGAAAATAAGGTTTCAGCACAAAGTAATCTTGATGCTTCTGAATCACAACTTGCCCAAACAATCGCAAATCGTGATAGCAAAGCAAATGATTTAGCAAATAAACAAAATAGTAAGATTATTGCAGAAGAAGAGCTCAAAACAGCTAAAGAAAATGATGCTAAGAAAGCTTCAGAAATTTCAGCTTTAACTACTAAGAAAAACCAAGAAGAGGCAAAAGTAAATGAAACTTCAAATGAGCTAGCGAGTGCTACATCAGCAGCTCAGGAAGCAAAAGGGAATAAAGAGAAGGCTGATCAAGCAGTTGAAACCCTCAATAAACAAATTGCAGCAATTAAAAATCTCACTATTCCTCAATTGCCTCAAGATGTCATTGATGCTTACAAGACTTATCTTGCTGATGATTCAGACGCAAATAAAAATGCCTTAAACGACGTTATTCAAAAATGGTTCAAAGATAGCAAATATGATTTTGGAACTGCATTAACAGAATATTCCCCTGAACACCAAAATATATTCATAAAGGAATGGTCAAACAAGGATATTGTTTTGCCGATCGATGATTCAGTCGTAGATTTAGACAATTTAACTGACAAGCAAATTGAAGCTTTGAGCCAATATTATGCACTTCTCGCCAACAATCTGCAAGACCAAGTTTGGGGTAGTCATCATTATATTGTCACTGAAGAATCTGTTCAGGGTGTCAAAAACATTGCAAAAGCCTATGCTGAAGAAAATAAACCATATAGCACAAGTCACAGTGATACTGCTCTAGCGAAAGATGGATTAGATTCCATCGTATGGACTGGAGAAAACATGAGCTATGATAATACTTTGCTGGGTTATGGTGCGTATTATTCAGAAGCTAAAGAAACTCGTAAAGCAACAATGTCTCAATTGTATCGTGAGGTATATGATGCTGTAATTAGTTTTATGACAAATGATGTTCATGCTTATTTTGGACACATGAAACTTATGATTGGGCAGAAAGCTCCTACAAATATTCGGGCAATTGGAGCTGCAAATAGTTTCACACCAAGTGGTGTTGGACGCATGCACTTTATTGAATTCAAAGGTCAAGATGCACATCTTGAATATGTTAAAGATGAACAAACTGGTGAATACCATTTTGTAACTGTTGACGACTATTATGATAAAGGAATTGCTAAACCTCTAGCTACTCCATTTGATACTTCAAAAATGGAAGATGAATTAACAGCTGCTAAAGCTAAACAGACTGCAGCAAATACAACAAATGATTCTGCACAGAATCGTTTGAAAAAAGCTAAATCTGAAAATGATTCAAGTACAAAAGCCCTCAAAGAAACGACAGCAAAATTAGATGCTCTGAAAGCTACTCCTGATCAAACACCTGCAGCTACTACTAAATTGGAGAACGCTACACAAAATTATAATGAAGCACAAACCCAATTTAATAAGGCTCAAGATGCACTTGATCAATTAAATGCTGATATTCAAAGCAAGCGTCAAGCTTTAGCAAATGCAAAAGACAATTTAGACCAGGCTACAACAGCAGAAGTAAAAGCTAAATCTGATCTTGAAAAAGCAAAACTAGAAAATCAAAATGCGAATCAAAATCTGAAACAAACTCAAAAACTTGTAGCAGAATTAATGTCAGTTTCTGATCAAACTCCAAGTGCACAAAAGAAATACGACAATGCGAAACAACTAAAAGAAGATGCTGAAACAAGATATATCAAAGCTCAAACAGCTCTGGATAACTTAAATGCAGACCTTCAAGTTAAGCAAAAAGCATTAGAAACTGCAAAAGAGCAGCTTGAAAAAGCAAAAGCAACAGATAAGACTGCAAGAAACAATTTAGATGAAACAACAAAAATTCATGAAAAACATTTGGCAGCCTTAAATGCTACACGTCAAACGATTGCAAGATTAAACTCAATCTCAGATAAGACACCTCTTGCGCAAAAGAATCTAGATGAAGCTTCTCAACAATTGGTTGCTGCCAAGACTCGTTATGCAAAAGCACAATTAGCTGTTGAAAATCTAAATGCAGATATTCAAACAAAACAAAAAGTTTTAGCAGATGCGCGTGCAGAATTGGATAAAGAACTTAAAGTTCTTTCAGATCTTAAAGCTGAGAAAGCTAAGAACGAAGCAGAACTCAGAAACCGTCAGAATAAAGTTGAAGAGTTAAAAGCTAAAGAAAGTCAAATTAAGGATGAAATTTCTAAATTAAAGACTAGCTTAGTCGCTTTAGAAACACTTTTGGATCGTCTTGAAAATGCTGATGCATATTTGAAGAAAGCAAAAGAAGCTTATGATAATGCAGTTGAAGAGCATCGTTTAGCACTTGAGAATGTAGCAAGAGAGGAAGCTAAACTTAAAACACTTCTACAAGATCAATTGGATGCAACTGCCCAATATGAAGCAGTTAGGGAAGCCTATTTAAATACTCGTACAAGACAAAGCGAAGTCTTTAACGATAAAGTAGATCACAAGATGATTTCTCTGAATCCTGCGTTAGAAAAGAGTATACCAGAAAGTACTTCTAATGAACGAGTATATAGCTATGCTGGAAATCAAGCTAAATATGCTGCAAATAGAGCCTTGCCTAATACAAGTTCAATTGAGAATTGGTTAGTGTTTGCAATGGGAATTGTTCTTTGTAGTTTTGGTATTTCAGTATCACGGAAACATCGTGATTAATAAAAACTGGTTAAGTATTTCTTATTGTAGTAGTGAAAAAAAGTTTATCATTCAAAATTTGATTTTTTACTAATAATTTTAGTGAAATTAAGTATATGAAAAAAATAATAAATATCTTTAGATATTTATAGGAGGAAAAATAATGAAAAAAATTATTGCTTTAGTTGTTTTAGTACTTGCGGTTGCCGGTGGGGTATTCTTTTTCTTGAATCAAAATTCAGGACCAGAGAAGCAAATTATTGGTACTTGGTATGATAGTAAACACGATTCAACTATCGTTTTCAATAGCGATAAAACACTAGAAGTAACAAATAATAAAGACGAATCTAGAGATGGAACTTGGAAAATCACTGGAAAATATGTCAAATTAAAGGTTTCTAGTGCAGCGAGTGCTAAAGCTGAATTACCTGGAAAAGATGAAAAAGAAGTAAAATATTTAAAGATTCAATTTAATTCAATTGAAACTGTTAACAGTGATTTTCGAGTGGCAGACGGAACTTTTGAAAAACAGTAATATAATTTAAGTATCTATCTTAAATATAGTTAGAAGATAAATAATAAAAGGATTTGGAATTAATGTTATTGTTAACATGATTCTAAGTCTTTTTTATTGAGATTTTATCAAATGATAAATTGTAAAATATAGTGCAACAAAAAAACTCATAGCGTTTCATTGGTGTAAACTGTAAGTAACCGCACAAACAGAACCCGAGGAAAAACTATGAGCTACTCCCATCTTACCATAACCGACCGAATAAAGATAGAAACTTACTTGGATTTAGGTTTAAAATCTTGCCAAATTGCAAGTAAACTTGACTTTCATAAGTCTACCATTTCAAGAGAGTTAAGACGATGCCAAAATGGTTACTACGCCGTCTTAGCACAGGAACAGTACGACCACAGGGCTAAGCAAAAGGGTCGGAAGTCTTGTTTGACACCAAAGTTGAAAAAGGAAATTGAGAAGGGGTTAAAAGCCTCTTGGTCACCTGAACAGATTTGTGGTCGCTATCAGCTTGAACAAAAGCCAATGGTAGCTTTTAAAACCATCTATAACTGGCTCTATGCTGGTTTGATTGATCTGGATTTAAGCGTCCTGCGCCGAAAGGGAAAAAGTCGACAGCCCAAAGAAACACGTGGGACATTTAGGATTGGCACGTCGATTGCCAAACGTCCTAAAGAGGTCAGGAATCGTGAGACTTTTGGCCACTGGGAGCTCGATACTGTGGTGTCTTCCAGAGGTAAAAGCAAGGACTGTTTAGCGACCTTTCTAGAGAGAAAAACGCGCTTTTACTTAGCTTTCATTCCACTTTATACTCCTGAGATGAATCCGATTGAGCAAGTCTGGGCGGAGATTCGGAAGCGTGGGTTCGAGAAAAAGATGTTTAAAACTCTCAATGAAGTAATTGATAAGTTGCAAGAAGTGATTAGGAGCTTGCATTGGACAGTACTAAAATCTATTGTTCATAGAAGTTGGATTAGTTTTTGATTTTAGGTGAGTATGAATAATTGAAAAATAAAAGTCATAATGTTATAATTTGTGATATAAAGATAAATATTACATAGAATAGAGGTGGCCATATGGGGAAACTATTGGCGAGCCGAATGCGTAGTCGGAGAAAAGAACTGAATTTGTCTCAGGTTGAATTGGCTGCTGGTATCTGTGAACAGGCCCAAATCAGTAAAATTGAGCGAGATGCAGACTATAGTCCTGGCTCAGACTTAATATATGCCCTTGCAAAAAAGCTAAATGTATCAATGGACTACTTTTTTGACGAGGATATCCATGTCGAATCGGAGTTTTTGACTCAATTTCGTGCTGTATCTAAGAAATTCTTAGACTTACGAGATTATGATTCACTAAAATATATCTATGAGTTAGAAGCTGCGAAGACAGTAAAACTCCCTCTCTCCGATCAGTTATACCTTCAGTGGATAGAGGCTATTGTGTTGTTTAACCATGACCTTAAACAGAATGAAGCGATCAAAAAATTAGAAGCTATTTTGTCAAAATATAGCGAATATGATTGGGAATATTTGAATATCTCAAATAGTTTATTACACTTTTACTTTCAGACGGATGAACTCTCAAAATTTGAAGAAGTCTATAATCGCATGACCAATCTTTTTAAGAGTGTTAAGGTTCGGACAATTGATGAACTTGAAATTCTGATTAAATGTCGGTATAACTTTTGTCGGTATCTATGGTTAAACCAGCAAACAGAGAGAGCGATAAGTGAGACTTTTGAAACGATTGGTATTTGTCTCAAAAATAATAGTTTCTACTGTTTAGCTAATCTTTACTGTTTACTTGGGAATGTTAGTGAAGGTTTTGCCCATAAAGATGCCGTTAAACAGTACTTTGTAACAGCGCAGCATGCATACCTGCTAGAGGGAAATGATAAGATGGCTTTAGACCTTGAGCGTTTTATCAATGAAACATTCCCAGCATAATTGTTATAGACAACTCAGTCTTTACTGTGTTGTTTTTTATATGCATTTATTATAACATCTCTCATGAAACGAGTTATTTCTACGGTTAAAATAAACTTATTCATAATAAAAAAATAAAATAAAAAAATCTTTATAAATATAATTGACAAATAATTTTCTGCGTGATAGAATACAATCAAGGAATATGAAAGGGGTTGCAAGATATGAAGAAAGCAACTAAAAAGTTTGTTGTCGCAGTTTTATTAGCGGGTTTATTAGTTATTGTTGGTAAACCATCGATAAATCCCGCTCCCGCCCCTTTAGGCTTTGATCCTGGAGAATTATATTCTGTAAAATTTTAAAATATGAATTGTACGATTTTATGAATAAGCTGGTAGTATTACCAGTTCAAAGAAAGGATAGTTGCCAATGTACTAAGTTGTCATAAGTTACTAAAAAAGAGTTGTAATTGTTAGTTTTAGTCAAAAATGAAATGGAGACTATGTTATGAAGAAAAGAATTAAGAAGATTATTTCAACATCGTTACTTGCTCTTACCCTAGCTGGTGCAGGTGGTTCAATCGCTTCTGCCGCAACAGTTTATTATAAAGGTTCTGCCGTTTATTGGAACTATGGTCGTACAGTAGGACTTTGGAGTTACTCACACGTTCAATCTGGTGTGTATGAACACGCAGCAAGTGCTAACGGAGGTTTCTCAGGTTGGAAACGGCCAGGAATTGAAGCACGTGCATCTAGATATATTGGAAGTGGTACAGCACAATGTTACTGGAATTGTAGGTAAGCGCCTATGACATACAAAAACATGTTATTAGGTAAAATGAAGTACTTAATCCTGTTTTTGATTGCCATTCAGAGCGTACTACTTGCTCTGATGGCAATTTTTTTTACAGGTGTTCAGTATGAGGAGGCATGGCAAAGTTATAACCGTAATTCTAGGACAGTTACAGTTTATCTTCAAAGATTATCTGAAGAACAGGCGCAAAGTGTATACCAATACTTTTTGGAACAAAGTGACTTGTCTATTTGGACGAAACGTACTACAAATAGTAGTAGGGATGGTTCAATAAATAGAATATATTTAGATGTTCTTGGCAATCCTGAAGGTTTTTCAGATTTTACAAACGGTGGTAAAATAATTTTATCACGCCAACAAATTTCAGATTTATTATCCCATAGTGACAATAACTTGACTATTGGACTTGATAAGGGAACTGATAATATGCTCTATGAATTACCGAGCTTGTTATTTACAACCCCTGTTGTTATTAATCGGTTAGACCATATTTTTCAAGAAACAAATACAATAAACGGGATATATCATATCAATGGTCTTCAGGACGACCTCTCAAGAGAAACGTTTTTATCAAATCTCTCATCTATTACTGGGATTTCTGTTGAAGACTTGACTAGAGAGAGTTTTGGCAGTAATACTGTTGAGGGAATTGTGCCAATCGTTTTAGCTGCTAGTATTGCAGTAAATGCTATGGTTCTTCTTGTTCTTTTCCTAATATGTGTTTTACAATCCTTTAAACATTTTGGGACATTGATACTACTTGGATGGGATAGGAAGGAGTTGTGGTCTGCCCTCTTTAAGGATTCTCTTCTGTTTTCTATTTATATTGCACCTGTTTCCGCACTAGCAACTTGGTTTTTGTCAGGTTGGGCTAGTTTTGGATTATCATCATTTGTGTTAGTCTTTGCGGGTACAAGTCTTTCAATCTTGTTACTATTGCTAACATTAATTATTCCAAGTATTGTTGTTTATTGGGTTTCTCCATTAGCTGCAATTCATAAACGGTTACCAATGAAACCATTAATGGCAACCAGTTTGTTATTCTATACTTTAGTAGCTGGTTTATTAATAGCAGTTAGTCATTCCTTAGATGCGCCAATGAATCAGTTCATTGATAATGTCAAAGTAGCTAGGGAGTGGAAAAGTGTCGAAAATATGTATGTTATTTCGGATTTTGTAGAAGGGGATGATATAGGAACCTACTCTGGTAATACAAATTCATTAGAAAGCAGCATGTATCACTTTTACCAACGAATTTCAGAGATTCCAGGTGTTTATATTGCTCAGGGAGAATATCTCGGGCAAGAATACCTTGATACAATCTATGGTACGTATCAAAATGTTCCTAAAAAACCATTTTGGTATTTAACCTATTCTTATAATTACTTATCTGAACTAGGAGTTGAGTTAAGTAATGAAGAATTATCCGAAATACGTAATGGTGCCAGATTGTACCTTATTCCTGATACTCTAGGTTCAGCGGATGTTGAAACCATGAAGGCTTACTTACAAGAAGTTGTTCGAGTAAAACCAGGGGATATAGGGACTAAGTTTACAGAAAATCCAAGATTTTTATTTAGAACCTATCAGCCATCTAAGTCCATTTTTACTTGGTCAAGATCAATCGATCGAGGTGTAACTAGTGAAGAACCTGTTATTTTTGTAGCAGCTCCTGAAAACTTGTACTTCATGGAATCAGCAAACCTATCTGTGAGTGGATATGACGGAATTTTGAAAGTTCGTGATAAGGAAACAACGAATCAGGTAAAATCAATTTTAGAAAATGAGTTCCCTGATTTATCAGACAATGCACTGAAATTTACAACGGTTAAGAATTATATCAATGGACTTCAGAAAGATCTCGGCTATACTTTCTACCTATTTGGAAGTATCATTGCTATTATTGTCTTTACTATGATGGCTATCTTTTGGAGTTTTGTCTTGATTTATCGCTTGCTTTTCGAAGAAAAACTGTATGTACAATACTTCATGGGCTTTTCTCCTTGGAAGAGGTATAGCGGTGTTCTTTCTCTTGTCGTTGGTGTTTCTGCGATAGAACTACTAGTTTCTATCTTACTAGGCTCTAAGTTGGGAATAGTTTTAGCACTAGTTACATTTGCTTTCCAATTATTACTTCTTTACTTCAATCTATTCCGTAAAGAAGTAGAAAGTCTCATACAATCGTTTAAGGGGTGATTTAATGTCTATGATTTCCGTACAAAATGTGTCAAAAAAATTTGGGTCACGTGAGATTTTAAAAGACTTAAGTTTTGATGTTGAGGAAAATGAATTTGTAGCTTTAGTAGGGCCATCTGGTTCTGGAAAATCTACGTTACTTAATATGATTGGCCTTTTGGATAATATTGATAGTGGTAAGATTTTAATCAACGGGAAGATCTTACCAAAAGTGAATTCGCGTTCTGCGGTTAACTATCGAAAGAATGTTATCAACTATCTATTTCAATCAAATGCACTCATCTCTACATCCAGTGTAAAAGATAATCTCATGCTTGCTATGAACTTTACTAATTTCTCTAAGGAAGAGAAGGAGAAAAAGATTAAAGAAACCTTGCGGTTTGTTGGTTTGGAAAATAGACTAGATAGCAAGGTCAATGAATTATCTGGAGGTGAGCAGCAGAGAATCGCCATCGTGAGAGCTATTCTAAAACCAGGTGATATCATCTTGGCAGATGAACCAACAGGTTCATTGGATCCTGATATGGCTCAAAAATCATTTGACTTAATTCGGTCATTGAGAGATCAGTTTGGAAAAACAATTCTAATCGTCACACATAATTTAGACCATGCGAAACAATGTGATCGAATTGTCTCGTTGAAATCAGCTTTTGTAAATTAGTCTACTCACTCGCAACTGAGACAATCATTTTAGTCTATAGAACAACGAAGAAAGTGGAAGTTTAAGGATGAAAATTTTGAATACTATATGACACAACAGCCAAATTTGTACAATCATCTAGAGTTATAAACTTATCTAGTGGTTGAAAATCATATTGATGACATCCTTTGTCTGCATATAATTTTCAACAATAAATTAGTAGATATGGTTGTTTTACATTCATTTCAAAAGAAAACTGTCCCTATCCCACATTGTTTTAAAGGCGAGACTGTGACAGTCTTAGATGACGATGAGGTGACGTGGCATTTGTTAGAATTTCAGGATTTTAGAACTTGTTTGACTTCAGTGATTCAGCATGGAGTTCACTAAAATATAAGAAAAAGAATTTTATCAGGAGAAGTATACTACTATATATAGCGGAAAATCGTAAAAAAGCAAAGACGAAGTAATTACCTCGTCTTTGCTTTTTTAGTATAATGAACACCTTCATGTCAATGAAGTCAATATCGGATGGTAGCCCTTTTGAGTAATCAAAAATGCCCAAATTAATTAAAACTTGCGCATCTTATTAATTTTACAAATTGGGTATTACTACTTTATGCCACCCTTTTTCAAATATATTATACAAAAAAATGAAAAGGTTTACAAGGAATTGACGGTTATAGGAACTATAATTCTCATCACTTTGAACATTAAAAAGGAGAGAACCAATTTAGTCCTCTCCAGATTGTAACTTTATATCAACCCACTACAGTTGACAATGAGCCAAGGATCAGTCGCTATCATCTCTATGGGGCAATCAAGACAAGCACAGACACAACAGATCAGTCATTTGCCTATAACTTCGAAGTTCGTGACGATACTGGACTTGACTATTCAGGATAGGGTTACCTCTATGAAGGTAGCCCTATTTTTTTGACTGTGAATGAATCGAAGCGATGGGATTACACAGAGTTAGAATTTCTTTTTGCTTTGACTGAGATACATGAGTATAGATTTGTGTGACTGAGATAGAACTATGTCCAAGAATTTGTTGAATGTATCGAATATCTACATCACTATCTAGAAGCATTGTTGCGAAACTATGTCTAAACATATGGGGGGTAATAGGTGTAGTTAAGTTATGTTGTTTAACAAGGGTATTTAGAATTAAACGTACACTTTGCTCTGACAATGGGTTGAAAGAATATATTCCAGAGAATAGGTAGTCACTGGGTTGAAAGCAGTAGTTATTTATATATGTTTCTAGTAAGCTAAATGTTATTTGATCTCCTAAAAATAGGATACGTTCTTTCTTGCCTTTTCCCATAATATGGAGAGTCCTATTTGAAAGATTAATGTTTTTAAGATGAATATGACAAAGTTCGGAAATCCTAATTCCAGTTGAAAGCAATAGGGAAATGATTAGCAAATTTCTTTCAGCTTTTTGTTTTTGATATTTAGTTTTTGAATAGGTAACTTTCTGTTCTAGATGTGAAAAAATACTTTTCAAAATATCATAAGGAATCGTTTTAGGTAATATTTTTTCCGTTCTAAATTGATAACGTAATTGATTAAAAGGATTCTCATCAACTAAATTATGATATTTTAAGTAGCTGTAAAACACCTTCAAACTAGCAATTTTGCGACGTAATGTATTAGATT
Organism: Streptococcus parasanguinis; assembly: GCF_001073155.1. Taxonomy (GTDB): domain Bacteria; phylum Bacillota; class Bacilli; order Lactobacillales; family Streptococcaceae; genus Streptococcus; species Streptococcus parasanguinis_D. Next base: position 14,578 of record NZ_JVEE01000021.1, read on the forward strand.
TAATATTGGATTTCGTCAAATGTTCAACATAGGTTTCCACACTGCTGTAATTTGAATTGTAAAATTGCAAAAGATCATTTTTGTAAGCTCGAATCGTATGTGAACTCAAGCGTTTATGGGTTTTGCAGTAGTCTAAGAAAGTAGAAATATGTTTATAATCCATGAATAACTCCTTTATCAATAATCATGCTATTATATACTTATTTGAATGCTTTGTATAGTGATAATAAATAGTTATCGATAGGAGAGATTATGGATACCTTATGGAAATTTAAACAGCTATACAATGATGCAATCTTTACATACCAGAACCAACTTCCTCTATGCGCAGCAGAGAACGTTGTATCACCTTTTTCTAAAATTATGCTCTCTTCATCACTACAAGAGAAATATCTTCTAGGAGCAAGTTCGACCTACCAAGAAAATAATTTTTTAGGGAGTAGCAAACTCTTTGAATTTAATCTTTTTTTAAACGAACTATGTCTTGGATTATATGGTGCACAATATGCTGATGCACGCACCTTATCTGGTATTAATGCTGTTACGTCATTATTAATGACTTTATTTGAGGAAGGAGACATTGTATATATTTCAAGCGATGAATATGGTGGACATACCTCAATAAAGAAAATATGTCGAAGATTAGGGATAATTACTAAATATATTCCTTATGACTACAATAAATTAGATTTTGATTATGACCAATTAAATAAAGCACTTATAAAGGAAAGTGCCAAAGGGATATTAGTTTGTCTTTCTGACATTTTATTCCAACCTGATTTAGAAAAGATTATTTTGCCTAAAGACTGTATCTTGTTATACGATGCTACTCAAACTCTGGGCCTAATTGCTGGTAAAGAGAACAAAAATCCCTTTGAATATTTTAATAAAAGCGATGATAATTTTATTATGTTTGGTGCTGCTCATAAAACTCTTCCAGGGGTGACATGTGGTCTTATATTGACAAATAATCCATTGTTACTTCAAAAATATGAAGCAATCAATCCTGACTTCTTAAGAAATACCCATTTTCATCACATTCTCAGTCTGATAACAACTTTGATTGAATTTGAAAAATTTGGCAACGCCTATTCTCAAAATATTCGACAAATGGTCAAAGACCTTTCTAAAAAGTTACTAAGGAACGGCTTTACCTTAGTAGGTGATGAACAGTATTCTGAAACTCACCAGATTTGGCTTTCTTTTCCTAATCAAATTGAATTAGATGCCTTTTTTGAAGCATGTTGCCACTATGGCGTATCCGTAACAAAGAGAGAAAAGAAAATCTATAATGATTTTGGGATTAGGATTGGTTTACAAGAGATTGCACGCTATAATTGGGAAATCGATATTATTGGTACTATAGCCACGATACTAACGGCAATAAAAAATAATATGCCTAGTGATGAAATCACTAAGCATGTTGATAACTTTTTAAAAGCAAAACGAACTCTGAACTATACTTTTTCAGAAGAACAAGTTAACCAATTTAAACAAAGTTTACATGACAGTTAAAGGTATAAAACAAGACTGTTTTTTCGATAATTTTTGGGCAATATTAGAAGTATCATCATACTCTAACAGCCTAGCATACTTAGAGAGTTTATCAAGCATGCCATAGTCATGTGTTAGGTAATAATAAGCTAATTGGAATTGCACTTTATTTAGCAAAGGATCTGTTTGAATAGCTCGATGAATAAAATTCAAATCTTCTTGTGTAACTTTAGCATGTCGCTCCTGCAATAATATCCTTCCAATCATGGCGTTGTGATATAAATTAGTATCTCCAACATTTTTTGAAAATGCAATAGCTTTATTATAGAAATCATAACTCACTTTATAATTCTTTTTAGAAGATTGGAAATAGAATTTTTCGCGGTATAATTCCCCAGCTTCAAAATAATAGTCATATAAAATTCTTAATTTGCTATTCTCCAAACTCTTAATATTTTTTATTAAGAGTTTTTCTGCTTTTTCTAAGTCATTGCAACATTTACGATAAAAAATAATATAATGACGCTGAGCGAACAATACTATCTCGTTACCAGGCTGTAAACTATCTATTTTATTTTCCAATTCTGCAAATTTTCTTTTCAGATGTTTTTTCCCTTGAAACATATCAATTGAAAAGGCTGAATATAGCGAACGAATTTGATAATAGATTTCTTGACTATTGTTGGAAAGTTTACGAAAGTTCCTAGATATTTGGCTTAAGTCCTCACCGATGTGCCTCTTACAATGCAAGATTAAATAGTTACAACGCTCTTGTTGCTCAGAGGATACGGTACTTGTTGCCAATAATAATTCTAAATTTTCAATAGCATCTTGGAATGAATTCGTCAAATGCAACAGATCACAGAAATTTATTTTATAAGATATCGCTTCGGTTCGAACATTTCTATAGATTAGGTTGTTATCAAACACGTCGCAATCATTTATTTTATTGATAATATCTTTAGCGTAGTTGTAATCTCCTATTTTTAATAGAGAAGAAATAAAACAGTCAAAAAAAACATCAATAATTTTATCAAAATCAAAGAAAACTTGAGGTCCATTTTGTAAAATTATCTCACCCAAATATAGTAGATATTGATATTTTTCATCGTTGTACAATCGTTTTAATATTTGCTTAAAGGTTGAATAATCATTTTTCATTGTGATAGGCAGTCGTAGTGATAATTCTAAAAAATTTTCCTGACTATGTATTTTATAATACTCCAGTAATTTTGCGTACACGTATTCATTCTTTAAGTGTGAGAGATATTGTTCAGCAATGAGCGAATTTAATTCAATATTCTTTGTGATTTCTTCAAATTGAATCAACCCTTTTGATGACAAAGACATTATTAGACCAATATCAAAGGTGGAGAATAGTTTCTCGGTAAAGTCATGATATAGAATTTTATTCAAAGCGATTGACTGCAAGAGGTCTTTCTCTTCAGCAGTGCAAATGGCTAATTGAGATGATACAACCTCCACGAGTTCATAGTTAAGCGGGTGGCGATTAGTTTTGAAAAGATAGTCTACATAGACAGGAATACCTTGAGTTAAGGTAAACACTCTTGAAAGAGTGTCTTCATCAATATCCAATCTACGAAGCTTTGCTAGTTCAGCAACTTGTTTCGCATCAAAATTCTTTATTTCTATTTGAGAAGATTCCTTAGGATTAATATAATTTAGTCCCATAATAATCTTATATTGAACGTGATAATTATCTAGGAAAAAATTGATTATATTGATGTATTGTGCCGGAGCAATATTATCTAGGATAATCAGACATTTTTTACGACCAAGGAGGCTATCAAGCCAATTATAAAAATCAAGTGGCCTGACTATCTTTATTTCAGTAATTCTCTCCAGTTCATCAATTAAATTTTTCTTTTCTAAATCGATATACATTGAAAACTTAAGGGATTTTTCTTTTTTATCAAGGACTCTATCATGTAACTTTTTAAGTATAATTGTCTTTCCACGCCCTAGAGCACCGTATATAATAGTCAGGTTCTGTTCTTTGATGAGTTCCTGAAGAATTTCTTGGATCTCCAATTCCCGTTTTAAATAAGCACTATCCTTTATGTATTGCTTTTTCTTGAAAATACCCTGGCGTTTTTTATATTTCTGTAAATATCTTTGTGGAATTTTGAATACGAACAGTATGATCGACAACATGACTGACAAAATTATTGGAATGAAAATTTGATAAAAATTGGGATATTTTGCTAACAACCCCTCTAAATCTTTAATCAATTTAAGTTCTCCTATCGATAACTATTTATTATCACTAGTATACCATAGATTCATATCTCCAATATGTTTTCGATTGTAGTTTTCTTACTTTTTTATATTCTTAAAGACTTTTTGAACAGCCTCATAGTACTTTTTCTTCAATAACTAAATATGTGGTATTCTATCCATTAGCAACAACGCACCAAAAATGGTGCGTTTATCTTTTTTGTGCTATAATAGAAATAAATAAAAGGAGGGCTCTCATGATCGGAGAAAATATTAAAGCGTTACGTAAAACACATGATCTAACCCAGCCTGAGTTCGCTAAGATTGTTGGTATCTCTCGAAATAGCTTGAGTCGTTATGAAAATGGAACAAGTTCAGTTTCGACAGAATTAATAGACCGTATCTGCCAGAAATTTAATGTTTCCTATATCGATATCGTAGGAGAGGAAAAGCTGCTCACACCAGTAGAAGATTATCAGTTAACTCTGAAAATTGAAGTGATTAAAGAACGAGGGGCGAATATCTTAGCACAACTTTATCGTTTTCAAGATGAACAAGGAATTGCATTTGATGATACTTCTAATCCTTGGGTTCTAATGAGCGATGATTTGTCTGATTTGATTAACACGAAGATTTATCTTGTAGGGACTTTTGAGGAAGTAGAGCGATACAATGGCTATTTGGATGGTATTGAACGGATGCTAGAACAAGCCAGTCATCTGGTGGTGGCCTAATGAAACTAGAAGAATTTAGTCAAGGTGATTTTGAACGAGCCTCCAAACGACTCGTTTGTTCAATGACTCGCGGTAAAACAACTTCATCTCAGCCTAAAGCTATTTTGCTCGGCGGACAGAGTGGTGCTGGTAAGACAACGATTCATCGTGTGAAACAAAGGGAATTTCAAGGAAATATCATTATCATTGATGGAGATAGTTATCGCTCTTTTCATCCAAACTACCTTGGTCTGCAGGAGAAGTATGGCAAAGATAGTGTGGATTATACTAAAGTATTTGCGGGAAAAATGGTTGAATATCTCGTAGATGAATTGAGTAAACTAGGCTATCATTTGTTAATCGAGGGCACCTTGAGAACAACAGAAGTTCCTCGAAAAACGGCACAATTATTGACAACTAGAGGTTACCAAGTCTCGCTTGCACTGATTGCGACCAAGCCTGAATTGTCCTATCTCAGCACTTTGATACGTTATGAAGAGCTCTATGCTATAAATCCTAGTCAAGCCAGAGCAACTCCTAAAGCACACCATGATGGAATTGTAGAACATTTGGTTGAGAATTTACGGGAGTTGGAAAAGGATCAGCTTTTTAGACAAATTCAAATTTACCAAAGAGATCAATCGTGCGTTTATGATTCGCAAGTAGATCAAACCTCAGCAGCAGAAGTTCTACAAGAATGCCTCTTCGGAAAATGGAGTAAGGTAGAGAAAGAGATGTTGAAGATGGGACAGGAGCGATTGAAGGAGTTGGGTGAGGAATAGTCATAATAGTTTAATTTAAAATTATACTCAACTATATACTTAATTAGTTTATAAATAGATATTCAACAAATACTACTACATAGAATGATATAATTAAGAGTAGATTTAATAAAATACTTTAAGGAGGAGCTTATGGATACTTTGCAGTCACAGTTTATTAAATTTCACGATACCATTAAGCTAGATGCTGACGATAAAAAGGTATTAATTGATAAACGTAAAGAAGTTGAAGAAGCAATAAATAAAGGTGTTTCAGAATTTGAAAAGAGTTTTTTTAATCAAGGGAGTTACTCAACTTTCACGGGGATTTTACCATTAGAGGATGGGGATTACGATTTAGATAGAGGTTTGAGATTTGAAATTGATAGAAATTCAAATACTCCAAAAGAGATAAAGAAAATTATTTTTAATACATTAGTTTCTAAATTTGGAGAAAATAATGTTAAAGTAAAAAATCCATGTGTCACGGTATCATTTCCTAAAGATAATGTTCATATCGATATTGCGGTGTATTGTATTGAAAATGATAATTATTTTTTGGCTAGAGGTAAGCTTAATAGTAAAGAAGAAAATATTAAGTGGGAGGAAGCAGACCCTGTAGAATTAACGGAAAAAATAAATAATGCTATGGAAAACTCAGAAGACCGAAACCAATTTCGGAGAGTAATTCGCTATTTAAAAAGATGGAAAGATATAAAATTTAAGAATCAGGATAACAAACCAACTGGTATTGGTATTTCAGTATTTGCTGTCAATAATTTTTCTGTAAGCAAAAAAGTAGACTATTTATCTGGGAACGCTACTTATGATGATATTTCAGCTTTAAGAAATTTAGTAAATACTATGATTAATTCGTTTTCGGATACATATGATGTTGATAGAAACTTATTTTATCCGAGATTAGAGGTTTCCTTACCTGTTAAGCCGTATACTGATGTATATGAAAGGGTATCAAATATACAAATGGAAGCCTTTAAGAATAAATTAGAAAAATTAAGAGACTCACTAGATGAGGCAATAGATTCTACTGATTTAAGTGACTCTACAAAAATATTGAGTAAACAGTTTGGTGATGATTTTCCTATTATTGAACAAAAAGAGACAGCAGAAAACTTTGGAACTCGGGCTATAATCAGTGATTATCCAAGTGCTTAGAGGCGCGTATGTTAGAAAAAGAAGAAATATTCCAGATGTACTTTGACGAAATACCTTCAGAGAGCTTGGAGTCCGAAGATAAGGAATGCTATTTTTATCAATACAAAAAATTTACCTTAAAAATTATCGTTTCTAATGACTTTCCCCATTCACTTCCGGAAATATACCTTTCAAATTATATGGATTTTAATAAATGGTATAGTCATGTCGGTTCCGAAGGGAAATTGTGTTATATTTCAGATGATAATTTAATTTGGGACTTTAACAATCCAAGTGGATTATTGAAAGATTGCTGTGAAAAAGTAAAGGAATTACTGGATAGTTGGGATACACCCAAAATGACCGAAGACCTCAGGAAAGAGTTTTTGTCATATTGGCATATCAGTTGTTTGAAGTCAAAAACAAAATATATAGATATTCAAAGTTATTTATCTAGGGTCAGTACATTTGAGAAACATGAATTAGTCCTGTCGAATCAGAACTACCATCTTTTTAATTATGGTTCACAACTTAAAGAGAGTGTTGCGCCACAATCTAAAAAAAGCAGAGATGTTTATATACTTCCACTTAAAGATTCGAATTCTGTGATTCCTCCTAATCCCCTGAATGAACTAACAGAAGCAACATTTAAGAAATTGATTACAGGAAATCTATCTTCGGGGGTTAGACGCCGCTTCCAAAAGTGGTGTAAAACGAAACGAAAGTCATTCATATTAATTTTATCACTTCCTATATCTGATAATGATTATGTTTTATTTGGTGCGCTTTTTGAGTCTAGAACTTCCAAATATCCATTTAAAATTGATAATAAGGTACCACAAAAAAATAAAGATAGAAAAAAAATTGGTTCTAAGGCTAAAAAATCAAAAAATGGGAGTTTCAATATTACTCCAGTATATATTACAAGATTCGACAAGGAGTATAGAGTGAGTAGGACATCCCAAGAATATGATTTTCTGAATAAAAAAGTTGTAATTGTTGGACTTGGATCTGTAGGATCATTTGTTGCAAACAATTTATCTAAAATGGGTATAGAGAAACTTCTTTTAATAGATCCTGATTTTTTAACGGTCGATAACATTTCAAGACACTACTTAGGTATGGATAGTATAATAGATAATATTCAAAAAGTAGACGCTTTAGAAGATAGATTGAAAAAAGAAAATCCTGATTTAGAAATTGAATGTGAGGGTATCCGATTTCAAGAAATAGTTCGGAAGAATCCAAATTTATTTTATGAATATGATTTTGTTTTTTCTTGTGTCGGAGATACTAAAACTAATTTTGAAATTAATCATTTTTTCAGAAAGATTGGAAAAACGGTATTGTATTGCTGGTTAGATCCATATGGAGTTGGGTATCATAACCTACTAGTTTCTCCACAAAATAACGGATGCTATATGTGTATGAATTATGAAAATGGGCATCTTGTTAATAATAGAGCCTCTTTTGCAGAGAAAAATCAAATATTTGAAAAGCGCTTAGCTAGTTGCTATTCTTCATTTGTTCCTTATAATGTTATTGCGCCTAGTTCATTGGCAAATAAAGCTATAGAAGTTTATTTGCAGTACTTGGATGGGGAGTTCTCTGCTGAAAACAGATTAGTATCAGAAATTGGTTCAGATAAACAGTTTGGAAAAAAAGGGTTTACGTATAGTGTTCGATACTACAATTGTTTAAAAAATAGTGATTTATTAAATGTTGCTTTAAGAACAAATACATCTTGTCCAGAGTGTAACGGAGAGTATAAAGTTGATATATGTAAATCTGAATAATAAATATCAAATTGTAATACCATCTGATATTTTAAATTCATTACTAGAGTTTAGGCAACTGGGTTTTGAACCTGAAGCAGGTGGTATTTTTGTTGGTAAGAGACTTTTAAATAATTCGATAATTATTATAAATTTTTCAAGACCACAGGATAATGATGTAAGAAGTAGATATAAATTCTCAAAGACTTCTCCAAACCACCAGAAATTTGCAGATGATTATTTTGGTAAAAGTTCAGGTTTCATAAGTTTAATTGGAGAATGGCATACCCATCCTGAAGATATACCTACTGCATCTATTGTTGATATTCAATCATGGGAAAAAATTATCTCAGATAATGATGATAGATTATTCTTCTTGATAATTGGGCTTCAGGCTGGGAGATTCTACTTTAGGGAATCAAATGAGTGGCAATCCACTCTAATCTATTTTAAGGATGTATTGAATACGTATGAATTTAAAAAATAAATCATTTAAGAAATGCTTTTTTTGGTCTCAAAAATTTTATTTACCATTGGTATTAATTTTTCTATTTCCAATTCTTATTTGTTATTTGATTGGGAAGAGTTTGACACTAGTTGAAGTTGAAAAAATATCAAATACCAATTTTTTTACAAGAACTATTTTTGAAATAACTCCTGATAATTCTATCGCTACTTATATAGTTCTTTATTCATTAATATTTACTTCATTATTAATGATTTTTAGAAAAAACAATGCAGAGCGAACATTTAATGATGGTCATTCTGTATATCTTCATAACTGTTATAAAAGACTGTGGATTGCTGCAAATATATTAGGCTATCGAAAGTTACAACTTATAGGTGTATCAATACCAATGCAGTTTGAACTTATTATTAATGGAGTTTTCTCAGAATTTATATCAGAATCATCTGTTATGCAATATGATGAATTTGAAGGAAAAATTACTGTTGAGTATCCAATTGAAAACAAAAAGAATAAAGTTGTCAATTTATTAGTATGTGATACATATGATATTCCTTTAGAAAAATTAGCAGCTAACTATTTGGAAAATACAACAGTAAAAATTTCATCGCAACAAAAGTATAGTGGTAACAGATATAACAATCCTCAATTAGTTAGTACAGTCCGAGAAGAAACGCAGAAAGTAATTAACGCCTATAAAGAGGTTAATCTTTTTATGACAACAAATCCTTTAAATACACAAAAAATAGTAGGGACTTCATTCTTAACATTAGATAGATCAAGTTTTGATAGAGTATCGGTTATACAGATGGATGAAAGAAAACTCTATAATGATTCGTTTATAATATACGAGAGATAGTTAGGTATTTTGTGCAATTTGTGACTTGTATTAGCATCATATCTTTAATAAGAACTGTTTGAAAAATAAAACGGCAAGCTAGAAATTACTAGCCTGCCGTTTTATTATAATATTAAGGTATTTAATTATGTGATGATAACAAATTGAAAATGCGGCTTAGATCAGTGTACATCCTATATTATGGTTAAATATAAATTTACTTACTTTTTTCAATGATTAGTTCTCCAGATCTAATTTCCCAGACTTGGTCAAAGTTATTCAGTGCTTCATTCTGTCGGTGTAAAGTAATGATGACAGCACACGGTAAGTCTAGTACTTTTTTCAATTCTGCCTCGAACTGATGAGCATCCAAGGTTGAAAAAGGTTCATCCATAATAACTAATGGACTCTGACGGTTTTTTTCTCGATTTGAGGTACATGCGTTGTTGTTGACCACCTGACAGGGATTGAGGAGGTGTTGCTTCGAATTCCGCATCCTTAAACTCTGCGGGGAAAGTACTGAATAGCGTAACATTATTTTCATAACTAGAGATGAAGCTATGCTCTTGTTGCAAGATCAGGCCAAATCTCCCCCAAAGCTGATTTAGGGGAAGATCATTCAGCAAGATCTCGCCTTGGAAATCCTCATCCGTACCATTTAAAATATTGAGCAGGCTACTCTTACCTGATCCGTTCTCTCCTATGAGGGCAATCTTATCTCCTTTGTGAATGGTGGCAAAAGAAATTTTCAATGTTGATTCCCCAAGTTGTTTAGAAAGATTCTTCAATGTGATCGTTTCAAAGGAAGGCTGTGGTGACTGAATTGAAGATGGATGCTTAACAATAGTTTGAAAGCTTTTAATTACAGGTTTTACCGACTCCAACATTTGCAGATCGTAAAGGATTTCTTGAATTGGTTCTGAGAAGGCTGTAATATAACCAAAACTTGCAACCACCTCAGGGATACCAATTTGATGATGATATAGAGAGTAAGCTAGATAGGAAAAGAGAATAAGGCTAATGAATTCAAAAGAAATACCCGTCAAGAGAATACCTGTAATTTTAGTCAAACCATACCCAAGATACTTATCCTGCAAGTTTTTGAGAGAACTTCTTTGTTGCTCTATAAAATGAGGTAGAGTGAGTTTGTTAACTAGGTGATGTCCTCGGAATAGATCCTCCAAGGTCCGATAATAATCACCTTGCTTTTCAAGATAGGTCTGTCTACGCTTCGCAGTCAATTGACCAACGATCTTTGGAATTTGAATACTGATAGCCGTTGAAATCAGTAGGATCAGCGCCACTATAGGATTGATCGTTCTGGTAATAATGATGGTATAAATCAAAATTCGTAGAATCTGCTTAAAAAAACTCATCAATGGAGGTAGATAATCTTTTTCCAGTGAATCAAGATCATTAGATTGATAAGAAATGTATTCTGCGACTGTTTTCTGCTTGAAATCATGGTGGGCAAGTCCTAAAAGAGATTGAAACCAATCGTTCTTTAGATTTGTCGAAAAGAGAATGGCCTGTTTCCAGTCAAGTCGCATTTGGATGTAGTTGCAAGT
>NZ_JVEE01000022.1:0-12047 GCF_001073155.1 Streptococcus parasanguinis
TGAACTGCACCCCAAAAGTTAGACAGAAAAAATCTAACTTTTGGGGTGTTTTTATTATGAAATTGACTTATAAAGATAAAGTTCAGATCTATGAACTTAGAAAACAAGGATATAGCTTAGAGCAACTTTCAAATAAATTTGGGATAAACAATTCTAATCTTAGGTACATGATTAAATTGATTGATTGTTATGGAATAGAGTTCGTCAAAAAAGGAAAAAATCGTTACTACTCTCCTGAATTAAAACAAGAAATGATTGATAAAGTTCTACATGAAAACTGGTCTCAAGATAGAGTTTCTCTCGAATATGCTCTCCCAAATCGTGGTATGCTTCCAAATTGGATGGCACAATACAAGAAAAACGGGTATACTATTGTTGAGAAAACAAGAGGGAGAGTACCTAAAATGGGACGTAAACGTAAGAAAACTTGGGAAGAAATGACAGAACTAGAGCGGCTCCAAGAAGAGAATGAACGCTTACGTACCGAGGTGGCTTACTTAAAAAAGTTAAAAGAGCTAGAAGTCAGGGACGAAGCCTTACAACTAGAAAGGCAGAGACAATTAGAGAAATGGCTTCAGGAGGATTTCGACTAGATTTACTTCTTGAAGCGGCTCGTTTACCTCGCTCAACTTACTACTATCAGTTGAAGCAACTGGATAGGTTTGACAAAGATAAAGATCTTAAAGCTGAAATTCAATCTATTTTTACTGAGCACAAAGGAAATTATGGCTTTCGCCGAATGACTCTTGAATTGAGAAATCGTGGTTATGTGGTCAATCACAAAAGAGTTCAACGCCTGATGAAGGTCCTTGGTTTAAGTGCTCGAATTCGTCGTAAACGGAAGTATTCTTCATACCAAGGAGAGATTGGAAAGAAAGCAGCCAACCTTATTCAACGCCAATTTGAAGCATCCAAACCAATGGAAAAGTGCTACACAGATGTGACAGAATTTACCATTCCAGCAAGCAGTCAAAAACTCTATTTATCGCCGGTTTTAGATGGCTTTAATAGCGAAATTATCGCCTATAATCTTTCGACTTCACCAAATTTAGAACAAGTGAAATCTATGTTAGACCAGGCCTTCAGTGAGGATCATTACACAAATACTATTCTCCATAGTGACCAAGGATGGCAGTATCAACATCAGTATTATCATCATTTTTTAGAGGATAAAGGAATCCAACCGTCCATGTCACGTAAAGGAAACAGCCCAGATAATGGCATGATGGAGTCCTTCTTTGGCATTCTTAAGTCTGAGATGTTTTACGGTTATGAGAAGACATTTCACTCACTTGAGCAATTGGAGCAAGCTATTGTAGACTATATTGATTATTACAACAACAAACGAATTAAGGTAAAACTAAAAGGACTCAGTCCTGTGCAATACAGAACTAAATCCTTTGATAAATTAATTGTCTAACTTTTTGGGGTCAATACAAAATAGTTGTTGCTTTTTCTTACTAAAAAATATTTCTCAGACTGTGATCGTTTTATTTCTCAACACGAGATTTATTTGCAATATCTGCAAGAATCAATTCTACAAATGCATCTACCGGCATGGTTTCTGTTTCTTTTTGACCATAACGGCGAACGTTTACAGCCTGCTCTTCCATTTCCTTGTCCCCAACGATCAATTGGTAAGGAATCTTTTGTGTTTGAGAAGCACGGATCTTGAACTGCATTTTTTCATTGCGTTCATCCACATCGGCACGAACACCACGATCACGAAGTTTCTTAGCTACTTCCCAAGCGTAGTCCACGTGTTTTTCGTTCGATACTGGGATGAGGGTTACTTGGTGTGGCGCAAGCCAGGTTGGGAAGGCACCCTTGTAATTTTCAATCAAGATCGCTGTGAAGCGTTCCATGGTTGAGATAACCCCACGGTGGATCATAACTGGACGGTGTTCTTCTCCGTCTGCTCCAATGTAATGAAGATCAAAGCGTTCTGGAAGCAAGAAGTCCAATTGGATAGTTGAAAGAGTTTCTTCTTTACCAAGAGCTGTTTTCACTTGGATATCCAATTTTGGTCCGTAGAAGGCAGCTTCCCCTTCTGCTTCATAGTACTCAACACCCATATCATCAACAGCGGCTTTCAACATGCGTTGAGCATTTTCCCACATCTCATCGTTGTCAAAGTATTTGTGTTTGTCTTCAGGATCGCGATAAGACAAGCGGAAACGGTAATCCGTCAAGTTAAAGTCTTCATACACATCGATGATCAATTGAAGGATCTTCTTGAATTCTTCCTCGATTTGTTCTGGAGCCACAAACGTATGACCATCATTCAGAGACATTTCACGCACACGTTGCAAACCTGTCAGAGCACCAGATTTTTCATAACGGTGCATCATCCCAATTTCAGCGATACGGATTGGCAATTCACGGTAAGAATGCACATGGTGTTTGTAGACTTCAATGTGGTGAGGGCAGTTCATTGGACGAAGAACAAACTCTTCTCCATCTCCCATATCCATTGGTGGGAACATGTCTTCACGGTAGTGATCCCAGTGACCTGAAGTTTTATACAGTTCTACAGAAGCAATTGGTGGAGTGTAGACGTGTTGGTAGCCTGCTGCTACTTCTTTATCAACGATGTAGCGTTCCAACTCACGACGGATGGTCGCACCATTTGGCAACCAGAATGGAAGACCTTGACCAACTTCTTGAGAAATCATGAACAAATCAAGCTCTTTCCCAAGCTTACGGTGGTCACGTTCCTTAGCTTCTTCACGCATTTGAAGGTAGTTCTTCAAGTCTTTCTTGTCAAACCAAGCGGTACCATAGATCCGTTGCATCATCGCATTGTCGCTATTCCCACGCCAGTATGCACCAGCAACGTTAAGAAGGTGGAAGATTTGGATGCGACCAGTTGATGGGACGTGTGGGCCACGGCAAAGGTCAACGTATTCACCTTGACGGTAGATAGTCAAACCACCTTCGTCTTCTGAGTGCTCTTCAATCAATTCCAATTTGTATGGATCGTTTTTGAAGATTTCACGCGCTTGGTCTTTGGTCACTTCTTCACGGATTGATGGGAAGTTTTCCTTCACGATTTTCTTCATTTCTTCTTCGATACGAGGAAGGTCTTCGTTAGAGATTTGACCCGCTTGGTTGTCTGTATCGTAGTAGAAACCATCTTCGATCGCTGGACCGACACCCAAGTGAATATCTGGGAAGAGGCGACGAGCTGCTTGGGCAAACAAGTGTGCCGCTGAGTGACGCAAGATTGGAAGAGCATCTTCGTGATCAGGTGTCACGATTTCAATGCTTCCATCTTCAGTGATGGCACGAGTTGTGTCAATCAATTTGCCGTTGAATTTACCAGCAAGGGCTTTTTTAGCCAAAGAATTGCTGATAGATTGGGCAATTTCAAAAGTAGTAACGCCAGATTCGAATTCACGAACAGCGCCATCTGGGAAAGTAATCTTAATCATGATTTTCTCCTTATAAAGTTTTTAGTAGCTAAATGGGTGGGAGGTGTCTTTGAACATTGGAATCGTCACTCCTTTTGATGTCTTCATTAAGAAATCAAAAAAAGCGACCTCCTCGAAAGGACGTCGCAACGTGGTTCCACCTTCATTTATGTTCCTCAAAAAAGAGGGACACCTCTGATTGGCTCTAACGTAGCCACCGTTTTATGTTTGCATAAAAGAATCACGAGTAGTCCCAAACCTATCCTCTACGCGATTTCCAGCCCCACGCGCTCTCTATCAGATTTCCTAGATTTGATATGTCTCTGTCAGTTATTATAGCACGATTGAAAAATTTTGCAAGAAAAAGTTTCATTTTCAATCAAAGAAATGTGTGATTTTCCGGATTTTCTTCACTTGTTTGACCGAAGCCTTCATCATTTTCACAGATCCATTGACCGGAAGAGCAATCACCTTGGTCGGGATTTTCACAATGGTCTTAGACATCCGCTTGACCCGACTTTGTTCAGGATTCAAATCATTTGAGAAGTCTTTAGAGATGATTTTATCCAGGTAAAATTCGTAGACCCGACGGCCAAAGGTTGCTGCAGAAATATCATCGATCTTTTCCGCCCACTTGGTCTCATCGATTGCAGGCATCTCGTCAATCGCTTCAAGAATTGCTTGTGACAGATCGCTCTCTTCATAAAAGAGCTTTCCAAACATAGGATCATCAATCACATGATCGAGATAAGGATTGCCATGAGCGATGATCGGGGTACCACTTGCAATACTCTCTAAATAGGTCAACCCTTGCGTCTCACTCGTTGAAGCTGAAATAAAGAAGTCAGCCGCCTTATAGTAGAGAGCTGTCTCATTTGGTGGGATCATCCCTGTAAAGACAACCGCATCTGAAATCCCCAGTTTCGCCGCTTGTTTTTTCAAATCATCCAAATAAGGACCATCTCCAGCCACGATCAACTTAACTTTTGGATTGACCTTGAGGACATCAGGAAGAGCCGCAATAACAGCCTGAATATTCTTTTCATAAGAGATCCGCGACAAGCTCAATAAAAGCGTTTCATCTTCTGCGACTTCATATTTTTCACGAAGGGCTGCTGTCTCTGTCGGAGTGATTTCTGGCCGGTCAAACTTGGCCAAATCAATCCCTGTCGGAATAATGCGTTTTTCTGCCTTAACCTTGTACTTTTGGAGCAAGTCATAGACGATCTCACTTGGACAGATCACTCCATCCAGATCATTCATATAACTTCTCACAATGTATTTGACCATACTTGGGCGAATAACCATGCCTCTTGCAATATAGCGGACATAGTCCTCATACTGGGTATGGTAGGTATGAATGACTGGAATCCGCAACTCGCGTCCAATCCACACTCCCAAAAGGCCCAGTGAAAACTCAGTCTGGGTATGGATAATATCCAGCTGGTATTGCTTGGCAATAGCAAGCGCCTTTGAGAATCCACGGTAAGCAACGCGGCGGTCCTTAAAGGCGAAGAAAGGCACACTTGGAATCCGAATGATCTGCCAATCTTCATAGCGGTTGACATCTTTATCCGTTGTCGTAAAGATAAAGACCGTGTGACCCAATTTTTCTAATTCTGTTTTGAGCGTCCGAATACTGGTCGCCACTCCCGAAACTTGCGGGAAATAGGTATCTGTAAATAACCCTACACGCATCTTACATCTCCAAAACTGTTTGATAGGCTTCGACCAATTGATAAGCCACTAAGTCGATCGAACGACTTTCAGCGACCTTGTAGCCTGCCTCCCGCTTGTCTACTTGTCCGTTCAAGACCTTGTTCAAGGAATCCACAAATTCGTCTACATTATGGCACAATTCAGAAGACGTATCGTCAATCCAGCCATTGTATACTGGAATATCCCGCAAGACCGTGTGCTGATGACTGGCCAAGGCTTCCAAAACAACGATTCCTTCTGTTTCTTCATAAGATGGGAAGAAGAAAGCATCTGAACCCGTCATAGCCCCTTGGAAGACTGCTCCCTTGAAGTAGCCAGGGAATTCCACATTACTAGGATGATCCTTTTCCACGATACGACGAATCTTACGCGGAATGATCCATTTGTTGATAGAACCTAGCCAAATAAAGCGAACATCCGGCATGCGACGGGCCACTTCTACGAAATCTTCAATCCCTTTGCGTTTAAAATAAAGCCCTGCACAGATGACAACCTTTTGGCCTTCTTGGATATTAAAATGCTTTCGAAAGACCTCTTCTTTTTTCGGATCCTTCTTGTATTTTTCCAAATCAATTCCATTGGAGACCGCGATAATCGGTGTGGTCACCCCATAAGACTGAATCAGGTGTTTAGAATATTCAGATGGCGTGATCACATAGTCTGCCTTTTGGTACATGTGAGCCAAATACTTTCCAAACAAGGGCGCAAAAAAGTTAGACCCGATAAAGGAATTTTCAAAATCCTCACGGGTTGAATGGCCATGCATGATGACTTTCTTTCCACGACGCTTTGCTGCATGGAGCAAAAGGAAACTCCGTGGGCCATAGGTATTGATATGCACCACATCATAATCTCCTAAAATATCTGTCGTATACGGAATCCCAGCCAAATCAAGCGCATGCATTTGATGCTGCAAGGCTCGACCAATTCCTGATTTTTGTAATACGGATTTTCCTTCTAAATACAGTAAAACTTTCATACCTTCTATTATACCGAAATAAAGAGTGCCCAGCAAGTCTCTACCTGTTTGCAGTATAAAAAAGAGGCTAGAACAGTTCTGTTCGAAATTTAAAATTCTATTTTATTTATATACGATATACAAAATCCAATTGCGATTCTGTTTTTCCTCAATTTTTGAAAAACCAATACTTGTTAGTAACTGACTAAATTCATGACTTGTACGATAATCTGTCATATGATAATGTATTTTTTCTTTTTCAGAAGCAATTATCAAAGTAGAATTGCTGGACAGGACTCTATAAACTTCTTGAAAACTCTTTTTTATATCCTTCCAAAAAATATGGGTCTGAATAGCAAATATTCTATCAAAATAGTTATTTTGATAAGGCATATTCTCCACATTTCCAATCTTAAGTTGGACACTACCTTTTCTTATGGAATCTGAATGAACACGTTGGGCAGTTCTATATGATTCCTTAGAAATATCAATACCATGAATCTCAAGATTTTTATTTAAAGCAAGAAGGTTCTTGATAGTACTCCCGCCACCGTAACCAATTTCTAAAATTCTATAATTATCTGAAATAGTAGTCTGTTTAATCGCCCAAAGACTAAGTTTTTTAAAATAGAATGACCATATTTTTGTGATGACTCTACCAATAAGACCACTAGGTTTTTGAGACTGCTTAATAAGAAATTCAGTTAACATTAAATATCTTCCCTCAATTATTATAAGTTTGAAATATCATTAATTATATTTCAAACTTAATTGTATTGTAAATATCAGATATCGTCAAGAATTAATGAAATAATCTGAGATAAATTTCAAAGTTGTGCTATAATTGATATCAAATGGAGTGTTCA
Source organism: Streptococcus parasanguinis (assembly GCF_001073155.1). Taxonomy (GTDB): domain Bacteria; phylum Bacillota; class Bacilli; order Lactobacillales; family Streptococcaceae; genus Streptococcus; species Streptococcus parasanguinis_D. The sequence continues at coordinate 6,957 of NZ_JVEE01000022.1, forward strand.
AATGAATCAATATCAAAAAACAACAGAAAAAAAGAAGCAAGCTATTATTCAGTCTGCTCTTTCTTTATTTAAAGAAAAAGGGTTTAAAGAAACAAGTATACAATCAATTGCAAAAGTCGCAGAAGTTTCTCCTGTGTCAATCTACAATTACTTTGATAAGAAAGATAATTTAGTAGCTTTATGTATTAATGAATTGTTTAAAGACATCATACAAGAAGCTGAAAACATTCTACTCAGTAATATAGATTATAAATCAAAATTAAATCAAGCCTTAGCTTTATGTCAGAAAAAAATAAGCCAACAGATTTCTAACTACTTTCAAGAAAAAACGTTAGAGGATCCTACTTTTACGAAACTTATGACAAAAGCGATAGATGAGAAAAAGCGTGAAATATATCGTGCATATATTGAGCTAGGTAAAAATGAAAATATAATTGCTAAAGATTTGTCAACAGAGGTTATTTTAAACGTCATGAGTGCTCTCAATAGCACAGGAAATCATCTATCTCCAAATAAAAACATAGAAGACGAAACAAAACAAATTCATCATATTTTGTTGTATGGTATTTTAACAAACTCTAGAACGATTTAATTGTAACTTACACATCAATATTTGAACCAACACTCATTCAATTTCACTTCATCATTATTTATGATTAATGACACATATAAAAAGAGGCTAGAACAGTTCTGTTCTAGCCTCTTAGACTAGTAGACACGTCTTCCCATGTCGAGACTCTAGTCTACTAATCCTTATTTTTTGGTCGTTCCACGTTGGTTGATCGTATGAGACAACAGTACTTCGCGTTCTTCCAACTCTTCTTTGTGCATGATCTTGGTCAACATGCGCATACTGATCGCACCAAGGTCATACAAAGGTTGGCCAATCGTTGATAGATTTGGACGCGTATAACGAGTTACTTGTGAATCATCACTGGTGATAATTTCAAAGTCTTCTGGTACCTTGATCCCCTTATCAGACAAGCCGTTCAAGAGACCTGCAGCCAATTCATCCCCTGTTACAAAGGCAGCTGTTGCTTTGGATGCAATGATGCGTTCTGCCAAGTTATAACCTTCATCGTACCGGTACTTGGATTCAAACACAAGTCCTTCGCTATAGCTCAATTTTTTCACTTTCAAAGCTTCTTTGTAGCCTGTCAAACGAATTTTTCCATTGATATCATCCACCAATGGGCCGCTTACAAAAGCAATTTTCTTGTTGTGTTTTGCCAACTGTGTAACAGCATCAACGGTCGCTTGCTTGTAGTCGATATTGACACTTGGCAATTGGTGTTCAACATCCACTGTCCCAGCAAGGACAACTGGCGTACGAGAGCGTGAAAATTCTGAGCGAATCTTTTCTGTCAAATGATAGCCCATGAAAATGATCCCATCCACTTGCTTTGAAAAGAGGTTGTTTACCACTGAAACTTCTTTGTCATCGTCTTCATCGCTATTTGCAAGAACAATATTGTACTTGTACATTTCAGCAATGTCATCGATCCCCTTAGCCAAGGTAGAGAAATAGCTATTCGTGATGTTTGGAATCACAACACCGACTGTTGTGGTTTTCTTGCTGGCAAGACCACGCGCAACAGCATTTGGACGGTAATCCAAGCGTTCGATCACTTCTAATACTTTTTTACGTGTATTTTCTTTAACGTTCTTATTTCCATTCACTACACGACTAACGGTTGCCATTGAAACCCCTGCTTCACGGGCGACATCATAAATCGTTACTGTATCGTCTGTATTCATAAGATTTCCTTTCATTATTGAAAATTTCGTTTTCACTCTCTAATTAATCCTATTTTATCATGTATTGTAAACACTTTCAAGTATTTTGGTAAAATTTTGTAAACTCTTGCTTTTTTGGGGAAAATTTGACAAAATAGATCCATAGAAAGAAGGTAGCATTATGTCTAAATTAGATCAAATCGTCGATTTTCTTGAAACTGAAAAAACAGATGTCGCTGTTGTATCCGATCCTGTCACCATCAATTACCTGACTGGATTTTACAGTGATCCCCACGAACGTCAACTCTTCTTGTTCGTCTACACTGACCACGAACCACTTCTCTTCGTTCCTGCACTTGAAGTGGAACGGGCGACTGCAGTTGTCGATTTCCAAGTGGTTGGCTATGTGGATTCTGAAAACCCTTGGGAAAAGATTAAAGGGGCTATCGCAAAACCAGATGCCAAAACCGTTGCACTTGAATATGATAACTTGATCCTTACCAAATACAATGGCTTGCGCACTGTCTTTGAAAAAGCAACATTTACCAACTTGACACCACGAATTAACCGGATGCGCTTGATCAAATCTGCTGATGAGATCCAAAAAATGTTGGTTGCCGGTCAATACGCAGATAAGGCTGTCAATATGGGATTCGACGCCATCTCACTGGATAAAACTGAAACTGATATCGTAGCAGAAATCGACTTTGGTATCAAACGCTTGGGTTATGAAATGAGCTTTGAAACCATGGTCTTGACTGGAAATAATGCAGCTAACCCACACGGAATTCCTGGAAGCAACAAAGTCGAAAACGATGCCCTCTTGCTCTTTGACCTTGGCTGTATGGTGAATGGTTATGCGTCTGATATGACTCGTACTGTTGCTGTTGGGAAACCAGATGATTTCAAAAAAGAAATCTACCACTTGACGTTAGAAGCTCAACAAGCAGCCATTGACATGATCAAACCAGGTGTAACAGCACATGACGTAGACCGTGCTGCACGGAGCGTCATCGAAAAAGCTGGCTATGGTGAATACTTCAACCACCGCCTCGGACACGGGATCGGAATGGACGTGCATGAATTCCCTTCTATTATGGAAGGAAATGACATGGTGCTTGAAGAAGGCATGTGCTTCTCAGTTGAACCAGGAATCTATATTCCAGGTAAAGTCGGTGTCCGTATTGAAGATTGTGGTTACGTCACAAAAGACGGATTTGGACTCTTCACAGAAACCAGCAAAGACTTACTTTACTTTGACTAATCCTTTTGCAATCAATTACAAAAAAGAATCAGGTCACTAAAGTGTACTGACCCAAAAAAATTAGACAAATAATTTAATTAAAGGATTTAGTTCTGTACTGTACAAGACTAAGTCCTTTTCTACCATTTGTGAAGTATATCAAGGTATTTGATTGAATTCCATAGTTAAACTACGGGAATTGCCTTCTTTTTGAACTAAAGTTTAGTGAAAAAAAGTGTACACTAAACCAACACCTCATTTGGTGATTTTTAGTGCCTTTTTATAAGCTTCACTATCCTTTTTGTATGCAGTGTTTTTATTGCTAGAAGTAAAATAACTGCCTGTATCATATTTTAAATTACCACCTGCTTTTAAATCATAGGTAACGACAATGTCACGACTATTAACAGAAAATGTAAAACTCTTGTTTTTTGTATCAACATTAGTTATAGCACGAGTTTCAATCTCGTAGAATCTTCCACCATTTTCATTAAACTCTAAGATAAGTTTAGCTTTACCATCATAAATATCATAATACTTTCCATTAAGAGTATTTTGTTTGGAACACGATATTAGAAATATAGTAGCAATTCCTATAATTAACAAAGTAATTAGTTTTTCATTTTGCAAGCCTCCTCTAATAATATTATACTAGAAAAATATTACAGTTATTTAATACATATACTAAGAATAGAAATTTAGAAATATACAGGCTGAAGAAAAAGTCCATTTTGGAAAATTTTCTTCAGTCTTTGTCTTTTACTAGAGAAAGTAAAAGTCTCTTAAGAATAGCGATACATCAGTATTCCTAAGAGTTTTCACTATAAAACTAACAACCTCCAACAGGTCAATTTTTTTACTGCAGATAGGATTTGTATACATTCTGAGAAATTTATTCTATTTTGTTATTCTAATCATTGGTTTTTAAATCCTTTAGAGATACAATACAACTAGATAAAAGCGCTTCGATTATTATAGAGAGAAGAGAAGTAGGTATATGACTCCCCGTCATGTTTAAATGAAAAGGATTAAAAGATGCATTGTTAATTAATACTAGCATTTATTCTTATTCAATAGAAAATTTGAGTGTTTACTTAATATATGTAAAGGGTAATATTTACTTATGTTAAAAAAGCACTAGTTCCACTAGATAAATTATAATACAACAATAAAGATTTAACATTTTTATCCTTTGTGTGGTTTAATTTAGCAAAGAGAAAGGAGCAAGTTATAATATGAAAAATTTGGGATTATTTTTTTCTATTGTTTTAATATTGGGTAGTATAATTTTATCATATTATGGTTTTAAAAATGGGAATATTTTTTAGTACTTTCTGGCATATTAGGGATTATTGTTTTTTTAACCAATATAGTAAAATTAGAAAAGAAGTAAGGTTATGAAAGCTAGGAGAAGTATTTGGGTACTAATAGCTCTGTCTTTAGGAGTTATATTTTGCTTTATATTTTCCAAACCAGTAAATGCTGATATATATAATGTTGGAAATTATACAGTTACAGAAAATGGGAATGTAATTTCTGCAACTAATCAAGAAACAGGTTTATCAGCTTATTTAAACAGAGATACTGGCTTACTCACAGATATTGATGGTACACTCTCTTATGTTGACATAAACAATGACAATGGTGCTGATTATATACCAGCATTTTCTAGTACTGATTTCTTAGTTGCTTCAGGACTTCGTCCTGGTGTTTGGAATTATGTCACAACCGTCACATATAATTTAGAATATCTCCAGTCAGTACAATCATTTATCTTAGGTTTGATTGCTTTAATACCGAGTCCAGCAAGCTCTTATACTAGTGGAGCAAGTCTTGCACTTGGGGGTGCTTCTTTAGTGAACAGTAAAGTTACCGTAAAATTAACTCAATATTATGACCCTGCTCAATCAAGAAAAATTAAAGAAGTCGTAGTCACTTATTCAAATGGACGAAAAGTCGGTTCAACTTCTTATGTACGTGATATTTTTTTAAATTTATATTACGCCTTAATATTCATGTACTAAGTATTATCTCATTTTAGAGAGTGGGACAGAAATCGGTAATTCGTTAGAATTCGATTTCGTCGTCCCACCTCCGCACAGTTGAGTAGG
>NZ_JVEE01000022.1:12147-38070 GCF_001073155.1 Streptococcus parasanguinis
CTCAACCACTGCGTCTTGCTCGACAATCCAAAAACAATTGAGAGGCTAGGACTTTTGTCCCAGCCTCTTTTCAATATAATCAAAAAAGATAGTATAAGACTTTATTGAAACGTGAATCTTATAGCCTTCTTTCAAAAGAGGTCATATAACCTCTTTGAAAGAACTTAGAAATAAAAAATTATCTTATTTAAATAAGATAACCTCTATGAACTGCAAAAAAGCACACCCTATTTGAACCTCGTCCCTAGAATTTTCCATTGTCATCATATGTTCTTCCTATTTCCTGAAAAATCGATGAATCATCCATAGAACATCTTTAAGTCCTTCTTTATAAATGAATGATGCCTTAGTCAGTTTTTCTTGCATAGAAATCCATCCATATCCTCCTTACTTCTTCTTTAACAAGATGCTTCGGAATTCACAACTTAATTTTTTTATTGAATAGCTTAGTCACTTTCTAATTATTTTCTTTTTGTACAGGAAAAACAGCTATTATACTATAAATAATTGATTGTAAATCAACCGATTTTAGTTTATAATGCAGATGAAAAGTTTAACAAATTTCTATTTTTATAATGGAAATTTTGATTACATTTAGGAGACCTCATCATATGAAAAAATTAACGAAATTAGGTATCGCATCGATTTCCGTATTTGTATTAAATACTTATACTCATACGATTGTGAAAGCTGATGAGAATAGGAGTTCAGAGACTTCTGTAACAGTAGAATTATCAACAACTGAAGCAAATGCACCACAGGGAGAACATTCTATCGTAACGAACAATGATTCTTCGAGCGCTGAGGACAATGTTCCTTCTAGTGTTGGAGATTATACTCTAGCTACAACCACTTCGGAAACTACTAGGAGTACAGCCACTCCTCCAAAAAGTAATATCGTAAACGAAGATGGATATGTCAATGTTGAGGGACATCCCGCAGCTTTAACAGATGATGGTGAGAATGTTGTCTATTCTTATACCGTTGCGTTTAAAGGAATGCATTCTAGCGATCATGGACAAACAGTTCGCGATATCAGACTCCGTATTCCAGACATTCCAGGCGCTAAAGTTGATTTCACACTAATAGGAACACGAGATGCCAATGAAAATCCTGTTCCCGTCAATGTACCAATGAAAGTCATTCTTCCTGATGAAATTGTTTCGGATTCTGACACTGATCCTACTACTACCCTTAATTCAGATTCCTCAATTGTTCCAACAGCAGAAGAATTAAGGGCAGGAAAAAAACCGGCAATTGTTAATATGGATGAGAGTGGATATAACTATTCTGGCGATGGAATTGTTCACTTATATGGAATTAGTTCTAAAACTCTAAAAAGTACTGCTTTTCGTGTAGCTATCACACTTCCATTAGAGGAGGCAAAAAAAATCAAGTACTTACCGATTGATGCCCGTTTTGCATGGAAATGTAGCCAAGAAGGTGGGATAGCCAGTTATGAAGAAGGCTGTCAGAGTTTAGAAGAATATAAATCTAATCAGGTTTATTTTGCTGATGAGGATGGTAATCTAAGTTATGGTGGGTTGGGCAATCCTACCCTAGTGGATGAAAGTTACGTACAGGATGGTCATCTCATCAAGTCCGTTGCAAGTCCAAATACCTACATTACACCTAATAATGGGGACTGGACCAAAATTCCAAATGACACCAATATTGATCCCGATACTTTCTTTAACTATGTGAAAATATTTTCCTTAAAGGAAAATAAATCTATTACGTATTATGCATCTGAAACAGAAGATATGGCTGATCAAGACGTATCTGCTTTTTACCAAGGAAACGTTCTGATCGACTATGTGATCAAAGGATCCAACCAATCCATCAAACCTACATATACTGATACTGCCATGACTTCTGTCTATGGATTGGATGGTAGACTTAAAAACTACAACACAACAGAAAATAATCTCGAACGCCCAGACTATATTATTTTTAATGGACAAAAATATCTTCTAGTAGGGATTTCATCCTCATCTGCACCAGAGATTGGTCCTATGAAAGAGGGGACGCTCCATGTAGTATATGAATATGTGAAGGAAGCTTATAATCCTGTTACTCCCGTAGCACCAACTCCAACACCCGTTTCACCAATAGTCCCTGAACCAGTTCAACCAAGCCAAGAAGAAGTTAAAAAAGAAAATCCGCTCTCTCACGAAGGAACTGTAGATCCTCAACCATCTCAGAATTCTGTTACTAAATCAGTAATGGATTTAAAACAAGTAGGATTGCCAAAAACCGGAGATTCTAGTAGCAATGTATTCTTTAGCTTCTTGGGTGCCTTAACAGGTTTCCTTGGATTCTCCCTCATCAAAAAAAGAAAGAGTGAAAGATAATAGAAAATTCTAAGCCGTTCACCTGTCTGGAAGCTGGCAAATTCTAATAAGAGGTTATTTTGAACCCTCGCAAATCTTTACTCTCTACTTATTGATCGTAGCAGTCTATTTTCTCTTTAACTTTGCTCTCTCTAGTTTTTCTCACCACTTATCCAAAAAGTGGGCAAAAGCTATAGACTAATAGAGGTTCAAGTTCCGATCTCAGCAAAAAAGATCGAAGAAGCTTATACTTCTTCGATCTTTTTCTTATGAAACCGATTCGAGTTTCATTCTTTTCTGCGTATCTTCTACGACGTCTTTTAAAGTGGTTTGAGACATTTCTTTTTCCATAGCAGTCTGAATGTCCTCAAGCTTCCCATCTAAAACATTGTGGATATTGTGGCCAATTGGGCAGGCTGGATTTGGATTGTCATGAAAACCAAATAATTGACCTGTCGAACCTAAACATTCTACTGCTTGATAGATATCCAGCAAACTGATCTCATCGGCTGCTTTTGCGAGCTCAGCTCCGCCTGTCCCACGCGCTACATGGATCAATCCAGCTTTCTTCAACTGAGACAAGGTCTTTCGAATAATAACAGGGTTCACGCCGACACTTCCTGCCAAAAAATCACTGGTTACTTTTGTTTTTTCTCCTTGTAGAGCAATCATGATCAAGACATGAGTCCCAATGGTAAAGCGACTCGAAATTTGCATAACTTCACTCCTTTCTACCCGTTTTTGAAGGTAGAGTCTATTGAACAACCGTCAAGGGACGACTTTCGTTATTCCTATTATACTCTTTTTAGTTGTAATGTCAATAGTTACACTATTGGAAGAAATCCGCTAGCCAAGCATCGATTTCTAGATCATGACCTTCTCTCTGCTCAATTTCATGAAGGAGCTCATGATTGTGGGTATGATGAATGCCATTAACCAAACTTTCATAATACACTTGGTAATAAGGAAGATGGAGATCTTTTGCCAGTTGCAGTTCTTTTTGGACATCATAGTCCACCCGTCTAAAATCTACATCTTTTAGCCCCATTTGATCAAATTCAAGAATAGCATACATGGCCCGAAGGTCCTTGCGAAGATTCTTTTCTAAAAAGAAAGGTTGACCGATCGAGCCAGGATTGATAATCAGTTCTCCTCCTGTCCCGTAGCGGAAAAACTGCTGGTGAATGTGTCCGTAGACTGCAATATCACAAGACGGGTTTGTCACCAAACGATCAAAATCCTTCTGCTCACCAATGTGGATCAATTCGCGACCCCAATTCTTATCAGGTAAGTGGTGGGTAATACCGATCTTTAAACCTGCGATTTCTCTATGGACCTGCATGGGCATTTTCTGCATGTCTTCAATTTCCTGGGGCGTAATTTCTTCAAGAATATATTGACACTGGCGCATGAGGTAGCGATGACTGGGTCTGGTCTCATCCAACATCCCCCTCATGGCCCGCCAAAGACTATCTTCCCAGTTCCCAAGGACTTTGACCGTAATCGGTAACTCCTCTAACAGCTCCAAGAGGGCCCGTCTCCCTGTTCCTGGCATCAAACTATCTCCTAAGAGCCAATATTCATCCACCTTGGCTTTTCGGCTATCCTCTAGAACAGATTCTAAAGCTGTCGTATTTCCATGAATATCTGAAAGTAAAGCAATTTTAGTCATGATCTTCTCCTTCTCTCCATTATAACAAAGAGAAGAAAAACTTCCACCCTAAGGTGAAAGTTTTATGAACATTCATTGCTACTAGAAATGAAAACTCAGGCTAGAAGCGGACGCTTCGTCGTTGGATTTATCTTTTTCCTTTGAGTTGCTTAACGGCTTTGTATCTTAGTCTAGTGATTTGAGGGCTTCAAGCATGTCTACTTTTCGGAGATAATGGTCAACATAAATTCCTAACAGGAGCAAGAGAAGGATCATTCCTCCAACAGGGAAGAGGAATACGCCAAGTCCCACTTTAGGGTAAAAGAGAATGGCATCTGGTGCAATCATGGCAATGAGGAATTGATGAAGATAATAACCACCCACTAATCCCAAAAGGATCCCTATGATAGACAATAAGATGGTTTCGCGGTAAATATAGAGTGTCACTTCCTTATTATGGAATCCTAAAACCTTAATGGTCGATAATTCCCGGATCCGCTCTGCCACATTGATATTGGTTAAATTATACAAGATCACAATGGCTAGTAAGATCGATACGACTACCAGAATCATCATAGTGGTGTCCAACGATTTGGCAACTGAGTTAAAGAGGGAAATCATCGAAGCATTTTGACTGACTGCCTTCACAGCTGCAAGAGCCATCATATCCCGACTAACTGCTTGCACTTGTTGTGTGGATGAATTTCGCAGCTGCACCAAATAGCTGTTTTCTAAAGTCCGCTCTCCGTAGATTTTTTGGTAACTTGCCTGATCCATATAGATAAAATGGCCAACATAATTTTCAGTGATTCCTGCCACCTTAAAAGAGTGACCATTTAGGGTCAGTCGTTCCCCAACTGTAACCTGGGCTAGTTGTGCCAGTTTGCTACTGATGATAACCCCTTTCTTTAGAGACAAGGATTCCCCTTGCTTGAATGAACGCAGGCTGACAAAGGGAGAAAAATCTGCACGATCCGTAACCAACATCGTAACGGTCTGCTTGTCGTGTCCATTTTTTAAAGAAGCTTCAATGACCTTACTATAGATGGCTCGATAATCCTTGATGTCTGATTTTGCCAGACGATTGGTTAGTTCTTTGCTTTCTTGGTAGGAGGCATTCGTTTTTTTGGCTACAACCAACTCATAAGATAGGATCTCTTGAAATTGGCGTTTGGAAACACTTTCTACAGAAGATTGAATCCCTAGCCCTGCAAAGAGAAGAGCAATAGAACCCGCCACTCCAAAAATGGTCATCAGCATCCTTTGTTTGTAACGAAAGAGATTGCGAGCAGTAACCTTGTGGGTGAAACTCAGACGTTTCCAAATAAAATGGATACGCTCCAGAAAAATTTTCGAACCGGATACTGGTGGTTTGGGCAGTAATAATAGATTGGCTTCTTCTTTTAATTCCTTACGAGCAACCCAGTAAGCTGGAAGCACACTCGCGATGAAAGATAGTCCGAGAGCAGTCAGAGTTATATCCCTATAAAAATACTCTCTGCTCTCTCCTATAACCATCCCTTGCGTAATAATGTTGGAAATAATCCCCGATAGGAAATAATGCCCCAGCAAGCTTCCTAGAAGGGTTCCAATCGTACCAGCAAAGAATCCATAGAGGACAAATTTGAGAATGATGTCCTTGGTTCGATAGCCCAACGCCTTAAAAATGCCTGCATTGGTCCGCTCTTCATCGACAAAGCGCGTCATCGTGGTAAATGTCACCATGGCTGCTACCAGATAAAGAACGACCGGAAAAATATTTCCGACAGCAGAGATACTGCTACTAGCATTGCTATACATCAGGTAACCTTGTCCGCCTGGCATGGTCTTGCGATCATAAACATGATAAGTTGGAATTTCCAGCTGATCTCGCTCGGTTTGGGCTTTTTTTAGCTCCTCCTCTTTTTTTGCAAGCTCCGTTTCACTTTCGGTCCAGTCCTTCTTTTTCTGATCCAGTTGCTCTTTAGCTTGATGGATTTTTTCTTGACTGGCTAGGTGCTCTTTAGCTGGCAGAAATGGAGCTAGTTTGCTGAGTTGCGTCTCCTGCAAGTCTATTTGCTTTTGAGCCTGATCGATCTGATTCTTGGCTGACTGTAGTGTTTCCTTGGCACGACTGAGTTCTTTCTGGCCTTTTTGGATCTGCCCATCCGCCTCCTTCTTGAGTCTTTGATAGTGAGCCTTTCCATTGTCTTTCAGAAGTTTTTCTAACTCTTCTTGGTGATCTTCTAGCCGTTTTTGGTAGGACTGCGAAAAAGAATCAAAAGATCTCAGATCATCAAACTGGATACGCGCCATCACAGGAAGTTTAGTCGTAAAGACCTCTTTTGAAACCAGAGCATAGGCATCCAGATTCCCACTGCCACTTATGGCAGTTCCTAAATTCTTTTGAGACCACATCTCAGAGGATTGAACAAAGCCAACAATGGTGAATTGCTTTTGCTTTAAACTAGACCTAGTTCCCGCCTTTTCTTCAAGTGTGAGGGTATCTCCTAATCGATAACGATCCTCCCAAAAACTCGCTAGGGCCAGTTCTCCTTCTTTTTTGGGCAGACGCCCCTTGGTCACACGAAAAGAAGAGAGACTCTTTGGGGGAGAAAAAAGTCGGATTGCCGTTCCTGTTCCTTTCACCGTCAGATCTAACAGTGAACCAAATTCGACACGCGCCCCCTTGACTCCTAAAAGCTCCTCTTGGTCTACCTGGTCTAATCCCAAGTCCCCCATGACAGCAAGATCTAGCATCTTTTGTTGCTGAATAAACTGGTTAGCCGTTCGGTGCATATTTGGGGTGGTCACCTTTAAGCCAACCAAGGCCAAGCTTCCCAACAACATCAAGGTTAAGATGGAAAGAAAACGTCCTTTTGAATGTGTAAAAGAACCAAACAGATCCTTCCAATAGATTTTTCGTTTCATGCTAGCACCTCTTCTAATATTCTAGTGTAGCAATATCTTGAGGAAACTCATTGATTTCTATAGACTTGACCTTGGCATCATGCATGCGAATCACACGGTCTGCAATCGGAGCTAAAGCAGCATTATGAGTTACGATGATGACCGTCGCTCCTTTTTTTCGAGACATGGCCTGTAAAATCCCCAATACTTGCTTACCTGTCTGGTAATCTAAGGCTCCTGTAGGCTCATCGCAAAGGAGAATTTTAGGGTTTTTCGCCACTGCCCGAGCGATCGCCACCCGTTGTTGCTCTCCACCTGACAATTGGGCAGGAAAATTATCAAGACGATTGCCAAGTCCTACTTCTCTTAAAACGGCTTCCGGATCCAAGGCATCAGAGACGATTTCTGAAGCCAATTCGACATTTTCCTTGGCTGTCAGATTGGCTACTAAATTATAAAATTGAAAGACAAAGCCAACGTCATCTCGTCGATAATCCGTTCGTTGATGGGAATTGAGCTTAGAAATATCCACCCCATCAATCAGGACCTGTCCTTCGTCATTCGTGTCCATCCCTCCTAAGATATTGAGAACCGTTGATTTTCCAGCTCCTGACGCCCCTAAAATAATGACCAATTCGCCTTTTTCAATCTCAAAAGAAACATCCTGATTAGCGAGAATCTCCGTTTCTCCACTAGTGTATCGCTTGTAACAGTGCTGCATTTCGATGTAGGCCATTTTTTCTCTCCTCCCTCCTATTTCCTATCTATATTATAGTCCTTTTCGTATAGATTACAAAGAAATCGAGGTATCACCAATAGTGATTCTTCCTCATTATCATGAACTATTATAAATTGTATGCTATAATAGAGACAAATTGATTTATTCTTAGAAAGAAGGCTCATCATGAGTTTACAACAGTTTGAAAGGAAATCTCTTCAAGAAATCAACCAGTCTATTGACGTGCCAAAAGGCATCCCCTTTTGGAAGACTCTTCTACTCTTTTCAGGACCAGGAAGTCTGGTAGCTGTCGGCTATATGGACCCGGGAAACTGGATTACCAGTGTGGTCGGAGGGGCACAATACCGCTACCTCCTCTTATCAGTGGTTCTTCTCTCCTCTTTAATCGCCATGCAGTTGCAACAAATGGCTGGTAAACTAGGAATTGTCCATCGTAAGGACCTGGCCCAAACAACCGCCCATCACTTGCCAAAATGGCTTCGCTATACCCTTTGGATTGTGATCGAGCTTGCCCTGATGGCGACAGATTTAGCAGAAGTCATCGGATCAGGGATTGCCCTCCACCTTCTTTTTGGCTGGCCCTTGCTTTTTTCCATTCTGATCACCATCTTTGATGTCTTCCTCTTATTGGGGCTCATGCATCTAGGATTTCGAAAGATCGAGGCCATCGTATCAACCTTGATCCTCACAATCCTTGCGATTTTTGGTTATCTGGTTTTCCTATCGAAACCAGATATCGGGGGAATCTTTGCTGGATTCCTGCCTCAAAAAGAAGTACTGGGAATTGGGCTTCCAAAAGGAAATGAAGCCTTGACCTTGGCACTTGGAATCATCGGGGCAACGGTGATGCCCCACAACCTCTACCTCCACTCTTCCATTTCGCAAACGCGAAAAGTTGATTACAAGGATCCAGCAGATATCAAACGGGCAGTGCGCTTTATGACCTGGGATTCAAATATTGAATTGAGTTTGGCTTTTGTCGTCAACTCCCTCCTCTTGATTCTTGGAGCGGCCCTCTTCTTCGGGCACGGAGATAAGATTGGTGCTTTCTCTAGCATGTACAATGCCCTCAAGGATAACCATATTGCTGGTGCCATCGCAAGTCCTTTCTTGTCCACTCTCTTTGCCATCGCTTTGTTAGCTAGTGGTCAAAATTCAACCATTACTGGGACCCTAACCGGTCAAATCGTTATGGAAGGTTTCTTGCGATTTAGACTACCACAATGGGTGGTGCGTCTCATGACTCGGATCATTGCCCTCCTTCCCGTTATCATTGTCGCAATTTTATTCGGTGACCAAGAACATGTCCTCGATGACCTTCTGGTATATTCTCAAGTCTTCCTATCAGTGGCCCTTCCTTTCTCCATCTTCCCTCTGGTTTATTTCACCTCCAACAAGGAAATCATGGGAGAGCATGTCAATGCGAAATGGAATACCTTTTTAGGCTATCTCGTTGCGATTGTCTTAACCATCTTAAATTTCAATTTGATCGTGACAACTTTTATCAAATAAAGAGAGAGTGGGACAGAAATCGGTAATTCGTTAGAATTCGATTTCGTCGTCCCACCTCCGCACAGTTGAGTAGGGCTGTAAAAGCTGATGAAATCAGCGTAGTAGAGCCCACTCAACCACTGCATCTTGCTCGACAATCCAAAAATAATTGAGAGACTAGGACTTTTGTCCCAGCCTCTTTTTATTTATTACACTCCCTTTTCCATCTTGCTCCTCCATTTCCTAAAAATTTCCTGACCATTTTTTTAGGAGGGAATTAATTTAAATCACTAATTATTGTGAGGTTTTCACAAAATCTTGTCAGTGCCCGTCATTCATAAATTTGTAAAATTTTTGTACACTTTTCGTTATCTGTACAAAAATGAGAATTATTGTCTAATTTATATTTTTGGAGTATAATGCTATCTGTTAGTGTCGTGAAATTATTTAACCTATAAATTATTTCAATATCAAATAAATAGAAACAGATTTATACAACTATAGAAAGGAACATATGGTACGCCAAAGACAAACAACAACAAAGTCAGACTTACGGAATGCACTCTCAAAACTCCTCTTGCAACAACCTTTTGACAGCATCACTATTCGACAATTAACCGAAACCGCTGGAATTAACCGCGGGACCTTCTACTTGCACTATGTTGATAAATACGACATGTTTGAGCAAATGAAAATGGACATGATGCAAGAATTGGATAGCCTCTTCGTTGAAGGAAGTCCTGTCAAGGTAAACTTTCTCAATGTGTTGACCGCTATTAAAGAGAATTATGATTTTATATATGCCTTGTCCCAATCCTGTTGCTCGGACTTTAGTAAATTGGTAAGAAGTTTTACCCTTCATGCACTGGACGATACTCCCCATGCGAAAGAACACATCATTTCAGACTTTCAAGTTCCATACAAGTATGGTCTAGAAATTTTCATCGCTACGATCGAATCTGTAATTGTTACCTGGTTAGAATCGGGTGCGAAAGAGGACCCCATTGAAATTGGAACGATCATTCTCAGTGTCTGCGACTTTGCTAGCTGGAACTAAATCCCCCAACCTTTTCCTACCCTTCTGGAGAAGGTTTTTCTTTTGGCAAATGAAAAAAGAACTGATCACCTTGTTCAACTTGTTTGTAAGAAAGCAAAAAGGCAGGATCCTAAGATCCTGCTTTTAGAATGTCGACAAATTACTTTAAAGTAAAATAAGTTAAGCGATTTTGCAAAAAAAATAAAAATGAATTCCAATTTTTAAATCGATTCAAGAAAATACCGAAACTTTCCGCTGTGAGAAAAGTGCCTGAAACAATAACGTTTCAGGCACTCGGGAGTTTTGAGACCCTAGGCTCAAAACTAAGTCTTGGAACTTCTTGGATTGCTGAAATCATCCACTGGATAATTTCACCTAACGTCCGTACTCACCTAAGGAAAGTTTTTTATATGACTTTGTCTTCAATCTGAAGGCAGGATCTTAACATCCTGCTTTTTCTTTGCCAACATGGTTGCAAATCGAAGTTGAATTCGATTTCCATTCTCATCTCGACGATGGAGGTGGCCAGGATTTTCATTGTATTTGACCAATTCCCAATCCTTGTAATACTCCGCCAATTCTCCTTCTTTAAAGGTAAACGAGAAGGGCATCTGACAAGGATAATCTTCTGTATCCATGGCACAGACAATGAGATTGTAGCCACCTGGGTTGGTATGCTCTTGCATATTGCGAATGATCGCTGGGATCCGCTCTGCCTCTAAAAACATAAGGACCACAGTTGACACGATGAAATCATAGTTTTGAGTAAGGGCTGCAGCATTGATATCATAGAGTCCCACTGGCATGTCCATATCTTCCTCAGCGACAATACTTTGTAAGATCTCAAGAGCCAATTCATTTTGATCTACTGCTGTCACATCAAAGCCATGTTGGGCCAAAAAGAGAGCATTGCGTCCTTGCCCACATCCTAGATCCAGCGCCTTTCCAGCTGGGACAATTCCCACTGCTTCTAGCACCTCTGAATGGACAGGGTTGGTATTGTACTTTTTAGGAAAATAGTCTTTTGGCTCACAGTAAAATTCTAAGTACCACTCCACATCGTCCGTCGCTACTTCCACACGGTGCCAGGCCTGGGGCTCAGCCATGGGGTTCTCTGCTCCTGCTTCAAATAGGTGGCTCGCGATTTCTTCCCCCTCTTCGGTCAATTCAATAAATCGTAACTGACCTTTTAAAACTGTAATCTTCCCCCAGGTTCCTACCTTGGTATTGTGCTTTCTTTGAAGAGCTTCTGGCATGCTATCCTTAGTCCAGATAGGCATGCGTTTGTAGGCGATCAATTTTTGTGTCATGCTGCTTCTCCTTTTTCTTTCAGTACCCTTATCATACAGGAAAAAGCCCCTTTTTACAAGTTAGAAAAAAGGCCCCTATCCGAGAAAAAAGCAATTCTGAAACAAGTTTCAGAATTGCCTTTTTAGTTTAACGTGTATTGTATTGTTTCATGACCCGTGCGATATCCCGGTTTTGTTCCCGACGTTTGATGGATTCACGCTTGTCATAATCATGTTTCCCTTTAGCGAGTCCCAAAAGCAATTTGGCATAGCCATCCTTGAGATAGACCTTTAAAGGCACCAGGGTCATTCCTGTCCCTTTGGTTTCTTGGTCCAGCTTTTGGATTTGCTTTTTATGAAGAAGAAGCTTGCGACGACGGTCTGGATCTTGGTTCCAGATATTGCCTTCCTCATAAGGGGCAATATGGACGTTGCTGAGCCAAACTTCTCCATTTTTAACTTGTGCAAAACCATCTTTCAAGTTAATGCGTGCTGCACGGACACTTTTGATCTCTGTACCTGTCAGCACCATTCCTGCTTCTATTGTATCCACGATGGTGTAGTCATGCCTCGCCTTTTTATTTTGTGCGACTACCTTTCCTTCGCCCTTTGCCATGTTTGGCTCCTTTCTTTGCTACTTCCTTGTAAAATGGTTTCTTCCCTTTTTTCTTTTTGGATTTAGAGGAAGAATCTTTCCGTTTGTCATCTCTTCTAACGGTTGAACCCTTAGAAACTTTTTTGTCTTTGCGTCTGCGATCCTTTCGATTGCCATCTCGGTCACGTCCTTTGCCCTTGAGGCCTTGTTCGACGACATCCCATTCACTTGGAATATAAGAGAAATCAATCTCTCCGGTCATCTTGTCAGCTCTTTCGACCTTGATCCGGATTTGCTGACCAACACGGAAGGTTACTCCTGATTTTTCTCCGCGAAGGGTTAGATCCCGTTCGTTAAAATGGTAGAATTCAGGAAGATTAGTAATATGGATCAACCCTTCGACTGTATTTGGCAACTCCACAAAAAGGCCAAATTTCACTACACTGGAAACCACAGCATCGTACTCTTCCCCAACATAGTCTTCCATGTATTCGGCCTTTTTCATGGCTTCTACTTCACGCTCTGCGTCAATAGCCCGGCGCTCTCGACTAGAGGATTGGCTGGCAATGTCTGGAAGGACTTGTTCAAAGTGTTCTGCCACTTCTTGGGATTTACCGTATTCGCGCACCATTCGATGAACCATCAGGTCCGGATACCGGCGAATGGGACTAGTAAAGTGGGTATAATATTCCGCAGCAAGCCCATAGTGGCCATGGTTGTGCTCCGAATAACGGGCCTGTTGCATCGAGCGCAACAACATCATCGAAAGGACATCTGCATAAGGTTCTCCTTCAACCTTGCGCATAATTTCTTGCAGGGCTTCTTGGCTCATGTCACTAGCCGTTCCGTAGATTTGGATCCCAAAGCTAGAAGCATAATCGATAAACTTCTGTACTTTTTCTGCCTTTGGATCTTCGTGGATCCGGTAGATGAACGGCAGTTTCATTCGTGTAAAGTGCTCCGCCACCGTTTCATTGGCAATCAACATAAAGGACTCAATCATCCGCTCCGCAATTCCTCTTTGACGGAGGACGATATCAACTGGTTTTCCTTCTTTATTGACTAGGATTTTAGCCTCATTGGTATCAAAATTAAGGGCTCCTCGGCGAATCCGCATGCTTTCTAGAATACCATGCAGGGTGGCCATTTGATGAATACTTGGGACAATTTTCTTAAAGGTTTGAGCCTTGTCTTCGTCACCTGCTAAGATATCATTGACGTCACTATAGGTCATTCGGAAGGTCGTATTGATGACAGTTTGGGTAATGGTGTGCTTGACGACCTTTCCATGGGGATCAATCTCCATGATGGCAGACTGGGTCAGGCGGTCCACATTCGGATTTAAAGAACAGATCCCATTGGACAAGCGTTCTGGAAGCATGGGTACTACTCGGTCGGTCACATAGACAGAAGTTGCACGATTTAGAGCTTCCTTATCAAGTGCTGAGCCTTCTGTAACGTAATAAGAGACATCTGCGATGTGAACCCCCAGCTCAAAATTGCCGTTCTTGAGTGGCTTGATATGGACCGCATCGTCCAAGTCTTTGGCATCTGCCCCATCGATGGTAAAGGTAATCTCCTCTCGCAGATCCAAGCGTCCCTCTAAATCCTTTGCAGACGGTGCATCTGGAATCTGCTCAGCCTCTTTCAGCACTTCTTCTGGAAATTCTGAGACGATATCCATGGATTCTAGCACTTCCAAGACATCGATTCCAGGATCTGTCACATGACCGACCACATCCCGCACAGTTGCCACAAAATAATTGTGCTTGCGGCTCGGGTATTGATCAATTTCGACCTTGAGGATTTCGGTCCCTTCCAATTGGATGGCTGGCTTCTTCACATAGATCAGCTGGCTGATTTTTTGATTTTTCGAACGGATGTAGCCGGCATATTTGGGCTTTTCCTCATCCAGAACAATTTGTCCAACAACCGTTTTGACGCTATGATCCAAGACATCAATAATCTTCGCTTCTGCTGCCGTTCCTTTGTTTCGGTCTGCTACCTTGGTAATGACGATCTCAACAGTATCCCCATCGATGGCGTGGTTGACATCATTTCGGCCAACAAAGAGGTCCTCTTCTTCGCCTTCTAAACTGACAAAGCCAAAGCCATTTTTATGGGCATGAAAGATCCCCTTGAGGGTAATGGCTGGGGCCTTCTTTTGAGCCAAACGAAGAGAGCCATCATCCTCGAATTTCAACTCATGACGGCGTTCCATCAGAGAGATGGTTTTGACCAAGTCACGAAAATCCTTAGATCCTTCTTTTCCTAGAGCTGCTGCCAGATCATTGATCTGGGCTTTGTCATGCTCTTGTAAATATTCTTTAATACTTGTTTTCATGAATGTATTTGCTGGTTATCCAGCCTCCTTTTTTCTATCTACTTGTGTCTTTGTTTTACAAAATAAAAATAGGCAAAGACATTGTCTGAGCCTATCTTATCTACTAGAAAGTACCATTAAGATCATCGCGATCAATAACCAAAAGAAGATCATAATAGCTGTTAAACGCTGCATCACGGCTTCAAACCCGCGCGCTTTTGAACGTTCAAACAAGTCATTTGAGCTTGCGTCAAAGACGTTGCTCGATTGGTTTTTTGTTGGTTGCATAAAAATTGCGATAATAATCAATACTGATAATACTAGTAAAATAGTTGTTAATGCTCCGCTCATATTCAAAACTCCTTAAAATCTTCACTATTATACCATGAAAATCATTTTGATTCAATATGTAAGGTTACTTTTCTTTCCTTGGGACAATACTTCAAGACCTCGATCTTTTCAGGATGGGTTTTGGTATTTTTACTGGTCAAATAATTCTGACTCCCACAGCTGGTGCAGGTCAATTGAACTTTAATTCGCACGTACGTCTCTCACTTTCAAATACTTTCTAAATAAGAATAAGAGGAACATCAAATCGGTAAAGGCCAAAAGGGCTGTACCGTAAAATACCCAATGATAGCCAAAATGCATGAAAATACTCGAACCCATCATTGGCCCTAATACACCACCTAAATAATAAAAGAGCTGGTTGTAGCTAAAGATCCGAGAAATCCCTTCAGGAGGGGTTAAACGATTCAATAATGCAGAAACTCCTGGTAGTAGGGCTCCTGTCCCGATCCCAAAGAGGAAGCGTAAAATCCCTAATTGAAGGGGTGATTGCGCTTGGGCACAAAGGATATAGAGACAGCCACTATAAAGAAGGGCGATTAATAAGAGCCGGTGATTCCCGATTCGGTCTCCGAGTTTTCCCATCCAACCTGAAAATAGCATACTGGAGACTCCCATAGCCGAAACAATCATCCCTGATACAAAGATCAGGTTATCTCTTTGTCCCAAAGCTCGCACATAAAGAGGCAGGATCGGAGAAATAGATTGGGCGATCATTTGGATGGTCATGCTGGTCAAAAAGAGTCCCAAGAGGATATCTTTTTGCTGAATGGACATGAGCAACTCCCAACTGGATTTTTGTTCTTCTTTTGGAAGGGGCTCATAGTCTTCCTCAATGCCCCAGAAGGTTAAGAGGGAAACCAAAAATAAGAAGAAGCCGACCAAGAGAAAGACATTGCGCATTCCTAGATTTTCAGCAATGAGTCCCCCAATCAAAGGGCCCATCAAGGTTCCAGCTACGACACCGGTCGATAAGGTCCCTAGGGAATAGCCAGATTGGTCCTTGGGAACTTGACTGGCAATAAGGGCTGTACTATTAGGGACAAAGCCTGAAAAGACCCCATTGAGCAAGCGTAGGAGCAAGAGCCAAAAGACGGATGGGACAAAGGCAATGCCTCCCATGGTCAGCGTCATGGCAATGGAAGCTCTAAGCATCATGGGTTTTCGACCATAGCGGTCGGCTAAGCTCCCCCAGATGGGAGACATGATCGCAGAGGTTACAGAAGAACTCGCGACGGCAATCCCAGCATAAAAAGGAACAGCCTTGCCCGTAACACCCAACTCTTCCACAAAGAGGGCCATAAAAGGAACGACTAAAGAAAGGCTGGCTCCGATGAAAAAGCAGCCGATCCAGGCAATATATAGATTTTTACGCCAATTGATTTCTCTTGTGATAAAATCATCTTCTTTCTAATTGTTGTAGGGCTGCATCTAATTGGGCATAGAGGGCAGTTAGATCGCCACTATTGTCTAAAACCAGATCTGCATGGGCTCTTTTTTCATCTAGCGACATTTGAGACGCGATGCGTTCTTGGGCCTGCAGTGCTGATAAATGGTTGCGCTCCATCAGGCGCTTGAGCTGGGTTTCTTTTGATACAGCTACCAACCAGACAGATTCAAACCAATCTTCATAGCCTTGCTCGATTAAGAGAGGAATATCCATAAAAAAGAGATCGGATTGTGCAGCTTGTCTATCTCTTACCTCAGCTAGAGCCTCACGAATAAGCCTGCCTTGGACGCGATTGGACCAATCTCGTTCACTAGGGTCTGAAAAGATCCGCTGACCCAAAGCGACGCGATCCAGCTCTCCTTCTTTGGTAAGGATCTCTCTACCAAAATGATCTACTAAGACACGGTAGAGGGCTCCTCCTGGTGCCTGCAAACCATGAACCACTTGATCAGCATCAATGACAGGATACCCTTTTTCTTTCAAATAGGAGGTGACAGTGGACTTTCCTGAAGCAATCCCTCCTGTTAATCCGATGATTCTCGCCATCTAGTTCTCCTTTTGGCAGTGAGGGCAAAAATGAGTTCCACGTCCCCCCAGCTGGATTTTCTCGATCGGTGTCCCGCAGTGCAAACAAGGCTGGCCTGTTTTCCCATAGACCTGGTGTTCTTCCTGCATGGTACCATCCTCACCAAATGCATTGCTGTAGGAGCGAATGGTGGAGCCACCCTTTTCAACAGCTTGAGCAAGCACAGCAATCGTTTCTTTGCGGATTGCTTTGGCTTCTCTAGCAGTCAGGCTTTGACCCAAACGGGCTGGATGAACCTTGGCTCGATAAAGGACCTCATCCACATAGATATTGCCCAGACCAGCCACTAATTTTTGGTCTAAAAGAGCTGATTTAATGGGTTTCTTTGATTTTTTAAGAGCTGCTTGAAAGGCTGGTTCTTTAAAATCCACTTCCGTCGGCTCTGGACCAATCTTTTTCGTCAAAAAATAGCTCTCGATAAGCTCAGGTATGAGGACTTCCATGGTCCCAAACTTGCGGACATCTTCATAGACCAGAGTGCTACCATCTGTAAAATGAAAGAAGACATGGGCATGCTTGCGAAGAGGAACCTCGTCTGGATAAAAGAAATACTTGCCTTCCATCCGCAAATGCGAGATGAGGACCAGATCCGTCAGATAAAACAAGAGATATTTCCCACGGCGCCCCATGGCCCGAATTTCTTGACCTGGAAGATCTTGACGAAAAGCATCCAGATCCGTCTGAATCATCTTAGGATACTTTACTTCCACGGACTGGATGGTTTTTCCAAGAATTAATTTCTCAAGACCGCGTCGAACCGTCTCTACTTCTGGTAATTCAGGCATAGCTTCTCCTTCTCTAAAAACAAGAAGCAGGCTTCTGCCCACCTCTTCTTAATATTCTTTTTCGTTGTATCCGAAATCGGCAAGATCCAATTTCTTATCCCGCCAATTTTTCTTGACCTTGACCCAAGTTTCTAGGAAGACCTTGTCCCCTAGCATGAGCTCGATATCCTTACGCGCAAGGGTTCCAATCTTCTTAAGCATGGTCCCGCCTTTTCCGATGACAATGCCTTTTTGGCTATCACGCTCGACCATGATGGTTGCTCGGATATGGACCTTATCGGTCTCTTCATCCCGCTTCATGGAATCCACTACTACTGCAACAGAATGGGGAATTTCTTCCCGCGTCAAATGCAAGACCTTTTCACGGATCATTTCAGAAACCAAGAAACGCTCTGGGTGGTCAGTGATTTGGTCAGCAGGGAAATATTGGAAACCTTCTTCTAAGTTTTCGCTCAAAATGTCAATCAAACGCGAAACATTGTTTCCTTGAAGGGCTGAAATTGGCACAATTTCCTTGAAGTCCATCTGACTACGGAAGTCATCGATTTGCGCCAAGAGCTGGTCAGGGTGGACCTTGTCAATCTTATTGACCACAAGAATAACCGGCACCTTAGCAGCCTTGAGGCGTTCAATGATCATATCATCACCCTTGCCACGCGCTTCATCTGCTGGCACCATAAAGAGTACGGTATCGACTTCCCGAAGGGTACTATAGGCTGACTCCACCATGAAGTCTCCAAGGGCTGTCTTGGGTTTGTGAATCCCTGGGGTATCTATAAAGACGATCTGTTCCTTATCCGTCGTATAAATCCCCATAATCTTATTGCGCGTTGTCTGCGCCTTGTCACTCATGATGGCAATTTTTTGCCCCATGACGTGGTTCAAAAAAGTTGACTTCCCAACATTGGGACGTCCTAAAATGGCTACAAAGCCTGATTTAAATGTCATAATATCCTTTCACGAGGGCATACTCCCTCTTATCCAAATACCAAGGCCCAGAATTTGGGCACAAAAATCACCAGTCCTGTTAGTAAGGCAAAGCCTGATACGACAAGGACTGCTCCAGCTGCCATGTCTTTGGCATTCTTTGCCAACATGGAGAAATGGTAGTTACTAGCTAAATCCACCACATTTTCAATGGCTGAATTCATAATCTCAAAAGCAATCACCAAGGTGATGCTGAGCAACAAAAAGAGCCATTCTGTCGCAGAAATCCTAAATACCAAACCAGCAAGAATTGCTACAAGGGCTGATAAGGCATGCTTGCGCATATTGCGCTCTTCTTTGATCGCCGTGAAAATTCCTGTTATCGCAAACTCCAGGCTTGAAGTGAAGTCCCGATTTTTCCATTTTCGCTTATTGTCTTGTGAGTCCATAGGCTGTCAAAATCTCTTCCTGTAAGCCAAACATTTCCTTTTCTTCTTCCGGCGTATAGTGATCATAGCCATTGATGTGAAGAAAACCATGCACTGCTAAAAATCCCATTTCGCGCTCAAAGCTGTGGCCATATTCTTCGGCTTGCTCACGCGCCTTGTCAATTGAAATAAAGAGCTCACCAATATAGGTATCGAATTCAGCCATCATCTCTGCCAATTCTGGATTTTCTGCAAGATCTTCCTCGTCAAAAGAAATCTCCATCTCTGGCTTGTATTCTAAACTGATGACATCCGTCGGACGATCCGTATCACGGTATTCAAGATTTAGTTCATGACTGCGTTCATTGGTTACAAAAGTCACAGCCATTTCCTTGTCTTCTTTCCCAATTTTTTGAGCAGCAAATTCTAAAATTTCTTGCGTTTGTTTTAAGATTTCGTCAGAGACTTGACCAGTCTCATCTACCATTTCAATATACATCTGGATCACCTCACTATTATCACTTTATTATATCACAAAAACCAGCCTATATACTAGATACAGGCTGGTTTTCAATCTTTTTCTTTGCAGGACAATCTTACACCACTGTTTGCTGGATGGCATTCATCTGGGCATAGATCCCTCCTTGTGCAACCAGTTCCTCGTGTCTACCACGTTCCACAATACGTCCTTCAGATAAGACTAAGATCTGATCCGCATCTTGGATAGTGGACAAGCGATGGGCAATGATAAAGGTGGTCCGGCCCTTTTGCAGGACTGCCATAGCTTGTTGGATGATTTCTTCTGTTTCCGTATCAATGTGAGAAGTTGCCTCATCCAAAATCAGAATTTGCGGATTCATATAGAGCGTCCGCGCAAAGGAAATCAATTGACGCTCACCACTTGAAAAGGCGGATCCTTTTTCTACGACTGGATGGTCGATTCCCTTTTCAAGGCGCTCTACAAAGGGCCAAGCCCCGACTTTTTTCAAGGCATCTTGGACTGCCTCCCGATCAATGTGATCCTGACTCATGGCCACATTACTAGCAATGGTTCCTGTAAATAGATAAGGATCCTGCAGAACAATCCCCATATGGCTGCGTAAGCTCTCACGAGAGACTTGGCGAATATCTTGACCATCGATCAAAATCGCTCCTTCTTGAGGATCATAAAAACGATAGAGCAGGTTCATAATCGAAGACTTACCCGATCCAGTATGACCCACAAGAGCAATGGTTTGCCCAGGACTTGCCTGAAAGGCAATATCTCTCAGAACTGGCTTGCCTTCTTCATAGGCAAATTGAACATCGTTAAACACGACTTGAGCTTTTTCTATCTTCAGTTCCGATGCACCATCGGCCTCCAAAGGTTGGTCTAAGAAAGCAAGGACGCGACTCCCCGTTTCTAAGGATCTCCGAATATTCGGAAATTGACGACTGAGATTGGCCATGAGATCAAATAGATTAATCACATAGTTAATATTGATAAATAAGAAACCAGCCGTCACACCGATATTGCCCTGTAGGAAAGAAATCCCAGCGATGGTCAAAATGCCCGCAATCACTAAAAACTTGAGCAATTCCGTTAAGGTCCAAGAAGCAATGGAATCGGCCAGGAGGATTCGATCATTGGCTCCTAACATCTTCTGGGTAGTGGCTTCAAACTCCTCCACCACACCAGGCTCTTGATGATAGAGCTGAATCATACTGGCACCATGCAAGAGTTCATTGACCTGGGTATTGACCTCGCTTCTCGCATCAAAGAAATCCTTCATAGGCTGGTCCGTCATGACCTTGTAGAGATACTGGATCCCATAGAAAATCGGAAAGACCAAACACAAGAGAAGGCCCATCATAGGACTCAGGTAAAAGAGAATCCCTAGGATAAAGAGAAAGCGTACCAAATAGATGACTAAAATCATACAAGAGTTATAAAACTGGGTCCGCAAGGTCTCCGTATCATTGACAATTCTTGTCGCGATCTTCCCAGCCGGCTTATCATCAAAATAAGAAATAGGCAGCCCTTGCATGACTTGAAAGGCTTGGTCCCTCAGACTAGCGGTTACTTGGTTACTTCCATGCAGTAAAATCCGATTGCCCATGTAGCTAATCAGCTGCCCCAGGCTCAAGACCAAGAGATAGAATCCTCCCATCTGAAGCAAGTCCCCTTGCCCGCCACCGTGGATCAGTGCGGTCAAAGGCCCATCGATCATCTTTTGGAGAAGAAAGGGTGACAATTCAGAAAAAATGGTGGCTAGTAAGAGGCAAATAAAGCCAGCAAGAAAGACAGTTGGATAAAGCGTGATCCTCGATAATAATCGTTTCAATACTTTCATCTTATTCTCCTTCCTGTTTTTGTTGCCGTTGGTATTGTTCATAATACCAGCCCTCTTGAGCTAATAAATCACTAGCCCTGCCTTCTTCTACAATCTGCCCTTGATCCAAGACGATGATCCAATCAGCCTGATGAACAGCCGACAAGCGATGGGAAACAATGATGGTCGTCTTGTCTTTTCGTTCTTTTTGAATCGTGTCAATAATGGCCTGTTCAGTCTTCGCATCCACCGCCGAAAGGGAATCATCTAACAGCAAGAGCTCAGCATCTCTTAAGAAGGCACGCGCCAAAGAGATCCGTTGTTTTTGACCTCCTGATACAGAGACCCCTTTCTCACCGATCAGGGTGTCCATTCCCTGAGACATCCGCTCGAGATCATCCGCAAAAGCAGCTTGGGCTACTGCTTCCACCAAGTCATCTTGGCTGGCTCCTTTTTTACCAAGCGCTATATTCTCACGGATAGACTTGGAGAATAAAATATGTTCTTGGGAAACATAGCCAATTTTTTCTTCGATGGAGTGTCGGTTGTAGTCCACGATCGGTTGCTGGTTGACCAAAAACTCTCCCTCACCAACTGGGTACTGCCGCAAGAATTGTCGAACCAGGGTAGTCTTTCCTGCACCGGTACGACCAACAATTCCAACCGTCTGTCCTTTCTGAATGGTCCAATCAATGCCTGACAGGCTCTTTCGCTCAACACCAGGATAGCTGAAAGAATAGTCCTTAAACTGCACCAAATCAATCTGCTCTAAGTAGTGAGGACCATCTGGCTCCAGATCATCCGTTTCATCAATCACTTCTTTTAATTTTTTATAGGACATTTGACCTGTCTGGTAGACCAAGATCAGGTCCGCCATCATCCACATAGGCTCAATTAAGAAGACCAAATACAGCTGTAAAGCCAATAACTTACCAAGGCTCAACTGCCCGCTTGCCAGGGACTGGCCTCCAAATAGCAGGAGCAAGACCGTCGAGAATCCAATAAACAACAGGGCTAAAGGTCCAAAAGAATACTGGATAGAGGCAATTTTGTCCCCTGTTTTGGATAGACTGGCTGTTTTTTTCTGAAACTGTTTGACCTGCTGGTCCCGTCTACTATAGGCCCGCATGACCCGGATCCCTTCGATCGACTCCAAGACCTCATCGTTCAACTGAGCGACTGCTTCCCGGTTTTGCTCAACATACTCCTCCTGCTTTCTACTCAAAAAATAGGTAGAGACGACGAGGAAGATCATGGGAATAAAGGAAATCAAGGTTAATTGCCAAGAAATGAAAAACATGGTCGGAATAATAAAGGCAAACAAGCCACCGCCAAACAGGAGCACCATCATCCCGTAACCAGCCATATCGGCCATCCCATCCACATCTGTCGTAAAGCGCGTCAAGAGATCTCCTGAACGGAATTTCTCAAAAAAGGGACGCCGCATAGCTACTAGCTTACGAAACGCTTGTCCCTGAAGGGTCGCCTTGAAATGGACTGACGACTGAAAGAGGCGCAACTGCCAATAAAAAGCCGTCAGGTAATTGAGGATGGCTGATCCTACCAAGAGGACCATATCCCATACAAAGTTCGATTGCGTCAGCGTCTGCTGACTCAAATGATCCACTAAACGCTGGATAACTTGCGTCGGGATCAATAAGGTGTAATCATAAAGAATCAGGACCATAGCGATCTTCACATATCGCCACTTGCGCTCCCTGATATACTCCCAAATAGCTCTGATCATATATTCTCCTTTTC
Source organism: Streptococcus parasanguinis (assembly GCF_001073155.1). Lineage (GTDB taxonomy): Bacteria > Bacillota > Bacilli > Lactobacillales > Streptococcaceae > Streptococcus > Streptococcus parasanguinis_D. The sequence continues at coordinate 35,091 of NZ_JVEE01000022.1, forward strand.
AAAATGGCACAGAAAAACCCAAGCAAGGAGCTGAGTACGTGCTCAGTCCACACTTGGGCCTTCTGATGCCTATCACCAATTCAGTTAAGGCAGGTAAAAATGCATACAAAAAACCCAAGACAAACTCCTCCATCTTGGGTTCCATTTATAGTTTACATCGAACTCAACTGAGATTGGAGAAGCTGTGTATTCAATTGTGTCATCAAAACATCTACTTTGTTCATGATGGTTTTCTCCTTTCTCTTTGTTGTTCTAACTTTACCACGGATTTCCTTGCTTGTCAACGTTTTTTTGAAAATTGTTGAAAAAAGCAAGACTATTACCTCAAATCGCAATGAGTTCTTCCTATTTCAACTATAAATAATTTTTAGTTAGCTACCAAGTTTATTAACGGTAACTATAGATAACAGGTGTTTATAAAGCAATCAAAATACCATATGACAAGTATACAAATATATTTATATGGCACAACTTCTTCTATCGTGATTATTATATATAAATTAAATAGATCTGATCTATTTGTGAGACTATACTCAATTTTCATTCCAAACCATTAGGTTCATTTTCTGATGACTGTTTAGAATTAACAAAAGAAAGCAATATCTTTATAAAAATACAAAATAGAACTTGGAATAATGCAATAATAGAGAAAATCACTGCAGAATGAATTTTCAAAATAGAAAAAACAAAAGTTCCAACTGGAGATAAGACCAAAGATAGTAATGAAACAGTACTAAAAACTCTACCTAAAAATTCTTCTGAGATCTCTGATTGAATTTTTGAAAATATTTGAACATCGAATATCATAATGAATAAAGAGCTTATTCCAAAAAGCAATATTATTAAATAAATATTATCAATAAAAACAATTGGAACCAATGCAATTGAAGACATAAACAAAAAGTTACAACATTCAGACATAGTGAAATCATTCTTAAAAAACTTATTGATGTACGCTCCAAGTATTTTCCCAATAGTTTGAACTGCTAATATATATCCATACATATAGGAAACATTAAAAAATTTATTTATAAATGGCAAGTAAAGTTCTATACCCGCGACGAAAAAATTAAGTACGGATACTAATATCAAAATAATGAAGAACTCTTTTCTTTGAAGGATATAACAAAATCCCTCAATGATACTTTTCATTATATCTGCTTTTTTAGCAGTTTTTTGATTTTTAAAACCTTGACTTTTAATAACAAATTTTGATTCTATAATCGCAGAGATGGCAAAACTTAATGAATTTAGTAACATTGAAACTTTGAAACCAAATAGAGAAATAATCCAAATTCCAAAAAAGGGAACTAATATATTAAAAATCTCTGCTAAACTTCTACTGTATGAATTATATATGTATATGGAGTTTTTATCCAATAGGTCTCTAAATATTGCTTTGTAAGCAGGATTGTTAAAAGAATTTAGAATAGCTAGTATGATATTAACAATTATTAACACTATTGCACTATTAGGCATATCTAAAAATAAAAAAGCAACAAATGTTGAAATAGCAGCAACGATATCCGTTAAAATAAGTATTTTTTTCCTATTTCCAAAATCTGCAACAAAACCTCCTATTAAGTTAAAAAATATTTGTGCTATTACCTCTGTTGATTGATAAACTGACATAAAAAATACTGACGATTTTGGTAATGTAGAAATGAATATTTTATTTGCGTAGTCATATACCCTATTTCCAAAATTATTAGTTTGTCCCCTAGAAATAAGTAATATTATATTTTTTTTACTCATACCTCTACAATCTCCCTTCAAAAATTGATTAATAAAAATTTAAACAAATTTTCATATCAATTTTCCTTTTCTTTTTTAAGTATTGTATAATAAATAAAAACTATTTAAACTTTTGTTGTGAAAGTGGGAAAAATGAAATCTAAACTTGGTCAAACACTTAGAAAAATACGCAAGAGTAAACAAGTAAGTATCTGTGCTATCGCAGACAAACATCTATCAAAATCACAGATTTCCAGATTCGAACGTGGAGAATCTGAGATATCTTGTATTAGACTTATCAACATTTTAGATAAATTACACATCTCATTGGATGAATTTCTTATTCTTCATGATACTGAATATACCCAAACGATATCATTTGGCAACTTAATGCAATATATCCGTAAAGAGTATTCCCTACAAAATGTTGATAACATTAAATCCTTACTCACTAATTCTACAATTTATCAACTCAATTCATTGGAACGAACTATGGTAAAATCAATAATCTATACATTGGATAATAAGATTTCACCATCCGAGGCAGAATTAGAATCTTTGACTGATTATTTGTTCAAAGTTGAAACTTGGGGATACTATGAAATTATATTATTAGCAAATTGTATCCGAACCATTCAATATAATTCTGCTTTTTTATTAACAAAGGAAATGATAAAAAATTTTATTTACTCAACATTGAATAAGACTAATAAAAAACTCGTTACTCAGCTAGCAATTAACTGCTTAATTGTAAGCATTGACAAAAGAAAATTTCAAAATTGTTCTTATCTAATTAACGAGATCAAAAAATTATTAAATAATGAGTTCAACTACTATGAACAAACTGTATTTCTATATGCTACAGGCTACTATGAATTTAAAATAAATAATAGAAGTGGTCTAGAAAAAATGCAACAAGCTCTAAAAGTGTTTGAAATTTTAGGAGAAAATAGTATCAAGTCACAGTATCAGCAACATTACAATGAGCATGTGGAATAATATCTTTTATTTATTAAATAGTTCGCACAGAAATTCTGTACCCATGTCTTAAAACAGGATGTATAATATAGGGCGTAGAAAAACTGTTCTTTTTTTACAAATCCAATAAATTCTATCAAAATAAAAGAATTTATTTGTTAGAATTATTCAATCATCTACTAAAACTTTCCGCCGTGAGAAAAGTGAGGCTGGGACAAAAGTCCTAGCCTCTCAATTGTTTTTGGATTGTCGAGCAAGACGCAGTGGT
>NZ_JVEE01000023.1 GCF_001073155.1 Streptococcus parasanguinis
TCAAGGGGTTAAGACACCGCCTTTTCACGGCGGTAACACGGGTTCGAATCCCGTACGGACTATCGATAAACTGTCACCAAGTGGCAGTTTTTTTGTGTATTTGGACAAAATAGTCAAAAATAATAACCAAATAGTTAAAAAAACGTGCAGAATAGAAAAAAAGTCCAATGGGCTTCTTTATTTTTATAAAATACAGATAAAAGTAAAGGAGAGCTTATGGAATTTAATAAAATGTATCAAAAAGTAAAATATATCGTAAGAAAATGTGAAAAAGAGTATTATATTCAATTATGGGAAAAGGATGATTGGGAACAAGAAGGTCAGCTAACTCTGTTTGAACTTTATCAAAAAAATCCTGAAATTGAAACAAATGAAGAATTACTTTATACATATTTCAAAACAAAATTTAGAAATCATATTAAAGATAAAATAAGACAACAGGAAAGTGATAAGAGAAAAATTAATAGACTTCCATATATTGAAATTGGAGAAATTAGTCACAGAATTTCATCAAGAAAAATATATTTAGATGAGCTAGTTGTTCTGAGAGATGCATTAAAACGTTTTAAAGAAAAATTAACAGTAAAAGAAAAAGAACAATATGAAGCATTACTAGCAAACAGAAGATGTCTAGGAAAAACAAAAATGAAAAAGAAATTAGAGAACTATCTAAAGGATTTTAAAAATTCAATTTAAGAACGGAAAGTTGACAGTGTATAAATGAACTTTCAAAAAAATAAAATTTTTTGAGAAAAAGTGTTGACAGTTAAGTGAGGTCATGATATACTAATATAGTTGTCGCGMGAGAGCGACAAAGACCTTTGAAAACTGAACAAGACGAACCAATGTGCAGGGCGCTATAACTAAGGTTATAGTAACTGAACAATAAAAAAACAATAAATCTGTCAGTGACAGAATGAGTTTAAGACAAACAATTATTTTAATGAGAGTTTGATCCTGGCTCAGGATGAACGCTGGCGGCGTGCCTAATACATGCAAGTAGAACGCTGAAGCTTGGTGCTTGCACCGAGCGGAAGAGTTGCGAACGGGTGAGTAACGCGTAGGTAACCTGCCTCTTAGCGGGGGATAACTATTGGAAACGATAGCTAATACCGCATAAAAGTCGACATTGCATGATGTTGATTTGAAAGGTGCAATTGCATCACTAAGAGATGGACCTGCGTTGTATTAGCTAGTTGGTGAGGTAACGGCTCACCAAGGCGACGATACATAGCCGACCTGAGAGGGTGATCGGCCACACTGGGACTGAGACACGGCCCAGACTCCTACGGGAGGCAGCAGTAGGGAATCTTCGGCAATGGGGGCAACCCTGACCGAGCAACGCCGCGTGAGTGAAGAAGGTTTTCGGATCGTAAAGCTCTGTTGTAAGAGAAGAACGAGTGTGAGAGTGGAAAGTTCACACTGTGACGGTAACTTACCAGAAAGGGACGGCTAACTACGTGCCAGCAGCCGCGGTAATACGTAGGTCCCGAGCGTTATCCGGATTTATTGGGCGTAAAGCGAGCGCAGGCGGTTAGATAAGTCTGAAGTTAAAGGCTGTGGCTTAACCATAGTACGCTTTGGAAACTGTTTAACTTGAGTGCAGAAGGGGAGAGTGGAATTCCATGTGTAGCGGTGAAATGCGTAGATATATGGAGGAACACCGGTGGCGAAAGCGGCTCTCTGGTCTGTAACTGACGCTGAGGCTCGAAAGCGTGGGGAGCAAACAGGATTAGATACCCTGGTAGTCCACGCCGTAAACGATGAGTGCTAGGTGTTGGGTCCTTTCCGGGACTCAGTGCCGCAGCTAACGCATTAAGCACTCCGCCTGGGGAGTACGACCGCAAGGTTGAAACTCAAAGGAATTGACGGGGGCCCGCACAAGCGGTGGAGCATGTGGTTTAATTCGAAGCAACGCGAAGAACCTTACCAGGTCTTGACATCCCTCTGACCGCTCTAGAGATAGAGTTTTCCTTCGGGACAGAGGTGACAGGTGGTGCATGGTTGTCGTCAGCTCGTGTCGTGAGATGTTGGGTTAAGTCCCGCAACGAGCGCAACCCCTATTGTTAGTTGCCATCATTGAGTTGGGCACTCTAGCGAGACTGCCGGTAATAAACCGGAGGAAGGTGGGGATGACGTCAAATCATCATGCCCCTTATGACCTGGGCTACACACGTGCTACAATGGCTGGTACAACGAGTCGCGAGTCGGTGACGGCAAGCTAATCTCTTAAAGCCAGTCTCAGTTCGGATTGTAGGCTGCAACTCGCCTACATGAAGTCGGAATCGCTAGTAATCGCGGATCAGCACGCCGCGGTGAATACGTTCCCGGGCCTTGTACACACCGCCCGTCACACCACGAGAGTTTGTAACACCCGAAGTCGGTGAGGTAACCGTAAGGAGCCAGCCGCCTAAGGTGGGATAGATGATTGGGGTGAAGTCGTAACAAGGTAGCCGTATCGGAAGGTGCGGCTGGATCACCTCCTTTCTAAGGAAATGGAAACCTGTACGTTGGTCTTGTTTAGTTTTGAGAGGTCTTGTGGGGCCTTAGCTCAGCTGGGAGAGCGCCTGCTTTGCACGCAGGAGGTCAGCGGTTCGATCCCGCTAGGCTCCATTAACACTGTAAGGGTGTTAAGATTGAACATTGAAAATTGAATATCTATATCAAATAGTAACAAGAAAATAAACCGAAACGCTGTAAATATTTAAAGAGTTTAGGTCGCAAGACCAAAAATAAGGTTAAGTTAATAAGGGCGCACGGTGGATGCCTTGGCACTAGAAGCCGAAGAAGGACGTGACAAACGACGAAATGCTTTGGGGAGCTGTAAGTAAGCGACGATCCAGAGATGTCCGAATGGGGGAACCCACTAGCTAATGGCTAGTACTCCTATCTGTTAAGGATAGGTAGAGGAAGACGCAGTGAACTGAAACATCTAAGTAGCTGCAGGAAGAGAAAGCAAAAGCGATTGCCTGAGTAGCGGCGAGCGAAACGGCAGGAGGGCAAACCGAAGAGTTTACTCTTCGGGGTTGTAGGACTGCAATGTGGACTTAAAGATTATAGAAGAATGACATGGGAAGGTCAGCCAAAGAGAGTAAGAGCCTCGTATTCGAAATAGTCTTTATACCTAGCAGTATCCTGAGTACGGCGGGACACGAGAAATCCCGTCGGAATCTGGGAGGACCATCTCCCAACCCTAAATACTCTCTAGTGACCGATAGTGAACCAGTACCGTGAGGGAAAGGTGAAAAGCACCCCGGGAGGGGAGTGAAATAGAACCTGAAACCGTGTGCCTACAACAAGTTCGAGCCCGTTAATGGGTGAGAGCGTGCCTTTTGTAGAATGAACCGGCGAGTTACGATATGATGCGAGGTTAAGTTGAAGAGACGGAGCCGTAGGGAAACCGAGTCTGAATAGGGCGGAATAGTATTATGTCGTAGACCCGAAACCATGTGACCTACCCATGAGCAGGTTGAAGGTGAGGTAAAACTCACTGGAGGACCGAACCAGGGCACGTTGAAAAGTGCTTGGATGACTTGTGGGTAGCGGAGAAATTCCAAACGAACTTGGAGATAGCTGGTTCTCTCCGAAATAGCTTTAGGGCTAGCGTCGACATTAAGATTCTTGGAGGTAGAGCACTGTTTGGGTGAGGGGTCCATCCCGGATTACCAATCTCAGATAAACTCCGAATGCCAATGAATTATGGTCGGCAGTCAGACTGCGAGTGCTAAGATCCGTAGTCGAAAGGGAAACAGCCCAGACCACCAGCTAAGGTCCCAAAATAATTGTTAAGTGGAAAAGGATGTGGGGTTGCACAGACAACTAGGATGTTAGCTTAGAAGCAGCTATTCATTCAAAGAGTGCGTAATAGCTCACTAGTCGAGTGACCCTGCGCCGAAAATGTACCGGGGCTAAAACAATTTACCGAAGCTGTGGATACCTTTATAGGTATGGTAGGAGAGCGTTCTATGTGTGGAGAAGGTGTACCGTGAGGAGCGCTGGAACGCATAGAAGTGAGAATGCCGGTATGAGTAGCGAAAGACAGGTGAGAATCCTGTCCACCGTAAGACTAAGGTTTCCAGGGGAAGGCTCGTCCGCCCTGGGTTAGTCGGGACCTAAGGAGAGACCGAAAGGTGTATCCGATGGACAACAGGTTGATATTCCTGTACTAGAGTATGTAGTGAAGGAGGGACGCAGTAGGCTAACTAAAGCGTGCGACTGGAAGTGCACGTCTAAGCAGTGAGGTGTGAATTGAGTTAAATGCTTAATTCTATAACATTGAGCTGTGATGGGGAGCGAAGTTTAGTAGCGAAGTTAGTGACGTCACACTGCCAAGAAAAGCTTCTAGCGTTAATCATACTCTACCCGTACCGCAAACCGACACAGGTAGTCGAGGCGAGTAGCCTCAGGTGAGCGAGAGAACTCTCGTTAAGGAACTCGGCAAAATGACCCCGTAACTTCGGGAGAAGGGGTGCTGGCTTTCAGTCAGCCGCAGTGAATAGGCCCAAGCAACTGTTTATCAAAAACACAGCTCTCTGCTAAATCGTAAGATGATGTATAGGGGGTGACGCCTGCCCGGTGCTGGAAGGTTAAGAGGAGTGCTTAGCGTAAGCGAAGGTATGAATTGAAGCCCCAGTAAACGGCGGCCGTAACTATAACGGTCCTAAGGTAGCGAAATTCCTTGTCGGGTAAGTTCCGACCCGCACGAAAGGCGTAATGATTTGGGCACTGTCTCAACGAGAGACTCGGTGAAATTTTAGTACCTGTGAAGATGCAGGTTACCCGCGACAGGACGGAAAGACCCCATGGAGCTTTACTGCAGTTTGATATTGAGTGTCTGTGCCACATGTACAGGATAGGTAGGAGCCATAGAGATCGGGACGCCAGTTTCGATGGAGGCGTTGTTGGGATACTACCCTTGTGTTATGGCCACTCTAACCCGGTAGGTTCATCATCTACGGAGACAGTGTCTGACGGGCAGTTTGACTGGGGCGGTCGCCTCCTAAAAGGTAACGGAGGCGCCCAAAGGTTCCCTCAGAATGGTTGGAAATCATTCGCAGAGTGTAAAGGTATAAGGGAGCTTGACTGCGAGAGCTACAACTCGAGCAGGGACGAAAGTCGGGCTTAGTGATCCGGTGGTTCCGTATGGAAGGGCCATCGCTCAACGGATAAAAGCTACCCTGGGGATAACAGGCTTATCTCCCCCAAGAGTTCACATCGACGGGGAGGTTTGGCACCTCGATGTCGGCTCGTCGCATCCTGGGGCTGTAGTCGGTCCCAAGGGTTGGGCTGTTCGCCCATTAAAGCGGCACGCGAGCTGGGTTCAGAACGTCGTGAGACAGTTCGGTCCCTATCCGTCGCGGGCGTAGGAAATTTGAGAGGATCTGCTCCTAGTACGAGAGGACCAGAGTGGACTTACCGCTGGTGTACCAGTTGTCTCGCCAGAGGCATCGCTGGGTAGCTATGTAGGGAAGGGATAAACGCTGAAAGCATCTAAGTGTGAAACCCACCTCAAGATGAGATTTCCCATGATTATATATCAGTAAGAGCCCTGAGAGAAGATCAGGTAGATAGGTTAGGAGTGGAAGTTGTGTGAGCAATGGAGCGGACTAATACTAATAGCTCGAGGACTTATCCAAAGAGTCAGAAGATATTGACAACGAAAGGTTAACTTGTTAGAATATAGATGTTCAATTTTGAATGTTTAATCATTCAGAGTTAAGTGACGATAGCCTAGGAGATACACCTGTACCCATGCCGAACACAGCAGTTAAGCCCTAGAACGCCGGAAGTAGTTGGGGGTTGCCCCCTGTGAGATAAGGTAGTCGCTTAGC
>NZ_JVEE01000024.1 GCF_001073155.1 Streptococcus parasanguinis
GGACAAAAGTCCTAGCCTCTCAATTATTTTTGGATTGTCGAGCAAGACGCAGTGGTTGAGTGGACTCTACTACGCTGATTTCATCAGCTTTTACAGCCCTACTCAACTGTGCGGAGGTGGGACGACGAAATCGAATTCTAATGAATTACCGATTTCTGTCCCACTCTCTGAATGTACATTTACTTATTATGATTCTGAAGCCTGTTCTACTGGCTTGTGAGCAGCCTTGATAGATATCTTCCCATTGCTGGTCATGACTGCTTTGAGTTGTTTCTCACTTGGATGTTCCAGGTAATAATCGGTAATAGCATCTTCGATATGGTCTTGGATGGTACGACGGAGTGGGCGGGCCCCCATTTTTGGATCGTATCCCAGATCGACCAATTTTTCTTTGACCTTCTCTGTCACATCCAGATGAATCTCATTTTGTGCGAGACGTTGATTGACTTCATCGAGCATGAGGGTAACGATTTGAAGAAGGTTTTCTTTTGATAGAGGTTGGAATTCAATGATGCCATCAAAACGGTTCATGAATTCAGGGCTAAAGAAGTTACCGAGTTCTCCAAGTACAGAGTTGGTTCGACCTTCGCGAGCAGCTCCAAAACCAACATTGGCCTCAGCTTTGCCGGTTCCAGCATTAGAGGTCATGATGATAATGGTATCTTTAAAGCTGACGGTACGGCCTTGACCATCTGTCAAACGGCCATCATCCAAGACTTGCAAAAACATGTGCATGACGTCTGGATGGGCTTTTTCCACTTCATCCAACAACACGAGAGAGTATGGATTGCGACGGACCTTTTCCGTTAGTTGTCCAGCTTCATCGTAGCCAACATAGCCCGGAGGAGCTCCGACTAGTTTCGCTACGCTATGTTTTTCCATGTATTCGCTCATGTCAAAGCGGATCATATTGTCTGCAGAGCCAAAGAGCTCGATCGCCAATTGTTTAGACAACTCGGTCTTCCCGACACCGGTAGGTCCGACAAAGAGGAAGCTTCCGATCGGACGGTTAGGTGATCCTAGGCCAACACGATTGCGTCGAATGGCTTTCGCAATTTTATCAACAGCATCATCTTGACCGATCACATGGGCTTTCAAATCAGAAGCCAGATTGATCAATTGAGATTGTTCTTTTTCTTTCAAATCACCAACAGGAATATTGGTCTTTTGTTCAACGATGTGTTCAATCGTTTTTTCGCTGATGACAGGGGTCTCCTGATCAGTGACATGTTGACCTTGCATTTCCTTGTATTTCGCGATTTGGTCACGGAAGTAGGCTGCTTTTTCAAAGTCTTCTTCGCGGGTTGCTTGAGCTTTGAGGTTTTCCGCTTCAATCAAGCGCTGGTCGATCACTTTTGGATCCACAAAGTTTAGGGTCAGGTTCATCTTAGACCCCGCTTCATCCAACAAATCAATGGCCTTGTCTGGCAGGAAGCGATCTTGGATGTAGCGGTTTGACAGAATAGCTGCCGCTTCGATGGCCCCGTCTGTATAGTGGACGTGGTGGTAGTCTTCGTATTTTTTCTGGATGCCCTTGAGGATGGTGATGGTTTCTTCAACCGTTGGCTCATCGACCTTAACGGGCTGCATGCGACGTTCCAAGGCCGCATCTTTTTCAATAATACGGTATTCATTGAGGGTAGTAGCACCGACTAATTGGAGTTCTCCTCGCGCCAGGGCTGGTTTGAGGATGTTTCCAGCGTCCATATTGCCCTCACCAGCTGATCCTGCACCAACAATTTCATGGATTTCGTCGATGAACAGAATAACATCTTCGCGTTGACGAATTTCATCCATTAATTTTTGCATGCGTTCTTCGAATTGACCACGGATGCCTGTGCCCTGAACGAGGCTGACGACGTCTAGGCGGATGACTTCTTTTCCTTGCAATTTATGTGGAACGTCGCCATCGACGATTTTTTGAGCCAGGCCTTCCACAACAGCAGTCTTTCCGACCCCAGGTTCTCCAATCAGAACCGGATTGTTCTTGGTTCGACGGTTGAGAATTTCGATGACACGGATAATCTCCTCGTCACGGCCAATGACAGGGTCAATATCCCCTTTGCGGGCAATTTCTGTGACATTGATGCCGAACTCTTCTAACAGTCCTTTTGGCTTTTGAGGGCGTGCTTGACGAGGGTCTTGACCACCACCACGGTTATTGTTTTGGCCGTAGCCGCCACCTCCATAACTGCCTCCAGATTGAGTTGGAGGAGTTTGAGGTTCTTGCGGACTTTGGAAGTTTCCAAGGTTATTGAAGAAATCTTCAAAAGGATCTCCAGTGAGTTGGCTCCGTTGGGTCATGCCTTTCAAGAAGCTGTTATTTGGGTCTGTTTTCATAATTTTATAGCAATTTTGACAGAGGTCTACTTGCTGCTGACGTCCATTTACATTTGTATATAAATGGATGGTTGATTCATTTATTTTACAATTTTGACAAAGCATATACATACCTCACAGTAGGTTTTTGATGGTTTTCCATCAAGAGACGAGCCTATTTTTAAAAGGTCAAAAATAGTCAAAGTTTTATAGTTTCATTATATCAGTATTCTAGAAGTTTGCAAGAATTTGCTACGGAATGTCACTAAGGAGTGAAGAAGAGAGTAAATCAATGGAAAAATGTGAATTTTTATTGGAAGAGCTTTCTCTTTTATGATAAAATAGGAGAGTAGAAAGTAAAGAGGAGAAATAAAATGGAATCACATTTAGTACGGATTATTAACCGTTTGGAGACGATGACAAAAGACGGTGGAAACTTAAAACGTAATTTTGAACGTAACGGTGTTGTTGTCGCTGAAGTAGCCTACAACCACAATGAAGAAGAAGGTTCAACCTTTACACTTCGTGATGTCAAAGCGCGTGAAACCTATACATTTGATAGCATTGATTTAATTGCAATGGAAATTTATGAATTACTTTACTAAGTAGCTGAGTGGATGAGTTTGGGGTGGTCTCAAGCTCATTTTTTGTCCATCTGGTTATAGTTTTCGTCTATAGGAAATTCTAAATAGGAACAGTTAGGTTTGAGAGTTGAAATCTGCTATAATAGAGAGGACTATTTTCATTACTTGACTAGAAAGAGAATTGATATGACGACACTCATTGATGGGAAGGCGCTCGCTACAAAATTACAGGGTGAGATTGCGAATAAAACAGCACGATTAAAAGAAGAGACAGGAGTTGTGCCTGGACTCGTTGTGATTTTAGTAGGAGAGAATCCAGCTAGTCAGGTTTATGTCCGTAATAAAGAACGTTCTGCTATTGCGGCAGGCTTTCGGAGTGAAGTGAGACGACTTCCTGAAAGCATCAGCCAAGCTGAATTATTAGAAGTGATCGAACACTACAATCAAGATCCCCTTTGGCATGGGATTTTGGTGCAGTTGCCACTGCCTAAGCATATCGATGCGGATGCAGTCCTTTTAGCCATTGATCCGACAAAAGATGTGGATGGCTTTCATCCATTGAATATGGGACGCTTGTGGGCTGGAAATCCTCTCATGGTGCCTTCAACTCCCGCTGGGATCATGGAGATGTTCAAAGAGTACGGGATTGATCTAGAAGGGAAGCGAGCAGTCGTGATTGGTCGTTCCAATATCGTTGGAAAACCAATGGCACAGTTGCTCCTCGCCAAAAATGCGACGGTAACCTTGACCCATTCTCGGACCCATCATCTGCCTAAAATTGCTAGAAGAGCAGATATCTTGGTTGTTGCGATCGGTCGTGCGAAATTTGTAACAGCAGACTTCGTGAAAGAAGGTGCCGTTGTCATTGACGTCGGAATGAATCGCGATGAGAATGGCAAATTGTGTGGGGATGTCGATTTTGAATCCGTTGCCCCTTTGGCCAGTCATATTACTCCGGTACCAGGAGGGGTTGGTCCTATGACCGTCACCATGCTGATGGAGCAGACCTACGAAGCAGCTGTTCGTGCCTTAAAAAAATGAAAGTGTGAACAAGATGAAGTTTGTATTTGATTTAGATGGAACCCTGTCATTCGATGGTGTCACAATCGATGATGAAATCAAACAGGTCTTATTGAGAGCAGAAGAATTTGGCCATGAAGTTGCCTTTGCTTCTGCACGTTCTTACCGGGACTGCTTGGGCCTTTTAGGGGACCCATTGAGTCAACAACTCGTGATTGGTTTAAATGGTGGATTGGCCTATCGCCAGGGGCAATTGGTATATGAGGAACAATTGGACAAGGATGTGTATCGGGAAGTCCTTGGCTTTTGTCGCCATTACAATCTACCATTTTTTGTGGATGATACCTTTGATTATAGCGGACAGATTTTGGAAAAGATTCCTTTTGTTGCTAATGTAGATCCCCTCAAGAAAGCCCAGTATCGTTCGTTAGAGGAGCTGACAGATCCGATTAAGGTCGTGATCTATATGGGTGGCCATGAGGAGCTCGTGGATGAGATCATCGAGCGGATCGAAACGACAGATAAGGCCCATATCCGCTATCATGCGCATGAAAAATGCATCTATCTTAATCCAGGAGACACTCATAAAGCAACAACCGTAGAAGAACTCTGTGGAGAGAATTTCGTGGCTTTTGGCAATGATCAAAATGATATTGAGCTCTTTGAAAATGCTCTTTATGCAGTTCAAATTGGTGATTTTCCAGCCCTTCGGCCTTATGCGGATGATCAATTGGTAGCCAAACAAAATCAACCACAAGCTGTGGCTGCTAAGATCTTGCAAGTCTTCGCAGAATTCAGAGGAAAATAAAAGAAGGAGGGGGAGTCGTGGCTTCTCCTTTTTCGCTAGAAATGAGGAAGGTATGAAAACAATTCAAAAAGATGAGATTCAGCGTGTCATTGTGAAGCGAGAGGCAAGATCTTATAAGGGCGATTTTGGTCGCCTGCTCTTGGTTGGCGGGACTTACCCCTATGGGGGAGCTATTATTATGGCGGCGTTTGCTGCGGTTCATAGTGGTGCGGGGTTGGTCACTATCGCAACAGATCCTGATAATCTGACAGCCCTTCATAGCCATCTTCCTGAAGCTATGGGCTTTGATCTAGCCGATCACCAACTCCTTTGTGAGCAAATTCAAAAAGCCGGTGTGATTCTTGTCGGTCCAGGCTTAAAGGAAGCAAGAGAAAACCATGCAATCTTGAATATGATTTTTGAACAAGTCTCTAGCCAGCAGGTCTTGATCTTAGATGGAGGAGCTATTAGTCTTTTTGCAGCCTCTCAGTTTGACCTGCCAGAGGCTCAGTTGGTCTTTACCCCTCATCAAAAAGAATGGGAAAAACTGTCAGGGATTGATCTAGCAAGCCAGACTGAAGATAGAAGCCGAGAAGCGGTTCAAAGTTTTCCTAAAGGAACTGTCATTGTAGAAAAAGGGCCTCACACCCGCATTTGGACAAGTGGGCAAGAAGAGGGCTATCAGCTAGATGTTGGAGGCCCCTATCAAGCAACAGGTGGGATGGGGGATACCTTGGCAGGGATGATCGCAGGGTTTGCGGGTCAATTTCCACAGGTCAGTCTCTATGAGCGCGTGGTGGTTGCGACCTATCTCCATTCAGCCATTGCAGAAGACTTGAGCAAGGAGGCTTATGTGGTTCTACCGACGACCATCAGCCAAGAAATCCCCAAATGGATGAAGAAGTGGAGTGACAAAGATCAGGTTATCAGCATTGAAAATAGAAAATAGGTGAAAAAGATGAAGGAAAGCATTCGAAAAGTAAATCAGTATATCGATGAAAACAGGGAGAAGGTTGACCAGCAATATAGAGGAGCATTTCATTTGCTACCTCCAATCGGCTGGATGAACGATCCAAATGGTTTTGTTTACTTCCGTGGGGAATATCATTTGTTTTACCAATTCTATCCCTATGATAGTGTTTGGGGTCCCATGCATTGGGGGCATGCCAAATCAAAAGATCTTCTCCATTGGGAAGAATTGCCAGTAGCTTTAGCACCAAGTGAAAGCTATGATAAGGATGGCTGCTTCTCGGGTAGTGCTATTGTGAAAGATGACAAGCTCTATTTGCTGTATACGGGTCATGTAGACGATGAGGAAAAGCGCGAGGAGACTCAGTGTCTTGCGGTTTCGACAGATGGCATTACCTTTGAAAAGTTGCCTACTAATCCAGTGATCCATGCTCAACATATTGAGGGGATCGCAGATATTGCAGATTTTCGTGATCCTAAAGTATTTGAATATCAAGGAAGCTATTACGCTGTCGTTGCTTCTAAGACGCCAGATGACAGAGGTCAAATTCTTCTATTTGCATCAAGTAAT
The DNA here is from genome assembly GCF_001073155.1 of Streptococcus parasanguinis. GTDB lineage: Bacteria > Bacillota > Bacilli > Lactobacillales > Streptococcaceae > Streptococcus > Streptococcus parasanguinis_D. The sequence continues at coordinate 6,251 of NZ_JVEE01000024.1, forward strand.
CTAATAGATTGGACCTTTACATCACTCCTTCTAGAAGGTGAAAAAGGGCAAGGGATTATGTGGGAGTGTCCCGATTTCTTCCCTTTAGATGGCAAATGGGTCTTGATCCTGTCTCCCATTGAAATGGAAAGGCAGCAAGAAAAATACTGGAACATAAATTCGACGGTTGCCTTTATCGGTGACATGAATTGGGAAACAGGGCACTTTCATGTCGATTCCTATGATGAAATGGATGGCGGTTTGGATTTCTATGCCCCTCAAACTTGTCAAGGACCAAATGGTGAACGATACCTGGTTGCCTGGATGCAAATGTGGCACCGGTCTATCCCCAGTCATGATTTAGCTCATGGGTGGGCAGGTAGTATGACTCTTCCAAGAAAATTGTCTCTGAAAGACGGACGATTGGTTCAGGAGTTACCTGAGTCAGTGAAAGAACACTTTCTTGTAGAGCATGCGTCAGAAACCATTGTTCAGGGCAATCAGATCACGATCCCAGCGAGAGGGAAACAAACCTTGTTTGAACTTGATGCCAAACCGGGTTGCTCCTTTATCTTAGGTTATGGCGATGAAACTGATCCTGATAGTGTCTTGCGATTGATTTACGACGCCTCTCAAAAACGTTTTAGCTTCAGTCGAGACCAATTTGGGCACCCCATTTCTGGAAAAGAAAATCCAGCATTTCAATCGAGATGGATTCAGTTGGATGCTGAAAAAGATCATCATTTTTCGATCATTCGCGATACCAACTCCATCGAAGTATTCGTGGATGGCAAAACTCTCTCGATGACTTTTTATGAAACGAGTCAAAATCCCGTCTATACTCTCACGGCAGATGAAGGGGTCGATTGGGTCGTAAAAACCTATCAAAAATAGAAAATCAATAGCCTCCTAAATCATGACCACCCGTCAAACGGGTGGTTTGTACCAGGGCTATAAGCCCAGATAACTAGCCAGCGCCTAAAGACGCTGGCTTTCACTTTGTTCAAGCCTTATTGCATTTGACTCGTCACAGACCTCTCAAAGAGGTATACGTACTACTTGCTACTATCCCTAAAGGGATCTTCATATTCTTTTACACTCAACTTATCTAAAGCAATATCTTTTCGCTCTTGTTCCTGAATGTATTTCTTTATTGTGGCTTCATTGAGGCCAACTGTACTTACATAATATCCCTCTGCCCAAAAATGTCGATTTCCAAACTTATATTTCAGATTTGCGTGTTTATCGAACATCATTAGAGCACTTTTACCTTTTAAATATCCCATGAAGCTTGCAACACTAATTCTAGGTGGAATGCTTACCAACATATGAACATGATCTGGCATTAAATGGCCTTCGATAATCTCAACACCTTTATAACTACATAATCTATGGAATATTTCTCCCAAACTACTTCGATATTGATTATAGATCACTTTTCGTCTATACTTAGGGGTGAACACAATGTGATATTTACACATCCATTTTGTGTGTGATAAACTATGTGATTTTTGAGCCATATTTTTCTCCTTTCGCTTTACAATTGGCTTGAACACCTTAATTGTATCGCGTTTGGAGTTTTTTTG
>NZ_JVEE01000025.1 GCF_001073155.1 Streptococcus parasanguinis
CAGCGTAGTAGAGCCCACTCAACCACTGCGTCTTGCTCGACAATCCAAAAACAATTGAGAGGCCAGGACTTTTGTCCCAGCCTCTTTTTTTCTAAAAAATGTAGCGAAATCGTAAACTAACAGAAAATTGTTTGAAATGCAAAGAATTGTATATATTTATTATAATATACTTGCAGGAGCCGAGTGAACCCACTATTGGTAGGCCCATAGAGAAGGTAATCATGGGTAAAAAGGTATAAAAACACAAAATAGAAAGCGCTTGCAAAAGAGGTGAAAAAAAGATAGACTTAAGGTATAAAAAATAGGGGATGCTCCCTTTTTCTATAAAGGAACATTCAAACATAAAGGAGATTTGCCATGAAGAAATGGTTGTTTAAACTAGCTTTGATAGCGATGACGTTCTTACTCCTACCAATTCAAGCCGTTCAGGCCTGCTGTGGATTTATCATTGGTCGCCAGTTGACCAAGGATGGGACCACTCTCTTTGGTCGGACAGAGGACTACCCTTATTATCCAAATGGTGGAAAACACAACAAAAACTATGTTGTGGTCGATGCTAAGACCTATAACGAGGGAGATCAGATCGAGGATGAATCTAACGGATTCACCTACCCGCATGCTGCCAATGAAATGAAATACACAGCGACCTATGACTCTGCTCGTGGTGACGGTAGTAACGGTGCTTTTGGTGAACATGGATTTAATGAAGCCGGTGTATCCATGACTGCGACAGTAACAGCTATCCCGAATAAGAAAGTCTTGAAGACGGACCCATTGACAGAAAACGGAATTCCAGAAGCTGCTATGTTGGACGTAGTGTTACCACGCGTTAAGTCAGCTCGTGAAGGAGTTGAATTACTGGCTAAAGTCATCGAAGAAAAAGGTTCAGCTGAAGGGAATGTGGTCGTCTTTGCAGACCAAAATGAAACTTGGTATATGGAAATTCTTTCTGGCCACCAATATGTAGCGGTGAAGGTGCCAGAAGATAAATATGCAGTCTTTGCAAATACCTACTACCTAGGTCATGTTGATTTGAATGACACTGAAAATGTCATTGCCTCTAAAGATGTCGAAAAAGTAGCCAAGGAATCTGGTAACTACAAGACAGACAAAGATGGCAACTTCCATATCGCTAAATCTTATGGACCAGAAAAATATGCTGAAGGAGACCGCTCACGGACCTATGCAGGAATCACCTTGCTAGATCCAGACTCTAAAGTCACTTATGAGGATGATGAGTATGAGCTCTTCCGTTCACCAACCGATCCAAACAAAAAATACACCTTAGAAGATGCGTTTGCCTTGCAACGGAACCGGTTTGAACACTTGAATGGACGTTTTGTACCAGATGATCAAATTGGTGTTAAGAAACAAGGTGATGATGGTAGCAACGATACTGTTCGGAAAGACCAATACAAGTATGCTTTAGGAAATGAAAATGTGATTGATGCCCATGTCTATCAAATCAATCCAAACCTTCCAAAATCATTTGGTGGAACTGTATGGCTCGGCATGGGACCTTCACGGAATACCCCTTATGTTCCATTCTATGGAAATGTAAAAGATACTTACGAAGCTTTTAAACCTCAAACGGCTACTTATGATCCAAATTCATGGTATTGGACAGTTTGGCACATCGACCAAATGGCCATCAATAACCAAGATCTCTTTGGAAAATCTATCCAAAATCACTGGAAAGCACTAGAAAAACAGCTCATTATTGAACAAAAAGTGAGCGATGCAAAATACGCTGCCTTGAAAGCTGATGAAGCTGCAGCAAAAGCAGTTGAAGATAAGGTGACTGAAGATGCTTTAGCTCGGTCTGAACGTCTCTTCAAACAATTCAAGCAATATGAGTCTGAATTGTCTGCAACTCTAAAAGAAGCAGGTCGTACAGATGATCCATACCGTGCATCTTTACCAGATGACTACAAGGATCCAACAGAGTCAAGCACCGAGCCAAGTAAGGAAGAAACGAAGCCAAGCACCGAAGCAAGTACAGAACCAAGCAAAGAAGAAACGAAACCAAGCACTGAGTCAAGTACAGAACCAAGCAAGGAAGAAACGAAACCAAGCACTGAGTCAAGTACAGAACCAAGCAAGGAAGAAACAAAACCAAGCACCGAAGCAAGTACAGAACCAAGCAAGGAAGAAACGAAACCAAGCACCGAAGCAAGTACAGAGCCAAGCAAGGAAGAAACGAAACCAAGCACTGAGTCAAGTACAGAACCAAGCAAGGAAGAAACGAAACCAAGCACCGAAGCAAGTACAGAACCAAGCAAGTCAGAAACGAAACCAAGCACTGAAACAAGTACAGAGCCAAGCAAGGAAGAAACAACACCAAGTCGTACAACTACTGTTGTTCCTACAAATAGCAACAGTGTTAGTACCGTTGGTCGCCCAGTTTTACCAACAAATTCATATATTTTAGTAGACCAGGCAACAGGTATCGTCTTGCAAAACCCTGATTTTGCTCAAGGTGGCTATAGTCTTCTTGTTGAAGTTTTGAAAGATGTCAAAGAACTAGCTGGTAAAGAGTACAAGGCATATAATATTCAATTATCGAACCAAAATAATCCTGTACATCAAATTAGTCCAACTGTTGTGACCATTCCAGTAAATAGCCAAAAAGAAGTAGAAGCAGTTTATGGTATCGGTGAAAATGGTCAATTGGAATCCTTCCAATTCCAACTAAATGAAGATAAGTCAGCCATAACATTTACAACCTCTCATTTCTCAACTTATGGTGTAGTTTATAAATCTGCAGCAAAAATTGAAGAGAAGAAAGGTGAGAAAAAATTACCATCAACCGGTCAAAGTATTTCCATTGCGACAATGGTAGGCGGAGTTCTTTTGATAGTTTTTGGATTTGGCTACTACATCGAAAAACGTAGAACCCATTAAACGATACAGTTTATAAGATACAACAAAAAAAGGAAGTGAGAATGAAATCTCTCTTCCTTCTTTTTTAGTCTGCAGTTTGTTCAGATGCTTCTAATTTTTTTCCAAGGTCGATAATATATTGTTTGAGATCGTCTTTGACTTGAGGGTGTTTCAAGGCATAGTCGATCGAAGTTTTCATGAAGCCGAATTTATCACCTACATCGTAGCGTTGGCCTTTAAATTCACGGGCAAAGACTCGTTGGGTCTTATTAAGGGTGTCGATTGCATCCGTCAATTGAATTTCATTGCCAGCACCTGGTTCTTGATTTGCAAGAATATCAAAGATTTCAGGAGTCAAGAGGTAGCGCCCGATGATAGCGAGATTGCTTGGAGCGTCCTCTGGCTTTGGTTTTTCTACAAAAGTTTCAACGCTATAAAGACCATTAATACCTTCGCCTTGAGGCGCGATCACACCGTAAGAAGAAACCTCTTCATGAGGGACTTCCATCACAGCGATGGTTGATGCATGGGTTTCATCGTAGTCGTTCATCAATTGTTTGGTCAATGGCAAGGCATCATCATTAGTGATGTCCATCAGATCATCTCCCAACATAACGACAAAAGGCTCGTTCCCAACAAAGGCCTTGGCTTGAAGAACAGCGTCCCCTAAACCTCGAGGGTGACTTTGGCGGATGAAATGAAGATTGATCGCTGTTGTATCATTGACCAACTTGAGTAAGTCAGTCTTGCCTTTTTGCTCGAGATTGTATTCCAATTCGAAGTTAGAGTCGAAATGGTCTTCGATCGAACGTTTGGCCTTCCCTGTTACGACAAGGATTTCCTCAATTCCAGATTTCAGAGCCTCTTCTACGATGAATTGGATAGTAGGTTTGTCAACGATTGGCAACATTTCCTTTGCCAAAGCTTTGGTAGCTGGGAGGAAGCGTGTCCCTAAACCAGCCGCAGGAATGACTGCTTTTCTAACTTTAGTCATATAGTTTCCTTTCTAAAAGGTAGGATTGATGTTAGGGTGGTTGGCTTATTTCCACTCGTTTTCTTCTTTAAATTCATTGCTCATCATGTGGTGGATTGCTTCGCGGATATCTTTCCCTTCATAAATGACTTGGTAAATGGCTTGTGTAATCGGCATGTAGACATCCAATTCTTGGGCCAGCTCGTGGGCGACTTTGGTCGTAGAGATCCCTTCAATGATCATGCCCATGTTGGCTTCGATGTCTTCCAATTTTTCACCACGTCCGAGAGCATCCCCAGCTCGCCAGTTGCGGGAATGAACAGAAGTACCGGTAACGATCAAGTCACCAACCCCAGACAAACCGCTATAAGTCAATGGGCTAGCTCCTAGCTTAACGCCAAGGCGCGTGATTTCAGCGAGACCGCGCGTGATGATAGCTGCTTTGGCATTGTCACCATAACCAAGACCGTGCAGGGCCCCAGCTCCGACAGCGATGATATTCTTCAAGGCTCCAGCAGTTTCCACTCCGATAACATCGGTATTGGTATACAGGCGGAAGTAGTGATTGCTAAAGAGTTCTTGAACATAACGTGCAACTTCTAAATCTTTTGAGGCAGCTGTAATGAGGGTGATGTCCCGTACGATGGTCTCCTCTGCATGACTCGGTCCAGAAACGACCACTACCTCACTGCGAAGAGAGGCAGGGATTTCTTCTTCGAGGATTTGAGAAATCCGATCGTGTGTACCAGGTTCTAATCCTTTAGAAGCGTGCATGACTGTGACAGGGTGATCCAGTGTTTCAGCAACTTGTTTAGCGACCAAGCGGGTCACCTTTGTAGGAACGACAAAAAGGACAGCATCCACACCGTCCAAAGCAGCTGTCAGATCGGTCGTAGCGGTAATTTGATCGCTAATAACGATGTCTTTGAAATAGCGTTGATTGGTATGAGCGGTATTGATTTCATCGATTTGTTCTTGGATATTTCCCCAGAGACGGACTTCATGGCCGTTATCATTGAGGACTTGTGAAAGGGCTGTTCCCCATGAACCAGGACCCAATACTGCAACGGTTTGTTTTTCCATTGTATCTTCCATTTCTATGTCTATTTTTTCAACAAGGCTAGGAATCTAGCGCTTGCGCCTTCGAAACAGCCTAATGTGCGCCTTGAAGGACGATTCTATTTTCCTCTCTATTTTAACATAATATAGGTAAAAAAACTTGTATAATCATCAATTGTTTTGTGAGGAAAGTGAGGGTGATAAATAAAATCTATCACGGCTTTAAAAAATACATATTAGACACTATCACTAATGGGTGGTAAGATAAGTAGTAGTTAAAATGAAGGAGGAATGAATATGTGCAGAACAATTGTTGGAGTATCCGCTAATCTCTGTCCGGTGGACCCGGAAGGGAAAAACCTTCATTCCTCCGTGTCTAGTCAATTTGCGGAAGGGATCCGTCAAGCAGGTGGACTTCCAATGGTCATCCCGATGGGAGATCCTTCCTTGGTTAAGGATTATGTTGAAACGATTGACAAATTGATCTTAAGTGGAGGCCAAAATGTCGATCCTAGTCTCTATGGCGAAGAAAAAACCATCGAAAGTGATGATTACAATATCGAACGCGATCAATTTGAGCTTGCCCTGCTGAAGGAAGCAGTACGCCAAAACAAACCGGTTCTAGGAATCTGCCGTGGGGTTCAGTTGATCAATGTAGCTTTTGGAGGAACACTCAACCAAGAGATTGAAGGACATTGGCAAGGACTTCCGTTTGGGACTTCCCATTCTATCGAGACTAAAAAAGGTAGTGTGGTGGAGCAACTCTTTGGTCAGGCCAGTCGGATCAATTCCGTTCACCGTCAAAGTATCAAGGATCTTGCACCAAATTTCCGTGCGACCGCCTTTGATCCGCGCGATCACACCATCGAAGCGATTGAAGCAGTAGACGGCCATCGGATTATGGGCTTGCAGTGGCATCCAGAATACTTGGTCAATGAAGAAAAAGGGAATTTAGAACTCTTCCGTTATTTATTACAGGAATTATAATGAAGCTAGAGATTGGACTTGAGCTGATCTCTTTTTTGTGCCTTAGAAAGGGCGCAAAAACACCGGGAATAAGATCAGAAAACAGGACTGTCATCAATAAAAAACAGGTCCATCTAGCAATGCTAGATGAAAACCTGTTTTAGAATTATTCGTGGCGTTTTTTAGCAACGAGCATGCTTCCAGCACCTGCAAGGGCAAGCCCTGCTGCAATAAGTCCAGTACTTACTGTTTCACCAGTAGAAGGAAGGCCTTGTTTCTTACCTTCTTTTGATTGTTTACCAGAAGGATGATTTCCTTTAGGTTTATCAGTTGAAGGTGTTGGAGGTGTCTTCTTGTTAACGACATTTCCTTTGTCCACTACAAAGTTTGTAGATTTCACATAGTCTTCCACTGTAACAGTGATTGGATCGCTCAATAATTGATAGCCAGCTGGAGCTGTCAATTCCTTGATGATATAATCTTTCGCTTCAAATCCAATGAAGGTTACAAGACCATCCTTATCAGAAGTTGCAGTCGCTTGACCTTGTCCGTAAGGGTTCGCTACAGGAGTCGTACCATCAGCTTCAAAGAGACCAAATACTGCACCAGCAAGTGCGGCTCCTTCCGCATTCACCTTGTGCAATTGAATGTTGTAGAGTTTCAATTCAGGTTTGTCAACAGTCGGAGGAGTTGGTGGAATTGAAGTGAACGGTTTGTTAACGACATTTCCTTTATCCACTACACTGTTTGAAGCAACCAAATCACTAGCTGTGATCTTGATGACTTCATCTGATAATTGGTAACCGTCTGGAGCTGTAAGCTCTCTTACTACATAATCTTTTGCTTCTAATCCTGTAAAGGTTACAAGACCGTTTGCATCAGAGGTAGCAGTTGCTTGACCTGCACCATAAGGATTTGCTACAGGAGTCGTACCATCGGCTTCAAAGAGACCGAATACGGCACCAACAAGAGCTTTCCCTTCTTGGTTCACTTTGTGCAATTGGATGCTGTAGAGTTTCAATTCAGGTTTGTCAACAGTTGGAGGAGTTGGTGGAATTGAGGTTGTTACTAATTTGTTGGTGAAGGATGTTTTATCACCATATGCCACAGAAGCTTTGAGTGTATTGCTTGCATCATCTTTTGTGACAGTTACAGTAGCATCAATACTTCCTTCATCGTAGGTCATTCCTTTTGCTTTGCTTTCAGGAATAACTTCTTTGATCGTGTAGTGGAAGGTTTTTCCTGCGTCCTCTGATGAATATGAAATGTCATCAAAGGTTACCGTACCATCTGCAGCATTTTGTTTTGTTTGAAGAACTTTTCCGGTTTCATCCAACAATTGGAAATTGAATTCGCCATTCTTCAATTCAGCACCTTCTAAAATCTTGCTAGCTGAAATTTTAGCTTTTGCTGGTTGGGGAGCCGTATAAGTATTTGAGAAGGTTTTATTATCTGGATAAGCCACATCTGCTTTCAGGTTGTCGCCATCTTTTTTCACCTTAACAGTTACTTGTTTATCAGTCTTGTCATAGGTAATACCTGGGGTATTTCCAGCTACTTCCTTAACAGTGTAGGTGTGTTCACCTTCTTCGGTGTACTCAATTGGTGCAAATGTTACTTTTCCGTTTTTGTTGGTAACAGTTTGAAGCTTAGTTGCACCCTCGTACAATTCAAAGCTGAATTCGCCATCTGTTAGAGCACGACCGGTAAGAGCTTTCTCTAGTTCGATGGTAGCTTGTGTTTCTTTTGGCTTATCTTTCGGATTCACAATTGTTTTAGTTACTGAACGATCAGTTCCAAAATCTTCAATATTAACTTCTGTATCTGCATCCTTGATGACATAGCCTGATGGTGCTTCAACCTCGGTGATGATATATTTATCTTTCAACAGTTTGTTAACAGCAATATTACCATTATCATCTGATACATACTCACCAATAACTTGGTTATTAGCTTGACGAACTACTTTAAATTTAGCACCCTTAAGTGGTTGATTCGCCTCATCTACTTTATGGATGTTGATTGAGTAAACATAACCAACACCAGCACCACCAGCAATTTGAACTAAAGCACCATTTGTCACTTCTTTAACAACGACACCTTCACCTTTTAATGTAGCGTCATTATTCAATAATTCGCCATCAACGGGTTCATAATTTAAACGTACGTTATAAGAAATACGATATTGGTCTTCTTCTGTCATGTCCCCTAATTTGACAACGAAAGATTGTCCATCTTCACTAACTGTAATCTTGTGTTGGTCTGTTACATCAACACGGTTTGAGAATACCCATTCACCGGTTTCATAAGAGAATTTACCTTTGATAACCTTAATGCTATCTTTTACATAGCTAGCATTTGTAAATTTCAAGTGATCTTCAATTGTTACACTCTTGACGTTTTGTTTTGTACGATTGACTGAAATAGTGTATTGAACCTCTCTTTTGTCTCCCTCGTTAACCCAACTAGTCTTTGATAAAAGAGACGGATCACCATCGCCAATACCAGTAAATGATACCTTACCAGCAGGTATTGTTTCTTTATTAATCGTAATCTCAACTGGAATTTCTCCTTGTTGAGGGTGTTTTTTGAAATCGACTCGAGCATAGAAGAAGAAAGATCCGTGAGTATCTGAGTGTTTTTCAACATAATCCGTATAAGTTAAAGTAATGGACTTGTTATCAGCACTTAGTTTTGCATGTGCAATCACCTCATTTGTATTGATATCCTTGATTTCAATATTATCAGAGTTAATGATTATAGCATCAGGCACCGTAATTATCGTTTGATCTCCTGCCTTAACATTTTTTCCAGATAAATCAAAATCTGCATTAAGACGGAATGTAGCCCATTGTTTTAATTCCCAGTCGAGAACTCCGCCTTCATTATTTGATACCTTAACATTTTTGATTGTATCTACGAATTTTCCAGTTACTGAAACTTCAGGAGTTTCAGCTGAAGTGCGATTCAGACCTAAAGCGAAAAGCATGGCCACTAAACAAAGGACAAATGAGAAAATTTTAATATTCCTATTCTTTTTCATTTTATCTTCCCTTTTCATAAAAAAATAGTGCCTAATCATCAATGCCTGATTACTCTTAAAGATCTGGATATTTCAAACCCTATCTGTTGGTAATAAGAATTGAATGCTGAGACACGACCTCCACAAAATAATTTTATAGGGTAAAATATTTTGCTTTTAAAATTATTCCCTACACAGGGAATAATTTTAAAAATAAAGCTTATTTTCAAGCTTTAAATAGCATTTTTTAGCACAAATTATATGTCATATCAGTCATGATAGCGTTTTGTTTTCAGAAAAAAACATGAAAACAATATGTAACTTCCAGATTGAAGAGAATTCTTTTTAAAAATACGAATAGTAGTAGAGGGGAGACGCTAGGGCAAAGTGATGGTATAATAGAAGAGATGGAAACTATATAGAATGAAAGAGGAATGAAGATGACAAAAATTCGTGGATTTGAACTTGTATCAAGCTATACCAATCAGGACTTGTTACCAAAACGGGAGACAGCACACGCAGCTGGTTACGACTTAAAGGTGGCAGAACGCACGGTCATTGCACCAGGAGAAATCGTCCTCGTGCCAACTGGGGTCAAGGCCTATATGCAAGCGGGTGAGGTGCTCTATCTTTATGACCGTTCCTCTAACCCTCGCAAAAAAGGCCTGGTCTTAATCAACTCTGTGGGGGTTATCGATGGAGACTACTACGGAAATCCAGGAAATGAAGGCCATATCTTTGCTCAGATGAAAAATATTACCGACCAGGAAGTAGTCCTTGAAGTCGGTGAACGTGTGGTTCAAGCTGTCTTTGCTCCTTTCTTAATTGCAGATGGAGATGAGGCTGATGGCGTGCGGACTGGTGGCTTTGGAAGTACAGGGAAATAAGATGAAGATTATCTTTGTCCGTCATGGGGAGCCAGATTATAGTATGCTTGATAAACTTGAAAATCCCCAACTCTATAGTGGTTTTGGTCGTGATTTAGCACCATTGACAGGAAAAGGTCGCAGTCTGGCAAAAGAAGTTGCTAAAACTGTATGTTTTGGAAAGGCAGAGATTATTATTTCATCGTCTGTGACGAGGGCTTTAGAAACAGCACATTATATAGCAGTTGAAACAGGATTGGACTTGTTTGTGGAGCCGTTTTTTCATGAGTGGCGTCCAGACTTAGATGGCACTAACTCTGATTTAACTAGTGTATTGGTAGCTCATGAATATTATCTAAAACATCAAGGAGCTTTATCTGAAGATTCTCCTTATCGCTATGAAACTGATCTAGAGATGCGTCATCGTTTTTTAAGAGCTTTGGAAAAATATAAAAATTATAAAACTATTATCATTGTAACTCACGGAATGCTTATGCGCCAGTTTGTGCCAAATGAGAAGATTGATTTTTGCCAAGTGATTGAGTGTGAGATAGAGATTTAGAAAGAGGTTTATCATCGCAAAGAAAAAAACGACATTTATTTGTCAAAATTGTGCCTATAATTCACCCAAGTATCTAGGACGGTGTCCCAACTGTGGTTCTTGGTCTTCTTTTGTCGAGGAGGTCGAGGTCGCAGAGGTCAAGAATGCACGGGTATCCTTGACGGGTGAAAAGACCAAACCCATGAAATTGGCGGACGTGACCTCTATCAATGTTCACCGGACCAAGACGGAGATGGAGGAATTCAACCGTGTACTCGGTGGAGGAGTGGTCCCAGGGAGTCTCGTTCTCATCGGGGGAGATCCAGGGATTGGGAAATCGACCCTGCTTCTCCAAGTGTCGACCCAGTTGTCTCAAGTAGGAACGGTTCTCTATGTCAGTGGAGAGGAGTCGGCCCAGCAGATCAAACTCCGTGCAGAGCGATTGGGAGATATCGATAGCGAGTTTTACCTCTATGCCGAGACCAATATGCAGAGTGTCCGGGCAGAAGTAGAGCGCATCCAGCCTGATTTTCTGATCATTGACTCTATTCAGACGATCATGTCTCCTGAGATTTCAGGGGTGCAGGGGTCGGTCTCTCAGGTACGCGAGGTGACGGCTGAGCTCATGCAGCTGGCTAAGACCAATAACATTGCTATCTTTATCGTGGGGCATGTAACCAAGGAAGGAACCTTGGCGGGTCCTCGGATGCTGGAACACATGGTGGATACGGTGCTCTACTTTGAGGGCGAACGCCACCACACCTTCCGGATCCTGAGAGCGGTCAAGAACCGCTTTGGCTCCACCAATGAGATTGGGATCTTTGAGATGCAATCAGGTGGACTGGTTGAGGTCCTCAATCCCAGTCAGGTCTTTCTAGAAGAACGCCTGGATGGCGCGACTGGATCGTCCATCGTTGTGACCATGGAGGGGACTCGTCCGATTCTAGCTGAAGTGCAGGCCTTGGTGACACCAACCATGTTTGGAAATGCCAAGCGGACGACAACGGGGCTTGATTTCAATCGGGCCAGTCTCATCATGGCGGTGTTGGAAAAACGCGCAGGCCTCTTGCTTCAAAATCAGGATGCCTATCTTAAGTCTGCTGGAGGAGTTAAGTTGGATGAGCCGGCTATCGACCTAGCGGTTGCAGTTGCCATTGCCTCGAGCTACAAGGACAAACCAACCAACCCGCAGGAATGTTTCGTCGGAGAGTTGGGCTTGACAGGAGAAGTTCGCCGGGTCAACCGGATTGAACAACGGATCAATGAAGCTGCCAAGCTCGGTTTTACCAAGATTTATGTTCCGAAAAATTCTCTGACGGGGATCACGACGCCATCGGGGATCCAAGTGGTCGGTGTGAGTACACTAGCTGAAGTCTTGAAGAAAGTATTTAAATAGTAGAAAAGTCTTAAACGGGAAGTTTAAGGCTTTTTTTCAGATGTGACAGATGACAGGAGGTATCTCCTGACAGAAAGGATCGGATATGGTAAAATAATAGATAATTTGAATTTCAAAGGAATGAAGGAGAGACCATGTCTTATTTTGATAATTTTTTAACAGCCAACCAAGCTTATGTGGTGCTACATGGAGAGCTCCGTCTTCCGATTAAGCCCAAAACACAGGTAGCCATTGTGACCTGTATGGATTCCCGTCTTCACGTGGCGCCTGCACTAGGTCTGGCTCTTGGAGATGCCCATATTTTGCGGAATGCTGGAGGGCGCGTGACCGATGATATGATCCGCTCCTTGGTCATTTCCCAGCAGCAAATGGGAACCCGTGAAATTGTGGTCTTGCACCATACAGACTGTGGTGCACAGACCTTTGAAAACGAAGGCTTCCGTCAGCATCTCAAGAAAGAACTGGGTGTGGATGTAGGAGATCGCGATTTCCTTCCTTTTCAAGATATTGAGGAGAGTGTCCGCGAGGATATGGAGCTTTTAAAGGCTTCTCCTTTGATTCCAGAGGACGTCGTTATTTCGGGAGCTGTGTATGATGTGGACACCGGATTGATCTCAGAAGTGAAATAATGATATAGAAGAGTATAGGAAGACAGAACGATCTTAGTTTTCCTGTACTTTTCTTTTTTTGGTGTAAAAAAAGTGAACCAAATAGGAAGAAATGTGACAATTTGACACAAATTTTTAAAAAATATGTGGTATAATATGACATTTTTACAAAAACATTACATTTTAATTTCACCAGATTGACTCTTGTTATCAAGAATGTTACAATTTCATTTGTATCATGGAATCATGAAATATGGAAAAGGAGATCCTATAAATGAAGGATGTATTTAATAAGCGCCAGCGCTTTTCATTGCGAAAATATAGCATTGGGGTTTGTTCAGTTCTTTTAGGAACAGCACTCTTTGCTGCAGGAGCTCAATTTGCATCAGCGGATGAAGCAACAACAGCCTCTGAATCTGCGGGAACAGCAGCTTCAGAAGCAGCACAACCTGTTACACCAGAGTCAAGTCAAGCAGAAGCACCAGCTGCTTCCCCAGTCTATGGTGTGGGAGCACCAGCACCGAAAGTAGACCTTTCTAATTCTGCTGCAACTTCGGAAGCACCAGCTTCAGCGACTGAAAAATCTGAAGGAACTGAGAAACCAGTTGCTACAGAAAACAAGGAAGCAAAAGCAGAAGCTAAAAAAGAAGAAAAGGCTGAAACTAAAAAATCTGAAGAAGCTCCAAAAACGACAGCGTCATCAGAAACCAGCAAACCTGTAGAGAAGAAAAAAGAGTCAAGCTCTAAACCAGCCTCTACAACAACAGCTACTACAGAAAAACCTACTGTAACTCGTGTTGCAGCAGATGAAAGCTCAGAAAGAGCAGCTGCAAGTGAAGAACCAGCAACACCAGTAGCCCTCAAACCTACAGCGCAGCCAGCATTACTTCGTGGTACTGAAGCTCCTAAACCAGATTCTGCAACAGAAGATCGCAGTGTAGTACTCGATCGAGCAGCAACTGATATGACTAATGGTGGAGCTTTGGCAACAAGTAGCCGTCGTCGTGGACGTCGTGCATTGACAGACCATAATGTAGCACCGATTGATGTTATAACGGCTATAGCTGATAAAGTCGCTGCTGATCCAGACATGACAGATCCTAACGGAGCATCTGTGCACTCTCAAACAATTCCTGCTGGTTACCAAGCTAAAGAAGGTGACTTCTATACTTTTGGTATCTGGAATCTGACAAAATTCAATGCCCGTTATAATACAAACTATTATGCGCGTGCTTATAAGACGTTTGGTACTTCCACCGATACTACGGTTGAATTGATTGATAAGAATACGGGTAATGTAGTTGAAACACATACTGTCACTGCAACTAGTGGTATTCAAAAATTCACTACGACCACTCCAAAATCTAATAATGAGTTGACCCTACAAGTAGACTATCAAGCAGGTGCTGGTCAAGGTCCTGGTAAGACAGACCAACCATTTATTCAAATGGGATTTGAAGTTGGTCCAGCGATTCAAGCTTTGGTAGCTCCTGGTCATAATCTTACTGAAGCTGAACAAGCTCATTATATGGCTGTATATTCTGCACGTAACTCAAACGATATTTTGAATGCAGTTGAACCTGCTTATAATGGTCGTGAAGTTACGGATACAAACTTTAAGATTCCTGTTACTGTTGAAAAGACTACTTACTATAAACTTGTTGACAAGAAAAACCCTACCTACAAGGAAACTGGTAAGTCTGTTACAACTCAGGACTATAAAGAAAATGGAAGTGAAACTGAGTTAGCCAAATATACTCTGAAAGCGAAGGAAGGTCAAAACTTCACAGCTTCTGGAGAACGTCAATTTACAAAGACTGAAAAACTCACGGATAAAATTACTAGAGAAACAGCTTATACCCTATATCAAACAGCTGATCCAGATACAACTTCTGGTTATGTAAGCCGTCCTTACACCGTTGGTACCAAATTCATGGATGCTGAGCGTGCTGGGATTAAACGTATCAAGGAAATCGTTGGTGAAGATGGATCTGTAGTGGTTCGTGTTTACCTTCTAGATCCAAAGCAACAAAATAAACGTTCAGATGGTACTTTAAACACGGATGGTTATATGCTTTTAGCAGAAACCAAACCAATCAAGCCGGGAGAAGCGAATACTAGAGAACTAGTTGTTAAGAAATCACCTCTTAATACAATAGCTTTCACTGGTACTGACGGCGTTAATCATCCAAATGGTAAGACAGTTCCGTTCGATTTCCAATGGGCTGCTAACTACACTCCGTATAAGACAGTCTTTGTTCCTTTCTTGGGAGACAATATCGGTCACCTTTCACCAAATTCACAATTGGAACGTGGAGTAGGAGGTATTGGTACCAACGTTGACTTGCTCAACTCCTTGACACCATACAAACAACCAATCTACTACTACGACAAGACAGAAACCATCAAGGTTAAGCCTGAATTTACTAAAGTTCTTAGTGATTTAAATGCAGAAAACAAACGTTCGCTTAATGATGGCGATTTCAGCTTTAAGATTACTTCAACGGGTGATACTGCCTCACACACAGAGACGGTAACTAACCAAGGCGGAAAAGTTACATTTGGAGAGCTTTCATTCACTAAAGCTGGGACATATACATACAAAGTTACAGAGGTTGCGGGTTCAGATGCTGATGTTGACTATGATGACATGGAAGTTACCATGACAGTCACAGTTAAGGAAGAAAATGGCAGTTTGAATGCAAGCGTTTCTTATAGTTCAGTTAAAGGCGAGGATGAAAATGGTCAGCCTAAAAATCCTTCTTTACCTCCTTCAGAAGATAAAGAGTTCAACAACTTCGTAGTAGCTCCAGTTAAGACTAAGTTTGACTTCAGTAAGGCTCTTGCAGGTCGTAAGTTACAAGATGATGAGTTTACTTTCGTTCTTAAAGATGAATCTGGAAATGTTATTCAAACGAAAAAGAACAAAGCAAATGGTGTGATCGCTTTTGACGACTTGACATTTACAAAAGCTCAAGTTGGTACTCACAATTACACAGTTGAAGAAGTGATTCCAGCAGATAAAGAAGCTGGTATGACTTACGATACAATGAAGGCTGAAGTGACCATTACTGTTACGAAGGAAGGTCATGTACTTAAAGCATTTAATATGCTTCCAGAGGACACAGAGTTCAACAATACCTTCACTCCAGGTGCGGTGAAAGTAAATCTTGACTTTGATAAATCACTTTCAAACGGTAACTTGAATGCTGGTGATTTCAGCTTTACCTTGACTGGTGATAACAATGTTAATGAAACTGTTACCAATAAAGCTAACGGTAAGATTAACTTTAGCGAATTGTCATTTGATAAAGAAGGTGTCTACAACTACACTGTTAAAGAAGTGAAAGGCAACAATGCCGATGTAGACTACGATGAAATGACAATCGGCGTGAAAGTAACTGTTACGAAAGATGCTGCAACAGGTCTTTTGAGTGCCAAGACTGAAATGACTTCAACAGGCGGTGAAGCAACTGGTGCGGATGACAAGACATTCAACAACCACGTTGTGGCTCCTGTGACTGCTCAATTCGACTTCAGCAAGGCTCTTGCAGGTCGTGACTTGAAAGACGGCGAATTTAGCTTTGTATTGAAAGACAAAGATGGTAAAGTCCTTCAAACAAAACAAAACGATGCTAGCGGACGTGTTCGTTTCGATGCCTTGACATTTACAAACGCTCAAGTGGGTGATCACAAGTACACTGTAGAAGAAGTTCAAGGTTCTGAAGCAGGTATGACGTATGACCCAATGAAAGCGAACGTAACAGTAACTGTTACGAAGTCAGGCCATGCGCTTACTGCTGTTGCAACTCTTCCAACAGATACAGAGTTCAACAATACCTTCACACCTGCTGCTACGCAAGCTCAATTCAAGTTCACTAAACGTCTTGAAGGTAAAGCACTTGAAGCAGATGCCTTCACATTCGAATTGCTTGAAAATGGCAATGTGATCCAAACTAAGAAAAATAAAGCTGATGGATCTATTACATTTGATGCGATTGAATACAACGCTGTAGGTGAACACACTTACACTGTGCGCGAAAAAGCTGGAACAGATACAAACATCGACTACGATCCAATGAACGCAGTCGTAACCGTTAATGTAACCAAAAATGCAGCTACAGGTCTCTTGAGCGCAGCTGTTACAATGCCAGAAGACACTGAGTTTAACAACTATGTGGTTTCTCCAGTTGTAACAAAATTTGACTTCACTAAGAAGTTGGCTGGCCGTGAATTGAAAGCCGGTGAATTCAGCTTCGTATTGAAAGATGCTACTGGTAACGAAGTTGAAACAGTGAAAAATGATGTTGCTGGTAACGTAACCTTCTCAGAATTGTCATTCGACAATACGAAAGTTGGTACTCATACGTATACAGTAGAAGAAGTGATTCCTGCAGATAAAGAATTTGGAATGACTTACGACCAAATGAAAGCAACTGTTACAGTTGAAGTTGCCAAGAACGGTCACTCATTGACAACTGTTACAAACGTTACATCAACTGGTGGTAAAGATGCCAACGGTAACGCTACTGATGGTACTGCAGATAAAGAATTCAACAACAAAGTCACTCCTCCAGAAACTCCAGAATTCCAACCAGAAAAATTTGTCGTTTCTAAAGAGAAATACGACATCACTGGTAACAAGTTGATGAATGACGACGATGAGTTGACAAATGAATACACTGAAACAAATGCAGATCCATATGTAGACAAGACAAACAACAACGAACCAGAAAACTTGAATACTAAGACAGTTAAACGTGGTTCTAAATTGGTTTACCAAGTATGGCTTGATACAACTAAATTCACTGAAGCGAATAACATCCAATACGTTGGTGTATCTGATACATACGATGCTGATAAATTGGATGTCAATGCAGCGGACATCAAAGCATATGATGCAGTAACTGGTGCAGAAGTAACCAATAAATTCGACATCAAAGTTGAAAATGGTACGATCACTGCAACTTCTAAAGGTGAATTTATCAAAGATAAAGTCAATGCTCCTGTTATCGACACAACTAAGTTCGAATTTGGACGTTACTATAAATTTGATATTCCAGCAACTGTGAAAGAATCTGTTAAAGCTGGTGCTGATATTGAAAATACAGCCAACCAAACAGTTCACGTTTACAACCCAGTAAGCAAGACAGTTGAAAAACCTGAAAAACCAACACAAAAACGTGTCAACAGCGTTCCAGTTCCAGTGGAAATGAACTTCACGAAACGTTTGGAAGGTCGTGAACTTCAAGCCAACGAATTCGAATTCGTATTGAAGAAAGACGGCGTTGAAGTTGAGCGCGTGAAGAATGACGCTGCTGGTAAGATCGTCTTCAAGACTCTCGAATTCGGTCGTGATGATCTTGGTAAGACTTACAACTACACAGTAGAAGAAACTCCTGGTACAGATGCAACTGTCAAATACGACACAATGGTTGCTACTGTTAAAGTGGTTGTTTCACATGATGGTACAGCTAAAGCAATTGTTGCCAACGTAACAGACGCTGCTGATAAAGAGTTCAATAATACAGTAACTCCACCAGAAGAACCTAAGTTCCAACCAGAGAAATACGTTGTTTCTAAAGCGAAATTCGATATTACAGGTACTAAGCTCGTTGATGACGATTCTGAATTGACAGATAAATATGGTGAAACAAATACAAATCCATATGTCGATACAACTGCCAACAACGAAGATGAAAACTTGAATACGAAACCAGTTGAACGTGGTCAAAAACTTTACTACCAAGTATGGTTGGATACAACTAAATTTGATGCAGCTAACAAAGACAATATCCAAACAGTAGGAATCACAGATAACTACGACAAGGATAAATTGACTGTTAATGCTTCAGATATCAAGGTTTACGATTCAGTTACTGGTGCAGACGTTACGACGAAATTCGATATCTCTGATAACAATGGTGTTCTGACAGCGAACCTCAAAGATGGCTTCACGAAGTCACTCGGAGACGCTGAAAATACTCAAATCATTGATACAACTAAGTTCGAATTTGGACGTTACTACAAGTTCGATATTCCAGCAACAGTGAAAGACGATGTTGTAGCTGGTGCAGATATCGAAAACAAGGCAGCACAAGTTGTTAACTACTACAACCCAGTAAGCAAGACGGTTGAAAAACCAAACAAACCAACTGAAAAACGTGTTAACAGTGTTCCGATCTCAGTAGAATTCAACTTCACTAAGAAATTGGAAGGCCGTGATTTGAAAGCTGGCGAATTCACATTCGAGTTGAAAGACAGCGACAATGTTGTGATTGCGACTGCAACCAACGATGCAGCTGGTAAGATCAAGTTTGCCCCAGTAGATTACACTAATAAAGCTGGTGAAACTGTTACTGCCCTTAAATACAAGAAGGGTCAAGAAGGTACTTACAAGTATACTGTAACAGAGGTTAAGGGTACAGACGCAACTGTTGAGTACGACACAATGGATGCTGTTGTAACTGTTACTGTTTCTCATGATGGTACAGCCAAAGCCTTGATCACAAACGTGACAGAACCAGCTGATAAAGAATTCAATAACACAGTTCGTCCTCCAGAAGAACCTAAGTTCCAACCAGAGAAATATGTTGTTTCTGAAGAGAAATACGATATCACAGGCGACAAGCTCGTTGATGATGATGACGAGTTGACTGATAAATATGGTGAAACAAATACAGATCCATATGTAGACAAAACAGGCAACAACGAAGCAGAAAACATCAATACCAAGACTGTTAAACGTGGCGACAAGTTGGTTTACCAAGTATGGCTTGATACAACTAAATTCGACGCAGCTAACAAGGATAACATCCAATCAGTAGGAATCTCAGATGACTACGATGAAGCTAAATTGGAACTTGATTCTACTAAGATCAAAGCTTACGATTCAGTAACAGGCGCAGAAGTAACAGATAAATTCGATATTACTGTGAACAACGGTGTGATCACTGCAACCCTTAAAGATGGCTTCACTAAGTCACTTGGCGATGCGGAAAACACACAAGTTATTGACACTACTAAGTTCGAATTCGGACGTTACTACAAGTTCGACATCCCAACAACAGTGAAAGCTGATGTTCCTGGTGGTGTAGATATTGAAAACACTGCGGCTCAAGTAGTCAACTACTACAACCCAACTACTAAGAAAGTTGAAAAACCAAGCAAACCAACTGAAAAACGTGTCAACAGCGTGCCAGTTGAAGTGGAATTCAACTTTACTAAACGTATGGAAGGCCGTGAGCTTAAAGCCAACGAATTCAGCTTCGTTCTTAAAGATTCAACAGGTAAGACTCTTGAAACTGTGAAGAACGATAAAGATGGTAACGTTAAGTTCTCTAAACTTGAGTTCAAAAAAGGTCAAGAAGGCGTTCACAACTACACAGTAGAAGAAGTTAAAGGAACAGACGCAACCGTTACATACGACACAATGAAAGCGAATGTGACAGTCACAGTTTCACACGACGGAACAGCTAAAGTTCTGATCGCGAAAGTTGGCGACATTGCGGATAAAGAATTTAACAACAAGGTGACTCCTCCAGAAACCCCAGAGTTCAACCCAGAGAAATACATCTTGAACGCTGAGAAATTCGACCTTACTGGTAAATCACTTCTTGATGATGATAAAGAATTGGCAGACAAGGTTGCGGAAACAAACGCAAATCCTTACGCTGATAAGGCTGATAATAATGAAGCAGCAAACATCAATACTAAGACTGTGAAACGTGGCGATAAGGTTGTTTACCAAGTGTGGTTGGATACAACTAAGTTCACTGAAGCGCACAACATCCAATCTGTTGGTGTTACTGATGACTACGAAGAAGACAAACTTGACATCAATGTTGCAAACATCAAAGCTTACGACTCTGTAACAGGCGAAGATGTGACTGCTAAATTTGATATCAAAGTTGAAAACGGTGTGATCTCTGCAACTTCTAAAGCGGACTTGACTAAGTCACTTGGAGACGCAGAAAATACTCCAGTGATCGACACAACTAAGTTTGCGTTTGGACGTTACTACAAGTTCGATATCCCAGCAACAGTGAAAGATACTGTTAAAGATGGTGTGGACATTGAAAACACTGCGGCTCAAATCGTACATCAATACGATCCAACAAGCAAGACAGTGAAGAAACCAAACAAACCAACTGAAAAACGTGTTGTGAACATCCCTGTTTCAGTAGAATTCAACTTCACGAAACGTTTGGAAGGCCGTGTACTTAAAGCCAACGAATTCAGCTTTGTGCTTAAAGACAAAGATGGTGTTGTGATTACAACAGTAACAAATGATGCTAATGGAAACATTAAATTCACTCCAGTTAAATATACTAATAAAGAAGGAAAAGAAGTAACTGCTCTTGAATTCAAACGTGGTGAAGAAGGAACTCATCTCTATCATGTAGAAGAAATCCGTGGCACAGATTCTAGCGTTGTATACGATAAGATGGTTGCAACTGTTAGTATCGTGGTGAATAAAGCAGGTAAGGTAATAGTAGCTACTACTAAGTTGCCAGAAGATACAGAGTTTAATAACACTGTTATTCCGCCAACACCACCAACACCACCAACACCACCAACACCACCAACACCACCAACACCACCAACACCACCAACACCGCCAACACCGCCAACACCGCCAACACCTACAACTCCTCCAGCTCCAGCACTTCCTGAAACTGGTGAAGAACAATCAGCATCTGCTGCATTGTTAGGTGCTGCACTTGGTTTGGTTGGCCTTGCGGGACTTGCAAAACGTAAAAAACGCGAAGACTAAAATTGAGGTGACATCAGCAAACTTGTTGATGAGGTGACAATTTTAGATCCAACAGGAAGAGGCTTTGCTCGAAAGAGCAAGGCCTCTTTGTTTGGTGTTAAAAGCTTAGAAAAAATTGCGTATATATTATGAAATGTTTCAGAAATTATTCGATTAGTCATTTCATTCTGTTACTAGTTTCAGCGAATATCCATTGACTTGAAGTAGAGAAAACAGTATACTAGTAAAGCAATTTGATCTTTCAAACTGCCGGCAACAAGGGAAATGAAGCCACTTTGAATTGGAATACAGTAGGGTTTGGAGTGGTAGTACTTCACACCCTTATTGTCGTCAGTCGCCCTCATAAATGGGATCTAGACTCTGAATGAGTTGTATAAATATAAAAAAACTTCCTTGGAACAGAATTCCATAGGAAGTTTCTTTTTGTTTTAGAGCTACTCTTGTTTCTTTTTGTAAGAGATAAGACTGGCCAAACCTGCCAAGATGCCAAGTCCAAGTAGGGCTAGCTGAGAGGTTTCTTCACCTGTTGCAGGTAGGTGAGTTCCTTCTTGAGTGGTGTTAGGAACAACTTCAGGGAGTTCCTCTGTTTGGCTTGTAGTTTCAAGAGGTTTCTCCTCTTCTTTATTAGTAAGAAGTGGTGATCCCTTTTCTTCATGAGCATCAGTCGTGTTTACTTTTGTCACGGAAGGAAGAGGGCTAACTGTTTCTTCTTTTTCTGTTTCTGGGGATGGTTGTGGAGTAGGAATTTCTTTGACCTTGTAGGCAAAGATCAAGATGGTTGTCCCCACTTCTACCTTCCCAGTTTGATCAGCTGCACCGATCCGTTCGTAAATGTGGCCGTCGTAGGAGATCTCATCTGGTGCGCTAGCGACGTAATGGGTTCCATTGTCCACATTCGTTGCAACCGCAAGTTCTGGTTGCAATTCAGTGCTCGTATCTTGGATGACAAATCGCGCGATGACCGTCCCCGTAGCTAACTTGTAATCATAGATGACCGTTTTCATTCCCTTAGTGACTGTGCCACTTGGATCAGCAGAATCAGCACGGTGGCCAACTAGATGGTAGATACGACCATCTTTTGTGATTTCTGTTGGGGCCTCACTGGTGTACTTGGTGCCGGAATCTACCTCTGTCACAAGGTCTTGCGCCTCTTGCAGATCAGTGTCACTTCCCTCAGTGAGGAATCGTACTCTGACAGATCCTTTGGTGATGGCATAGGTAATAGTAGTATCAGCTGTTGGAGAATCAGGGCTTGGAAGAAGATAGCCTTTGGTCTCGTCAAGAGGATCCACAAGGTTTAAGACTTGTCCACGAGCATCTTTTGGTTCTAACCCTTCAATATATGGTAAAGTTGCAGTTGGCGCTGAAATAGCAGTTGGATTAGAAGAATCATTTAAATATGGAATCTCTTTAATAGCATTTGATGGTTCTTTTCCTGATGCATAACTAATTGTATAAACACCGACTGGTCGGTAGACAACAATATCAGAAATGTCATCAGATTCAGCTAGGATTCCAGTATGACCTCCAGATTTATTAAGATCAGGAGAGATTGTTGCATTTGATTCTTTAGATACGACAACATATCCATTTTTGACTGGATTTTCATAATCTGCGAAAGTAGTACCGTCTTTAGTCACCCAATCTTCAAGTGTTGTTTCTCCAGTTACCAAATTGATAGTTCCTTTTCGGCTAAAGTTTAAACTATCTGTTTTTGAAACGATGTCAGCTTCTTGACGATTGTTACCATTCTTATCTTCAGTAACATAAGTGATAGTACGAGTTACTTTTTCTGATAAATGATTGAGATCACTAATAGATTTTCCATTTGGAGCTTTAGGAGTTGGATAGATGCTACCATCGGTATCTCCTGGAACAACTTGGCCAACTCGAATTGGTTGTGTTTCAGAAAAATCTACAATTTTTGGTGTAAAGCGAACAATGAATTCCTGTACGCCATCACCATTAATGTTTGAAGCATCTCGGTCAAATTTTACTGGTCCATTTTTATCAAATTCGTTCTCAACTAGTTTATAACCTTGTTTCAGGTATTTAGCAATCGTATCTTTTGTTGAGTAGTCAATCTTTTCACCAGTATGGCCAACAAAGTCGCTTGAACGTTCCAGTTCTTTACCATTTTCATCTTGATAAATAACACGGGCAACTTCATTAAGTTTGACATAGAGCATATCCCATACATCCAGGCTAGGAACATCAATTGCAGCCATCCATTGACCAGCCCCGCTATCATAATATACATTAGCAGTAGTTTCGCGAAGTTTAATATTATACTTTCCATCTACTGCATCTGGGGTAGCCCAGTAGATATTCGCATGTTCGGCCTGATCTTTTGAAATTTTACCAAGTGGTACAAAAGCTTGGATGTTAGTCAGTTTGGTAGTGGAGTTAACAGCGCTGTTCCATTTATTTTCGGTAATGCCGACCAAATTGATCAAGTGAGCAATCCGATCACCTGTCTTGGTTTCTTTTGTAATGGTATAAACAGTTCCAGGTTGAACCCCGTCAGCATTATCCAGGTTGGATCCGATGAAGTTGCCGTTGACCAGTACATTTGTATTGTCTACAATCCGACGAGTATCATGCGCCAAGGTGTCGCGTCCACGAAGGAGTTCTTGGTAGGCAACGATAAATTCTTGGTAGTTAAATTCTGCATTAGCAAAATCAGCATTGACTGGTAAGTTTTGATTGAGGTACCATTCAGCCTGAATAACACCAAAACCTTTTTCATCTTGAGATGTATTGAGAGCAGCAGTGGTCATATGATAACCTCCACTTGCTGCAATAATTGCATCTGTTAGTAATTCATTGTCTTTGCTGAGTTTTGCTGCATTTTTTTCACGGTGAGTATAAGCAGCGATAATTGGAGATTTTCCGTTGTATAAATCTCGCATACGCTCAGTCAAGCGTGTTAAGGCTTGATAGGTAGAATCATAGGCGATGCTATCTCCCCAAACTTCCGCGTAAGGTGCAGAGACATTGGTTTTTCCTAATCGATCAGCATCTCCAGTAGAGATATCGTTGATCATGAAGTCATAGCCTTCTTTTTTGAGGGCCTCTGTTGCAGCTGCGGCTAGTTTTGGATAGTTTTCACTTAAAGAGAAAGCTTTTCCAGGTTCGTTAACTTTTTCAACCAAGTTAGTCCCCATAGTGTCCCCTTGCCAACCATCGAAGCCACCTTCTTTCATGGCTTTTAACATCACATTGATGATAAAGTTTTGCCAGTTAGGATCTCCTGGATCAAGAAATTGTTGGATGTCTGTTGCAGTAATATCACCAGTCTTTCCAAAGTTGAAGTGATCTTGTAAGTTACGTACGATAGCACTTTTTACTTGGTCTGGGATTTTTTCATCAAGAGACACAGCGTAAATCATGTTATAAAGCATAGCTTTAGCACCAGTCGAATGGACATGAGAAACCAACTCTTTAACGGCATCTGTGTCAATAACTGGTAAGTATGTTTTACGTTTTTCGGGGTCAGTCTCACCTTTCGGAATCAAGAAAGTAGCCCAATCTTGTGTGAATCGTTCAACATTAGCTGGGAATGGGTTGGCAGGTGTATTATAAACGTCGTAGAAGAAGTAGTTATTGATGTGCATATTGGCCAATTGGTCAATACTATTTTTATATCCTTCCACTTGCTCTTTAGTGATCGAATTGTGATTGTCTTTTGAACCTGCTACAACACCATAACGTGGATATACAGTCCAATCATCTTCAACTGATAGACCAGCCACCTTGTGAAATTCTTGTTTTCCATCAGCATTCTTTCCGATGACGTCAATGAGATAGCCAGAGTTTGGAGAGAAAACAGAGCTTGGAATGACAAGTGAATTTCCTGGAGCATTTTTCAACTCATAAATAACTTTGTCTAAATGAGACACTGTCAAATCAGACGAAGTTACGTCAGGATTATTGATTGAGATGCTAACATCCTCACCACTTTTATATGTGGCCTTATTAAATGTTACATCGTTTTGGATTTTTGGTGTGTTATAAGTACTTGTTGCCGCTGAAGTACTACGAGTTGTTGGTTCAGTGGCACTTGCAGTTTGAGGCAAAGATGATGTCTCTTCACTTGAGGAAGTCTTTGGGTTTTCCTCACTAGTTGTTGTAGTAGGTTGCTCACTAGTGGTTTCAGTACTAGTGGCTGGTTGACTTGATGTTGTTACGTTTGTTGTTGAAGTTGTAGTAGAAGCAACTTCATCTGCCATAGCAACAGAACCTAACATCAAGGAACCAAAGACCGTAATCATAGATACAAGTACTTTATTTCGCTTACGGAAATAGCCATGACCTTTTTCTTGAGAAAAGTTATTTGAAAATTTCATTATATCCCCCAATCATTAAATTTTGTTAGTTGAAATTATACGACATATCATAGGAAAATGTCAACAATAACGTAAACTTTTTGAAATCAAAATAAAAAACTCCTGAAAATAAAGTAAAAAAACAAATAAAAATACTTGACTTTTAAAATAATTTTTGTTACGATTTTTCTGACATCGAAGAACAAAAATTCTTTTTGCTTGAGAAGCATAAATAAAAAACAATTAAAAAGGAGTTTATCATGTCATCGTTAAAGAATAATAAAACGATTAAGTATGCCTTGAGAAAAACCTCAGTTGCTTTTGGTTCTGTTGCAGTCGCAACAGTTATTGCTGTTGCAGGTATTGCTGTTGCAGGTATTGCTACAGTATCTGCCGATGAAACTTCATCAGCAACTACACCTGTTACTTCAACTACAACAGTAGCTGGAGAAGAAACAAAAGAAGTTGCGGTTCCAGAGAAGTTGGAAGAAGCTAAAACTGCTGCCACAAATGAAGGTCTTGAAGTTAAAGAAACTGAGACTAAAAAGCAAGATTCTGAGGAAGCTGCTGCTAAAGATTACGAAAAACAAGTTACTGATATTAATAAAACTGTAGCTGATTATAAAACTGAAGTGGCAGCAAATCAAGAAGCTTACGAAAAAGAAAAAGCTGAAGTTGATGCTAAAAATGCTGCTACACAAGCAAACTACGATAAAGAGCTTGCAGCTTACAACGAAAAACTTACTGCTTACGAAAAAGAATTGACTGAAAAAACAGCAGAAAAAACAGCAGTAGAAAAAAGTAATGAAGAGCACGTGTTGCTTATGAAAAAGCGCTTGAAGAATATAACACAGCTCTTGCAGCATATAATGCATCTGTAACAGCAAATCAAGAAGCTACTGAAAGTAATAAATTAGCTCAAGCAGATTATGAAGCTAAATTAGCTGAATACAAGACTAAAAAAGCTGTTTATGATGAAGCGCAAGCTGCTTACTTGATTGAACTTGAAATTTACAACAAGAAAAAAGCACAATACGATGATGCTAAAGATGCCTTCAATAAGATGGTTGCAGAGCGTGGTGGAAATCCTGAGAAATACAAACAAGATTTGACATTCCTCTCTGAAGAACTTGCTGATGGCGAAACAACTAAAATCACACACCAAACAACTGGATTAACAACTTACTTGACAAAAGAAGGTCATTCTCGTATGTACGGCGATGGGAAAGCTACAAAAATGTATGAAACAAAGAATCTTCAAGATTCTGATTTGACAACTACAAATCCATATGCCAACAATGAAATTGAGTGGGGAGTTGTAAAAGTCGGAGACAAATTTGATGTGACATACACAGGACTTACTCAAGCTAAAATTGTAAAAGGTAGCGAAGAAAAACGTATTGCAAAAGTTGTTTATAAATACGAAGTGAAGAGCCTTCCATCATCAGATGGAAAAGGAATCGTTCAAATTTATAACGATCCAGCAGTTACAATGACAATTGGTAGCTCAACAGATACTGAAAACCCAGTAACTGTTGGTGTTGACATTGAGTTTTACGATGAAAATGACCAATTAATTGATTTGTCACAACACAATGCAATCCTTGCCCTTAACTCACTTAACCACTGGAATGGTGCATCTTATGTTGAAAATGACAAACCTCGTCCTCTAGTTGTTGAAGCTAAAGATAGCGAAGGCAATACAGTTCGTGGAACTTGGGATCCATATTCAGATGGAAGTGAACCAAAACTCGATGGTGCAAACGTTGTTGTGAAAAGCGGTAAAGCTGACTTCGGTAGTGCAGAAGTTGATATCAATGCTGATAATCCTTTGAAAATTGTTGCTCAAAAAGCAACATGGGTTGATGATGCCTTCAAAGTAACTGAAGAAACAACAGTTGATGCTACAACAGTGAACGCATCTGGTGGCGGAAATGGTCACTCAGTTGGTACTGAAGATTACACATTTGGTGATAAATCAGATGTTATCGGTTCTTACACTGTAGACGCTACATCAGGTGTTTTGAGATACACACCAAAAATGAAACACCAAGATACTCCTCACGTTGAGTCTGTAAACATTGGTGACAAAGAGTTTATTAAACTTCCAAATTCAAGTGTAGACCAAGATTCATCTACAAAAGAAGTATCTGCTAAAGAACAAAACCAATACATGGATCAAGGTGCTACATTTAATGCAGACTCTTCAAGTCAAACTAAGGGTTGGGATGATCCTACGAGCCCTTACCTTTACTATGGTGGTGCTGCTGTTATTTTGAAAGATGGTCATCTTGAATTTACAGCAAAAGGTGCTAACGCAACAGGCGAAGCAACTATCTATTGGTTCTCTATCAACTCAAACGTTGGCTTCCCTCAAGATCCAGGTGAAGAGCCAGTTAAACCAACAGAACCAACACCTCCAGTTAAACCTGAAAAACCAGAATTGACAGAAGTACCAACTGTTAAAGAAAAACCAGTTCCACCGACAGAACCAGAATATAAAACTGTACCTGTCTTACCAAGTGAACCGGTTAAACCAGAAGCACCTGAGTTGGTGAAGGATCCTGTTAAGAAAGAAACAGAAAAACCAGTTGTTGAATGGAATAAAAATGTTGTGCTTATCAAGGAAAATGAAAAACCACAACCTAAGCCAGAACCAAAACCAGAGCCTAAGCCAGAACCAAAACCAGAGCCTAAGCCAGAGCCAAAACCAGAGCCAAAACCAGAGCCTAAGCCAGAGCCTAAGCCAGAGCCAAAACCAGAGCCTAAGCCAGAGCCTAAGCCAGAGCCAAAACCAGAGCCAAAACCAGAGCCTAAGCCAGAACCAAAACCAGAGCCTAAGCCAGAACCAAAACCAGAGCCTAAGCCAGAGCCAAAACCAGAGCCTAAGCCAGAGCCTAAGCCAGAACCAAAACCAGAGCCTAAGCCAGAACCAAAACCAGAGCCTAAGCCAGAGCCAAAACCAGAGCCAAAACCAGAATCATCTAAGAAATCATTGCCAAATACTGGTTCAGTTGAACAATCATTCATGACTTATTCAGCACTTATTGGTTTAGCTACTGCCGGTTATGCTTTGTCAAGAAAGAAAAAAGAAGACTAAGATTTTCTTTTAATCCTTTAAAAAATCTCACGATTAAAAACCAGAAGGCACAACCTTTTGGTTTTTTATAAAGCATGAAAAGGGAATTGATGACAATTTCCTATAGGTTCTCTTCCATATTTGTGATACAATTAAACTACTATTATCGAAGGGAGAAACTATGATTAATTCAATTGTTTCACAAGGCTTGATTTGGGCAATTTTAGGGTTAGGAATCTTTATGACCTTCCGAATTCTAGATTTTCCAGATATGACGACAGAAGGGTCCTTCCCGCTTGGAGGAGCGGTGGCGGTAACCTTGATTACCAAAGGGGTCAATCCACTCCTTGCGACGCTGGCTGCTATTGGTGCAGGGTGCTTGGCAGGACTTGCGACGGGTCTTCTCTATACAAAAGGGAAAATCCCCACACTCTTGTCAGGGATCCTTGTAATGACATCTTGTAACTCGGTTATTCTCTTTGTCATGCAGCGGGCTAATTTAGGACTTCTGGGCTATAAAAAAATTCAGGAATTTCTTCCTTTTGCCAGTGGGTTCAATGAGATCCTGATTGGCTTGATTTTCGTAACGCTTGTGATCCTTGGTTTGATCTTCTTCTTGGATACACGCTTGGGTCAAGCCTATATTGCGACAGGGGACAATCCAGATATGGCCAAGAGCTTTGGGATCAACACTGACCGGATGGAATTGATGGGCTTGGTCATTTCAAATGGGATTATTGCTCTATCTGGTGCACTGATGGCCCAACAAGAAGGCTATGCGGATGCTTCACGTGGGATTGGTGTCATCGTTATTGGGCTTGCCAGTCTCATTATTGGAGAGGTGCTCTTTTCAAATGTCACCTTGACAGAGCGCTTGCTCAGTATTGCGATCGGATCGATCGCCTACCAATTTTTGATTTGGGCCGTGATTGCGCTTGGCATCAATACCAGCTATATTCGAATCTTCAGTGCCTTGATCTTAGCTATCTGCTTGATGATTCCAACCTTTAAGGGAAAAATCATGAAAGGAGCAAAACTCAGTAAATGACAGCAATTGTAGAATTAAAAAATGTAACCAAAGCCGTGAGCAATGGGATGAACGAAGAAAAAGTCATTCTGGATGATGTTTCCTTGGAAATTCGAGAGCATGATTTTATCACGATTTTGGGGGGCAATGGAGCTGGAAAATCAACCCTCTTTAATACCATTGCTGGGACGCTTCCGGTGAGCAGTGGGAAGATTTATATTTTGGGGGAAGATGTAACCAACTATTCTCCTGAAAAGAGAGCCAAGTACCTATCGCGGGTCTTTCAAGATCCTAAAATGGGCACAGCGCCTCGCATGACAGTAGCGGAAAACCTCTTGGTAGCGAAGTTTCGTGGAGAAAAACGTGGCTTGATTCCGCGTCACTTGGCCAGCTATAAAGAAGAGTTTCAAATGGTCCTTGCTAAGATCGGCAATGGCTTGGAAAATCATATCGACACAGCCGTTGAGTTTCTATCAGGGGGGCAACGACAAGCCTTGAGTCTGTTGATGGCGACACTGAAACGCCCAGAACTCTTGCTTTTAGACGAACACACTGCAGCCTTGGATCCAAAAACCAGTCAGGCCCTAATGACCTTGACCGATGAGTTTGTGAAACAAGATGCCCTCACAGCTCTTATGATCACCCACCATATGGAAGATGCTTTGAAATATGGAAATCGCTTGATTGTGATGAAAGACGGACACATCGTCCAAGACCTCAATCAAGAAGAAAAAGCCCAAATGACCATCGCAGACTACTATCAATTATTTGAGAAAGAATAAGATACAAAGCCCGTAAAATGGGAGTAGGACAGAAGCGACATTACTTAGGTGGTCTGATGTAGAAGTAGTTTGTCTGCATGCTAGAGAGTGGGACAGAAATCGGTAATTCGTTAGAATTCGATTTCGTCGTCCCACCTCCGCACAGTTGAGTAGGGCTGTAAAAGCTGATGAAATCAGCGTAGTATAGCCCACTCAACCACTGTGTCTTGCTCGACAATCCAAAAATAATTGAGAGGCTAGGACTTTTGTCCCATCCTCTTTTCTTTTCCTTAAATCATCTATAAAACCGCATAAAAATAGGAACTAGTTTCAGCTGGAATCGCTTGCAATTGCCTAGGAAGCTGAGTATAATAAAGGTAGAAAGATGAAGAAGGGATTGATACCAATGCCTTATCGAGTTAAAATTTAGGTTACTTCGTTTTAGGCCTGTTTTGCTGATATCTGTTCATGCTCTTATCGTAAAAGAGCAGTCATGTCGTGTGTGTCGGATCGGTTGGACGGTCGGGCAAACCTGCTTAGTTTGTCCGGAGACATAAGAAAACGTGGGAATAGTAGGTAGAAGCTTTTTGTAAAGGTTTTCAAACTTCAATGCGTCCAGTCGAAAACTAATCATTTGGATTTGGGATAGCAAAGAAAACCTCTGGTATTTTACACAAATACTATTAAATGAAATCAACATCATAAACATTGTTTTGTTAGCCAAAAGGTTAATTGCACCAAGTCAGTGAAGCAGACCAGGCCTCTAGTCCCGTAAGACTGGAGGCCATTTTTATAAAATACCCAGGAGGAGGTGAGAGTATGGGATTGTCGTATGCGCAAGAATATAGTTGCCGTGACCATTTTCGGCAAAGAGCTTTTGAGCGCTTTGGCGTAGATGATCAGCACCTGAACAGGTGGATCAACCAACACCTCCCTTCCCTCTCTCCTTATGATAGTAATGTGGTTCAACCCGCCAATACAGAAGCCTATGTAGCTAGTGATGGTGTCATCTTTGTCTGCAATATCAAAAGTCGGGAGTTTATCACCTGTTTTAAGGCAGTCAATTACCAAGAATCTAAGGAAGAAGAGGAAGCTTATACGGACATTCACGAAAGCAATGTCGCTTCCTTCAAAAAAGATGTGAATCACCTGGTCAATCGCTACCGACTCAAGGAAGCCAAAGAGCTGTTTGAAAACATTGGGGAGGACTTGGATGACTTTTATCGCCTGTCCCAAGCAGTCAAGAACGGCCAATTGAGCGAACGAAATAGTAAGCGCCTAGAGGAATTGTTAGGCAAGTTTCATGTGATCAAGGCAGCCATGCGGATCATTGAAAATAAACGGGGAGATTACCATCTTTAGGGTCTTTTCCCCCTAAAAATAGGCGCCTAGAAGCCCTCTCATCTACTTCAGATGAGAGGACTTTTTTGCTGTGGAAAGCTTTTTGAAAAAAAGAGAAAAAAATTGTATAATAAAGTGGATATGCAAGTATTTGCAAAGCTGTAATTCGACTTGGGCGACCAAGGACCGTAAGTATTAAAATAATCACACTAAAGGAGACAACAGTGAGTAGTATTAAATTAGTCACTCTTGGCGGTGTTCGAGAAAATGGGAAAAATCTCTACGTTGCCGAAGTGAACGATTCAATTTTTGTCTTGGATGCAGGTTTGAAGTATCCAGAAAATGAGCAACTTGGGGTGGATGTCGTTATCCCCAACATGGATTATCTATTTGAAAACAAGGACCGCATTGCGGGTGTTTTCTTGACCCATGGTCACGCAGATGCCATTGGGGCCTTGCCTTATCTTTTGGCGGAAGCAAAAGTTCCTGTATTCGGGACAGAGTTGACCATTGAGTTGGCTAAACTCTTTGTAAAAAGCAATGACAGTGTGAAGAAATTCAACGATTTCCATGTCATCGATCAGAATTCTGAGATTGATTTTGGCGATGCCGTCGTCTCTTTCTTCCAAACAACCCACTCCATCCCTGAAAGTATCGGGATTGTGATTGGCACTCCTGAGGGCAATATCGTCTACACAGGAGACTTTAAATTTGACCAAACTGCCAGCGAGTCATATGCGACAGACTTTGCTCGCCTAGCTGAGATTGGACGCGAAGGCGTACTCGCTCTCTTGAGTGATTCGGCCAATGCGGATAGTAATATTCAAGTTGCCAGTGAGCAAGAAGTAGGCGATGCCATCTTAGATACGATTGCAGACTGGGATGGTCGTGTCATCGTAGCTGCGGTAGCCAGCAACCTTTCTCGGATCCAGCAGGTCTTTGATGCTGCGGCTGAGACTGGCCGTCGAGTGGTCTTGACAGGGTTTGATGTGGAAAACATCGTCCGTACAGCTATTCGCTTGAACAAATTGTCTCTTGCCAACGAAAAACTCTTGATCAAGCCAAAAGAAATGAGCCGTTTCGAGGATCATGAATTGATCATTTTGGAAACAGGCCGGATGGGTGAGCCGATCAACGGTTTGCGCAAGATGTCTATTGGCCGTCACCGTTATGTGGAAATCAAAGATGGGGACTTGGTCTACGTCGTTACAACACCATCTATTGCTAAAGAAGCTGTGGTGGCTCGTGTGGAAAACATGGTCTACCAAGCGGGTGGCATTGTCAAATTGATCACGTCAAGCTTGCGCGTGTCTGGTCACGGAAACGCACGGGACTTGCAGTTGATGATCAACCTTCTTCGTCCTAAATATCTCTTCCCGATCCAAGGGGAATACCGCGAATTGGATGCCCATGCACGAGTAGCGATGGAAGTCGGTATCTTGCCTGAGAATATCTTTATTCCAAAACGCGGAACTGTGATGGAGTACGAAAAGGGGGACTTTGTCCCTGCCGGTAGCGTCTCAGCTGGAGATGTTATGATCGATGGGAATGCCATTGGTGATGTGGGCAATATTGTCCTTCGTGACCGCAAGGTCTTGTCAGAAGACGGGATCTTTATCGTGGCGATCACAGTGAATCGCAAAGAGAAGAAGATTATTTCCAAAGCGCGTGTGCACACCCGTGGTTTTGTCTATGTTAAGAAGAGTCGGGATATTCTTCGTGAAAGTTGCGAATTGGTCAACCAAAGCGTTGAAGACTATTTGGCACAAGACAGCTTTGACTGGGGTGAGTTAAAAGGCTTGGTACGCGACAACTTGTCTAAGTTCTTGTTTGAACAAACCAAACGCCGTCCAGCCATCCTACCAGTCGTGATGGAAGTGAAATAATAGTAGAAAACGAAACGCTTGGCAGCCAGAGGCTTGCCGAGTGTTTTTAACAGTAGAAAGAGGAAATCAAATGGCAGTTATGCAGATTGAGTATTATTCAGAAGCCTTGAAGATGGAGTGGGGTGTGTCCGTCCTTTATCCCGATGCATCGCGCGTGGAAGATCCAGCGGATACAGATATTCCAGTCCTTTATCTCTTGCACGGGATGAATGGAAACCACCATTCCTGGTTGAAGCGGACTAATGTGGAGCGCATTTTGCGAAATACCAATCTAATCGTGGTCCTACCCAATACCAATAATGGCTTTTACACAGATACCCAGTATGGCTACAACTACTACACGGCCATTGCGGAGGAATTGCCAGAGACTCTTTCTCGCTTCTTCCCTAATATGACCAAGAAACGGGAGAAGACCTTTATTGCTGGTCTATCCATGGGCGGCTATGGATCCATGCTCTTGGCTCTCAAGACAAATCGTTTCTCCCATGCGGCTAGTTTTTCCGGTGCTCTGAGTTTCCACGATCGGGACTTTGAAAACAATGACTTGGAACAACCAGCTTTTTGGAAGGGATCTTTGGAGAGATTGAGGATTGGACAACCAGTCCCTATTCGCTAGAGACTGCTGCCAAGAAGTTTTCAGATAAGAAGACCAAACTATGGATCTGGTGTGGGGAGCAGGATTTCCTCTATGAGGCCAATAATTTTGAAGTCAAGGAACTAGAAAAGTTAGGTTTGGATGTCACCTATACCCACAGCTCAGGCAAGCACGAATGGTTCTACTGGGAACGTGAGTTGGAGCACTTTTTACAAACCCTGCCAATCGATTTTGAATTAGAAGAACGGTTAAAATAAGATACAAAGCCCGTAAAATGCACAGTGAAAATAGGGAGTAGGACAGAAGCGATATCATTTATAAACGCTTCGTCGTCCTACCCCCACAAGGCTGATTAGGTATTCTTCTGAGCTTAGAAAGCGACAGAAGAATCCAATCAGCTACTGTGTCTTGAATTAATTGCTATTCAGCTTTCGTTTTTGACACAATCCGTAGCCCGTGTTCGTTTAATAAGATACAAATAGATTGGATATAAGTCAGAGCATTTGTTCTGGCTTTTTTCATATATATAGGAAGAAAGGCTAGAAAGGTCACTTATTCATTTCAGTCCTGCTTTCTTTGTGGTATAATAGGAACGATTGAAAAATGAGCTAGAAATAGCGAACAAGATAAGAGGAGAGAAATATGGCAAAAGATATTCGTGTGCGTTATGCACCAAGTCCAACAGGGCTATTACACATCGGAAATGCTCGTACAGCATTGTTTAACTACTTGTATGCACGCCACCATGGTGGAACCTTTATCATCCGTATCGAGGATACGGACCGCAAACGTCACGTCGAAGACGGAGAACGTTCACAGCTTGAAAACCTTCGTTGGTTGGGCATGGACTGGGATGAAAGCCCAGAGACGCATGAAAACTACCGCCAGTCTGAACGTTTGGAACTCTATCAAAAATACATTGACCAACTCTTGGCTGAAGGTAAAGCCTATAAATCTTACGTTACAGAAGAAGAGTTGGCAGCGGAACGTGAACGCCAAGAAGCAGCAGGTGAAACACCTCGCTATATCAATGAATACCTTGGTATGAGCGAAGAAGAAAAAGCAGCTTATATCGCAGAACGTGAAGCAGCTGGTGTGATTCCAACGGTTCGTTTGGCAGTCAATGAGTCAGGTATCTACAAATGGCATGATATGGTCAAAGGCGATATCGAGTTTGAAGGTGGCAATATCGGTGGTGACTGGGTCATCCAAAAGAAAGATGGCTATCCAACTTATAACTTTGCCGTTGTGATCGATGACCACGATATGCAAATCTCTCACGTGATCCGTGGAGATGACCACATCGCCAACACTCCAAAACAACTCATGGTCTATGAAGCGCTTGGATGGGAAGCGCCAGAGTTTGGTCACATGACCTTGATCATCAACTCTGAAACTGGTAAGAAGTTGTCTAAACGGGACACCAATACCCTTCAGTTCATCGAAGATTACCGGAAGAAAGGTTACCTTCCAGAAGCAGTCTTTAACTTTATCGCACTTCTTGGTTGGAACCCTGGTGGGGAAGACGAAATCTTCTCTCGCGAAGAACTTATCAAGCTCTTTGATGAAAATCGTCTCAGCAAGTCTCCAGCTGCTTTCGACCAAAAGAAAATGGACTGGATGAGCAATGAGTACATCAAGAATGCGGATCTTGCGACCATCTTTGAAATGGCTAAACCATTCCTCGAAGAAGCAGGACGTTTGACAGACAAGGCTGAGAAATTAGTGGAACTTTACAAACCACAAATGAAGTCAGTGGATGAAATCGTTCCATTGACAGACCTCTTCTTCTCAGACTTCCCAGAATTGACAGAAGCTGAACGAGAAGTCATGGCTGGTGAAACCGTGCCAATTGTACTAGAAGCCTTTAAGGCAAAACTTGAAGCGATGTCAGATGATGAATTTGTAGTAGAAAATATCTTCCCACAAATCAAAGCGGTTCAAAAAGAGACTGGTATCAAAGGGAAAAATCTCTTTATGCCGATTCGTATCGCTGTTTCAGGGGAGATGCATGGGCCAGAATTGCCAGATACCATCTACTTGCTTGGACGCGAAAAATCAATCCAACACATTGAAAGTATGTTGGAAAAAATCAGATAATTATCAGGAAAGCCTGTAAATGAATTGAACCCCAAAAGTTAGACAGAAAAGATCCAACTTTTGGGGTTCAGTTCATTTTTTTACTTCTTTTTCTACCATTTGTCAAGTATAATACGGTTTCCGACTCACCATTATTCTTGAAAATGTATGAAGAGAATTTTTTGAGGGATAGTTCGAGCCATTTTTCTGATATTTGAGCATAGAAAAATGACACCTTATCTGGCATTTTTTGAAACAAGGTGTTGGAATTATAAGGCTTAGACGACTTTAATGACTTTGAAATAAAGTATAGTTGTAAAGTTTATTATGCATTATAAGATAATACATTATCCTAATGAGACGATGTATAGAGGCAATCGTATGTGGCTTAGTTGAAGTTATCTGCGATTGTCTTTTTCGTTTCTCATTGAAATCTGCGATATGGCAAGGATTAGTATGGCTAGCTGAAGCGATATCGTGAATACATTTGTACAGAATTTTTCTTGCATAAGGATCCCCACGCTTAGTGATATGCTCTTGACCTAGAAAATCTCCCTATTCATAGTGTTTGAGATCAATACCGATAAAAGCGTTGAGTTGATTAACAGACTTAAAATGACGAATATCTCCTAATTCGCCAATAATGCTTGTAGCCGTTGTTTCTGCGATACCAGGAATAGAGAGAAGAATCTCATATTCAGGTAGAGGTTCAGCTAACGCTATCAACTGTTGTAAAACTTGTTCCCGACTGTTTGTCAACCTTATACTCTCCTGTGCATCATACTTAACCTCTTTTATCATAGGAGAGGCTTTTGAAATGCCAGCATAAGATTGCCTCGCCAATCCAACTAATTTCTCAGTCAAGTTACCTACTCTGTTCTCTGAAATGCGTTTAGAGGTTGAGTTGCGAATAGCTTCTTTCAACTCAACTTCTGATAGTTCCAGCACCCAATGCTTGGTTGGGAAGATGGACACGAGATTCCAATATTGCTCACCTGTAGGAGTAGATAGTAGATTCTCGATTTCTGGGAAGGCGACTTGAAGAACTTTGTGCAGCCTATTCTTCGTCCTTACGATATCCTCTGTCAGATTTTGGTAGAATCGGCTAAGATCATGCAAGTTTTGATAGACTTCTTCTTGAACATAAGTTGGCTTACGGTTTAGAACAAATTGTGACGAAGCAAGTTTCTCTGCATCAATCTTATCGGTTTTTCGGACTCGTAATCCATCAAGTTGCTTCTTAGCTTCCAAAGGATTAAGACGTGTATAGTCATAGCTGTTTTCTTCTAGAAAGGCCTGAAGTCGGCGAGAGTATACACCAGTAGCTTCGAAAATAATTTCGGGATTGCTCACGGTCTTTAGATCCTCCAGTAGACGAGAAAATCCGATAATGTCATTAGGCATAGTATAGCCATGAACCCTTTCACCATTCACAAGAATAGCGACTTCTGAGCTTGCTTTACTCACATCAATTCCAAAAACTGTCCGCATTATGTTTTCCTCTTTGTCTTGAATGATTCCTTATTTTGGTGATTCCATTTTCAATACTCGGCGTCTAGCGCCAAAAGAAGCTACGACATAACAAGATACTTCTGCTTTAATATAAAGAAAAAGTAGTGAGTACTCTCTCCCGTCGGAGATTTCTTCACTACTAATCTTAGTATGTTTTTTATCCTGCTTCCTTCTCTTTTATGGTATACTGAAAGCGACAACATGATTGGAGCTCCCGATGAAAAAGATCCCCTTAGTATTTTCAGGCTGTCTGTTAGGACTGGTTGGCGCTGGAAACCTTCTTGCAGACTCGCTACCTTTCTTTGCCCACGCCTTTAGTCTGACAGGTTTGTTCTTCTGGTTTTTCTTTGTAGTTTACCATGCGATTCGCTGGCAAGAAGCCAAGATAGAATTCCAACAACCAGCCCTTTTATCTGGGATGGCGACTTTTCCCATGGCAGGGATGATTCTATCCACCTATCTTTTGCGCCTCTTTCCCGCCTTTGGAGGTCTATCACAGTTGGTCTGGTGGTCTGCCTTTCTCTTGGATCTGAGCTTAATTCTCTATTTTACCAAGACCCATGTCCTAGCGCGACCAAGAGCCAATGCCACTCCAAGTTGGACCGTTCTCTATGTGGGCATTGCAGTAGCAGCCTTGACTTATCCAGTTGTAGGAATAAGAGAGATTGCTTATCTCGCTTTAGTGATTGGTTTTGGTTTGACCTTTCTTCTTTATCCCCTTATCTATCATGATTTGAAGCAGTCCCCCTTGCCCAGTCATCTGTTGGGCCAAGAAGGCATCTATTGCGCTCCATTTTCCCTTCTTTTAGCAGCTCTGGTTCGTGTGGGTGGAGCAAGCCTTCCTGTCTGGTTCTTACTGATCATGGTAGTTGCCTCACAAGGTTTTTATTTCTTTGTTTTGACGCGTCTACCGAGAATGATCAAAGAAGGTTTTCAACCTGCTTTTTCAGCCCTGACCTTTCCAACAGTCATCACAGCGACCTCTTTGAAAATGGCCCAAGGCTTGTTGCAGTGGCCTTTCTTGACAGCTCTCGTATGGATGGAAACTCTTCTTTGTCTCTTGATTTTAGTCGCTGTTTTAGGAGGTTATGTGGCCTATCTCAGGGAGTAGGAAGTCATCCTTTTTCATTGAAACCTTGTCACGATTATGGTAAGATGCACTATACGATTTGTCATACTCTATAGGAAAGGTATCTATGAAATTCATCAAAGGAAAGCTCTCACTACTTTATCCCCTTTTTCTGCTCTTGTTTTATTTTTATGTTCGGCCTCAATTTCGCCCCTTGGCCCAGTATGTCTCCAATAGCGTAGCAAGCGCCAATAGCTATTATTGGACCTTATTTGGCCTAGAAGGCCTCTATGCAGTCTTTACAGGATTTTTGGTCTACCGTTTTTCTAAAAAAGCGCAGTTTAAACTGGGGAAGAACCCCCTTCAAGCTCTGATAGAAGCTGTTTTTGCGGCCTGTTTGGTCTACTGGCTGGACTACTTCATCAGTGGTTTTGTTCAAGGACGGGCAGCCGTTTTGAGTTTGTTTCCACGGGAAATTAGCCCCACAGGGATGCTTATCCTGGTGATCGCAATGGTCGTCATCCGGCCAGTGACAGAAGAACTGATCTTTCGTGGAGCCTTGGTGAATGCCTACTTCAAAGGCTGGAAACTCTATGCAGAGATTTGGCTTCCAGCCCTCATCTACAGTGGCCTGCATTTTCTCCACACTCCCTTTTCGCTGGGAGCTTCTATCATCTATCTCCTGCCGAGTGTGATTTTTGGGATCCTGTATTATCGGAGCAAGACGCTCCTTTCACCTATTTTGGCTCATATCTTGCTCAATCTCTACTACACCTTGCCTTTACTTTTATCTGTATTTAAGTAGCAACCGATTTCCTGAGTGAGATTGGTTTTTTTTGAAAATATGGTATAATAGAATAAATTTAATAGAGGGAGTTGAGGTTTGAAAAAAAGCTACCGCGTCAAACGTGACAAAGATTTTAATGCTATTTTTAAAAGTGGTCAAAATGTTGCCAATCGGAAATTCGTTGTTTACCGCTTGCGCAAAGACCAACCTCATTTTCGAGTCGGCCTGTCTGTTAGTAAGAAACTGGGAAATGCTGTGACCAGAAATCGCATCAAACGTTTGATTCGCCATGTTTTGATCAAACACCAAGCCTTCCTTACGACCGATGATTTTGTTGTCATTGCTCGTAAAGGAGTGGAGGAACTCGACTTCCATCAAGTTGAGAAAAATCTTGTACATGTCTTAAAATTAGCGCATGTCTACCAAGAAAGGGAATAATGTGAAAAAGAAACTGAAGTTAACTGGATTATTAGGAGCGGCCTTATTGGTCTTGACAGCTTGTGGTACCTCTCAGGTGACAGCTCAGTCGACAGGCGGTTGGGAACGCTTCGTCTACTTCTTTGCAGAAGCTATCCGCTTCTTGTCCTTTGGCGGAAGTATCGGTGTAGGGATTATCGTCTTTACCATTGTCATCCGGACGGTCCTCTTGCCCCTCTTCCAATATCAAATGAATTCAACCCGCAAAATGCAGGAAATTCAACCCCTCCTCAAGGAATTGCAAGCTAAGTATCCTGGGAAGGATCTTGATAGTCGGACCAAGCTTTCTGAAGAGATGCGGGCCCTTTACAAAGAAAAAGGCGTCAAAACGTCTTCAGCCTTCCTTCCTCTCTTGATCCAGATGCCGGTCTTGATGGCCTTGTTCCAAGCGCTGAGCCGTGTCGAATTCCTTAAAGTCGGTCACTTCCTTTGGTTGGACCTTGGCGCAATCGACCCGACTTATATCTTGCCGGTTCTTGCCGCACTCTTCACATTTTTCAGCAGTTGGTTGACCAATAAAGCCATGCCAGAGCGCAATGGTAGTGCGACAACCATGATGTATGTGATGCCTGTGATGATCTTCTTCTTTGCCTTGTTCTCAGCCAGCGGGGTCGCACTATACTGGGTGACTTCCAATGCTTACCAAGTTGGGCAAACCTATCTCTTGAACAACCCCTTCAAGATTATCGCAGAGCGTGAAGCAAAAGAGCAAGCTTCGCGCGACATGGAAA
This sequence comes from Streptococcus parasanguinis, assembly GCF_001073155.1. Lineage (GTDB taxonomy): Bacteria > Bacillota > Bacilli > Lactobacillales > Streptococcaceae > Streptococcus > Streptococcus parasanguinis_D. Next base: position 40,763 of record NZ_JVEE01000025.1, read on the forward strand.
AACAAAAACGTCGTGCCCTAAACAAGGCACAGAAAAAGAAAAAATAAGAAAGAGGTGGACATATGGTCCTATATACTGGAGCAACTGTTGAAGAAGCGATTCAAAAAGGTCTGAACGATTTAGATATTCCTCGTATGAAGGCACATATTACGGTTGTAGCGCGTGAAAAGAAAGGTTTTCTTGGCTTGTTTGGGAAAAAACCAGCCCAAGTTGAGATTGAACCCATTGCAGAAACAACTGTTGTGAAAGCCAATCAAAAAGCTGTCAAAGGTGTCCCAGATGAGATCAATGCACAAAACGAACCGGTTAAAACTGTGAGCGAAGCTACGGTCGATCTCGGACGCGTCGTTGCAGCGATCAAAAAGGTCGAAGAAGAAGGAGAAGTTGTCTCTGAAGAAATCAAGACCGAAATCCTGAAACATGACAAAGAAGCAGATACCGTTCTTGAAGAAAAAGGACATGAACATATCCTTGAAAAAGTTAAAGAACCAGCGACAAAAGAATCAAGCGAATCTGATTTCTCAAACCTTGGTATCGAGGTAGAGGAAAACTACAACATCGAAGAAGTCGTAGATGATGTGACAGCCTATGTTCAAACAGTGGTCGATGAAATGGATGTGGATGCAACCATCTCAAGCAGTCACAACCGCCGTACGGTCAATATGCAAATTGATACCAATGAACCGGGACGTGTCATTGGTTACCACGGAAAAGTCTTGAAGGCTCTTCAACTTTTGGCACAAAATTACCTCTATAACCGCTACTCAAAGAATTTTTACATTACTATTAATGTTAATGACTATGTAGAACACCGGGCGGAAGTTCTTCAAAGCTATGCTCAGAAGTTGGCAACACGTGCCCTCGAAGATGGGCAAGCCCAACAGACAGATCCGATGTCAAACAGTGAACGGAAAATCATTCACCGGATCGTCTCTAAGATGGAAGGAGTCACTAGCTACTCTGAAGGGGAAGAACCAAACCGTTACGTGGTGGTAGACATCGAAGGATAATCTAGCTATTATTTCCCATAAGGGAGAGACGGGATTTAGCCGATCTCTCCTTTTTTAGGTTTAGAAAGGAAGCAAATGGCATTTGCAGCGATTCGAGAGTTTTTAAAGCTTCAAGGTATCCACTACCAGGCCCCAGCAAAGGCTGGGGTGCTAGCCTCGGAGATGGAGCAATATCGTGCCCTAGCTCAAGCAGCTCGTAAGGAATTCACCGATTTAGTCTCAGCCTTTCAGCAGCGTCACCCTTACTTGGAGCAAGATCGGACCAGTCAATGGATGAACCAGGCCCAGGTCTTGCGGCCTCATTTTTGGGCCTATCTAAGAGGAGAAGGGACGATGGCAGAGCCCATGTTTGCACTGAGACTTTATGGGGATGCAGCTGATTTTGGTGTGTCCTTAGAGGTGAGCTTTATCGAGCGAAAAAAAGATGAGGAGAGTCTTCAAAAACAACACAAAGTTCTCACCCTTCCCATTTCTCAGCCAGTTTATTATTTCGTCCAGAAAAATGGAGAGAGTCAAAGGGTAGAAGGAACAGAAAAGAATCGCCATGATCTGTTGCAAGCAGTAGCAGAAGGGGCGGTTCGTAAGGTCCTCGTCAAATACGATGTTTCTCTAGTCGAGGATGATTCTCTTGAGGATATCCTGGATCAGTTGCAAGAGGCGCTGGTGGCTCTGGAACCCTATTACTTGGCAACCCGTCAGGTGTAGAAAGGTGTTCTCCAACCTGTATTTGCAACAATTTTGCCATAGCTATTGACAAATAGAGTCGAATCCGATAGAATAGTAAAGTATGTTTAGTAACTGATCACAACTAGCCGGCTAAACGAATACAAAATCTATGAGGAGGTATTCATCGTGAAACGTACTTATCAACCAAGTAAACTTCGTCGTGCGCGCAAACATGGTTTCCGTCACCGTATGGCAACTAAAAATGGTCGTCGCGTATTGGCAGCTCGTCGTCGTAAAGGACGCAAAGTTTTGGCTGCCTAATTCAGATAAAAACCTAAAAACCAGTAGAAACTCGAGACTACTGGTTTTTGTTTTGTCCGAAAGTGAATTTAGAGGCGCTTTCTGCTATAATAGAAACAAGAAAAACTCGGAAGAAAAGGAAGATCATGCAGATTTTTGATACCCACACCCATCTCAATGTGGAAGAATTCGCAGGAAAAGAACAAGAAGAGCTCGACTTGGCCAAGGAAATGGGTGTTGTAGCCCACAATATCGTTGGTTTTGACAAACCGACGATTGAGCGTGCCATGGAGTTGGCAGATCAATATCCAGAACTCTATCTCACGCTTGGTTGGCACCCCACTGAGGCAGGCGATTATAGTCCTGAAGTGGAGGCCTATTTACTTGAACAGCTAAAACATCCTAAAGTTGTCGCACTCGGAGAAATCGGTCTGGATTACCACTGGATGACAGCGCCGAAAGATGTCCAAGAAAAGGTTTTTCGTCGTCAGATTCAATTGTCTAAAGACTTGGACTTGCCTTTTGTGGTGCATACACGTGATGCTTTAGAAGATACTTATGCCATCATCAAGAGTGTAGGAGTCGGTCCTCGCGGTGGGATCATGCATTCTTTCTCAGGAAGTTTAGAAGAAGCCAAACGCTTCATGGATCTGGGAATGATGATCTCCTTTTCTGGAGTGGTGACCTTTAAGAAAGCCACAGATGTCCAAGAAGCGGCAGCTGGCCTTCCGTTAGACAAGATCTTGGTTGAAACAGATGCCCCTTACCTGGCACCAGTTCCCAAACGAGGTCGGGAAAATAAAACAGCCTACACTCGTTATGTGGTAGATTTTATTGCAGGACTACGTGGCTTAACAACAGAAGAAGTGGCTCAGGCAACCTATGACAATGCAAGAAAGGTATTTGGCCTTGACTGAGAAAAGAAAAATACCAGAAGTGATTGTCGTGGAGGGCAAGGACGACACAGCCAATCTCCGTCGTTTTTATGAGGTGGATACCTATGAAACCCGAGGTTCTGCGATTGATCAAGATGACCTGGAACGAATTGCTACCTTGCAAGAGTTGCGTGGGGTCATTGTCTTTACCGATCCAGACTATAATGGCGAGCGAATTCGCAAGATCATTATGCAAGAGGTACCCCAAGCTAAACATGCCTTTTTAAATCGTGGTGAAGCAGTCCCCAAATCCAAGACCAAGGGGCGTTCCTTGGGAGTGGAGCATGCCAGTTTTGAAGATTTAGAAAAAGCCCTAGCTGGACTCGTGGGCTCCTACGAAGATGAAAATTTCTTTGATATCACAAAGACCGACTTGATGCGGCTTGGCCTGTTGATGGGCAACGATAGTCGCAAACGACGGGAATATCTAGGAGAAGCCTTGCGCATCGGCTACTGCAATGGCAAGCAATTGATCAAACGCTTGGAATTGTTTGGAATTTGTTTAGCACAAGTCGAAGAGGCGATGGCCAGTTATTAAGACGGAAGTAGAGGGGGATCCTTTACCCCTAAACTGATTAGAAAAGAGAAAAAATGAGAATTGCAGATTATAGCGTGACCAAGGCAGTGCTGGAGCGTCACGGTTTTACCTTTAAAAAATCCTTCGGCCAGAACTTCTTGACCGATACCAACATCCTTCAAAAAATTGTGGATACGGCTGAGATTGATAAACAGGTCAATGTCATCGAAATCGGTCCTGGAATTGGAGCCCTCACTGAGTTCTTGGCGGAAAATGCGGCAGAAGTCATGGCTTTTGAGATCGATGACCGCTTGGTTCCCATTTTGGCGGATACCTTGCGTGATTTTGACAATGTCACGGTTGTCAACCAAGACATCCTCAAGGTAGACCTCAACCAGTACATCGCAGAGTTTAAAAATCCAGACCTTCCGATCAAGGTGGTGGCTAACCTTCCGTATTACATCACAACTCCCATCCTCATGCACTTGATCGAATCCAAGATTCCTTTCCAAGAATTTGTGGTCATGATGCAAAAAGAGGTGGCAGACCGCATCTCGGCTGAGCCCAACACCAAGGCTTATGGTTCTTTATCCATTGCAGTCCAATACTATATGACTGCTAAGGTAGCCTTTATCGTGCCCCGCACCGTCTTTGTGCCAGCACCAAACGTCGACTCTGCCATCCTCAAGATGGTCCGTCGCGAAGAACCAGCAGTAGCCGTCAAGGACGAAGATTTCTTCTTCTCTGTCAGCAAGGCTAGCTTTGTCCACCGCCGGAAGACACTTTGGAACAACTTGACCAGTCGCTTTGGCAAGACCGAAGAAATCAAAGCAAAACTGGAAGCAGGAATCCAAGCTGCAGGCCTGCAACCTTCTGTACGAGGAGAAGCTCTTAGCCTAGAAGACTTCGCTCGCCTAGCAGATGGCCTTCTAGAAGCAGGAATAAAATAACAGAAAAGACATGAGCTTCGTAGCTCATGTCTTGTTTGTTGTAGAAGGAAAGGACGGGATTTGAACCCGCGCGTGAATAAAAATCCACTTGCCGGATTTCGAGTCCGGTGCCGTACCGAGCTGGGCCACCTTTCCAAGATGCGGAGAAAGGGATTTGAACCCTCACGCCCGAAGGGGCACATGCGCCTGAAGCATGCGTGTCTGCCGTTCCACCACCTCCGCATAGTTCTATTATACACTTTTTAGGAAAAATGCCAAGGAAAAAAAGGAAGGTGCCCTTTCCCGAATTCTGCTAAAAGACAAGTCATAACGGATACTCCGTCTTCTGTTTCTATCCGTTTAAACAACGAACCTATTCGTTTCTAAAAGCGTCCGGAGAGGTTCACTTTTCGTTTTTTCTTATCAAGCAATCCAGCCTTATTTCTCATTTTTTGGTATAATAGGAGTATTAATCTCAAAGGAGTGCGATTTGCAAGGAACAATCGTCAAGGCCTTGGCTGGCTTCTACTACGTGGAGTCAGATGGTCACATTTACCAGACACGGGCTCGTGGAAATTTTAGAAAAAAAGGACAGACTCCTTATGTGGGGGATCAGGTGGAGTTCTCTGCTGAAGAGAATTCAGAAGGCTACATTTTGAGCATTGCGCCTCGTAAAAATAGCCTCGTACGCCCTCCTATTGTCAATATTGATCAGGCAGTAGTGATCATGTCAGCTAAGGAGCCGGATTTCAATGCCAATCTTTTAGATCGTTTTCTGGTTCTTTTGGAGCATAAGGGGATTCATCCCATTGTCTATATTTCAAAACTGGACTTGTTAGAAGATATGGAAGATATCCACTACTACCAAGGAATCTATCAGGCTATTGGCTATGATTTTGTCTTGTCAATTGAGGAACTATTGCCCCTTTTGACCAATCAAACTACGGTCTTTATGGGACAGACCGGTGTAGGAAAATCGACCTTGCTCAATAAAATCGCTCCGGATCTGGAGCTTGAAACGGGTGAGATTTCAGATAGTCTGGGGCGCGGTCGACACACGACCCGAGCTGTCAGCTTTTACCATTTAAATGGAGGAAAGATCGCAGATACGCCTGGCTTCTCCTCCCTCGATTATGAAGTGACGACCAGTGAAGACTTAAATCATGCCTTCCCAGAAATCGCCGACGTGAGCCACTCTTGTAAATTTCGTACCTGTACCCACACGCATGAGCCCGCTTGTGCGGTGAAACCAGCCGTTGAAAGAGAGGAAATTGCGCCTTTCCGTTATGAGGATTACTTGCAATTTCTAAGTGAGATTGAAAACCGTCGCGAAACCTATAAAAAAGTTTCGAAAAAAATACCAAAATAGGAGACACTAAAACGATGAAAACAATGAAAATTGCACCCTCAATTTTGAGTGCCGATTATGCCAATTTTGAAAGTGAATTAAAACGCTTAGAAGCAGCTGGAGCTGACTATGCCCATATCGATGTCATGGATGGCCATTTTGTGCCCAATATCAGCTTTGGAGCTGGTGTCGTAGAGAGCATGCGTCCACATAGCAAGTTGGTCTTTGATTGCCACTTGATGGTCACCAATCCCGAACACCATATCGAAGAATTCGCCCGTGCAGGTGCGGATATCATCAGCATCCACGTAGAAGCAACTCACCATATCCACGGAGCTCTTCAAAAAATTCGTCAAGCAGGTGTGAAGGCTAGTGTCGTGATCAATCCAGGAACTCCTGTAGACAGTATCAAACATGTCTTGAACTTGGTAGATCAAGTCTTGGTCATGACCGTTAATCCAGGATTTGGTGGCCAGGCCTTCTTGCCTGAAACCATGGACAAGGTGCGCGAATTAGCCGCGCTTCGTGAAGAAAAAGGCTTAGGCTTTGATATCGAAGTCGATGGAGGAATTGATGGCCAAACTATTTCCCAAGCAAAAGAAGCCGGGGCCAATGTCTTTGTAGCAGGCTCTTATGTCTTTAATGGAGATGTTAATGAGCGTGTTCAAACGCTCCGAGATGCTGTAAATGGGTAACATCGCAATACTGGCAGGAGGTGACAGCACGCTCTTGCCAAGAAATCATGACGCTTATGTAGGCGTTGATGGTGGCTGTTTGAAGTTACTGGAACAAGGCCTGCCATTAGATATAGCTGTGGGGGATTTCGATTCCGTCTCTGAGACTGATTTGAATAAGATCCGTATCCAAGCCAAGCAGGTTATTCAATCCATCCCTGAAAAGAACGATACGGATTTGGAATTGGCCTTGAAAGCAGTCTTTGAAGCCTATCCAGAGGCTATTATCACCGTTTATGGTGCCTTTGGCGGTCGCTTGGATCACTTCTTGTCTAATATCTTTTTACCGACCGATCCAGACCTAGCTCCCTACATGGATCAGATCCAATTAGTCGATGGTCAAAACCGCTTAATCTACAGACCAGCTGGCTGCCATGAGATTCAGCCAGATCCAGCCATGTCCTATGTTGGTTTTATGCCTGTCGGACAAGGCCACTTAGAGATCACAGGGGCCAAGTATCCGCTCCATCAGGATAATTATTTTTTGAAGGCCATGTATGGCTCCAATGAATTTTTGGATCAACCGATTCAAGTGAGTCTTGACCGTGGCTATCTTGTCATTGTTTATAGTAAAGACAGAGGTTAATATGAATATCATTCTGCTTCTGATTGGCCTGCTCAATCTAGGCCTCCTCATCTATTTCTTGCAACGGTCAGATGACACAAGACCGGCTTTACGAGAGATGCTGGAAGACCACGAGGATCATTTGACAGACCAGTTGGACTATCGTTTTGAAAAAGAAAGACAAGCAAGCCAGATTGCCAATCAGCAGTTAGAGATCGCCCTGACAGATCGCTTAACCGAGATGCGAGTGGAGATCCACCAGCAGACGACGGCTCTGCGCGCTGAGATGAATGAGCACTTTACTAAAAATCGGGACAAAACAGATGAGCGCATGCGCCAGATCCAAGAGTCCAATGAAGTGCGGCTAGAACAGATGCGCCAAACGGTAGAAGAAAAATTGGAGAAAACCTTGCAACACCGTTTGCAGACCTCCTTTGAGACCGTTTCAAAACAATTGGAGTCGGTCAACAAAGGGCTGGGAGAAATGCAGACGGTGGCGCGGGATGTCGGAACTCTTAATAAAGTTCTCTCCAATACCAAGACGCGTGGGATTATGGGCGAATTGCAACTGGGCCAAATCATTGAAGATATCTTGACCCCGGCCCAGTATGAGCGGGAGTTTGTCACCGTTCCCCAATCCAGTGAGCGCGTGGAGTATGCCATTAAGCTTCCAGGACAAGGAGAGGAGCCAGTCTATCTGCCGATTGACTCTAAATTCCCACTGGAAGACTACTATCGTCTGGAAGAAGCTTATGAATCAGGAGAGAAAGAGGAAATTGAGCGTTACCGCAAGGCTCTTCTTGCTAGTATCAAGCGTTTTGCTAAGGATATCCAACAAAAATATCTTTTTCCGCCAGCGACGACGAATTTCGGAATTCTCTTTTTGCCAACTGAAGGCCTCTATTCCGAAGTGGTTCGCAATCCAGAATTCTTCGATCGCTTGCGTCGGGACGAACAAATTTTAGTAGCTGGTCCAAGTACCTTATCAGCCCTCTTGAACTCCTTGTCTGTTGGCTTTAAAACGCTTAACATCCAAAAGAGTGCAGATGACATTAGCAAGGTGTTGGGATCGGTCAAATCAGAATTCCATAAGTTTGGAGGGATTCTGGCCAAGACTCAGCGCCATTTAAAGAATGCTTCCAATAATATTGATGATTTGCTAACCAGACGGACCAGTGCCATCGAGCGGACACTCCGCCAAATCGAAAGCGATGAGGACCTGCTGGGACTAGATGTATATATAGAAGATGGAGAAGATGATGGTCAAAATTAACCAAATGAAAAAAGATGAATTGTTCGAAGGATTCTATTTGATCAAGTCAGCAGAAGTGCGTCAAACACGGGCCGGGAAAAACTACCTCGCCTTTGTCTTCCAGGATGAGACCGGTACAATCGAAGGTAAACTATGGGATGCCCAACCTCACAATGTAGAGAGTTTTATGGCTGGGCGCGTGGTCCATATGGCTGGACGTCGAGAAGTTTACAATAATACTCCGCAAGTCAACCAATTAAACATGCGCTTGCCCCAAGCAGGAGAGCCCAACAATCCAGCAGACTTTAAGGAAAAACCACCAGTAGATCCCAAGGAATTGCATGAATACCTGTCAAACATGATTTTCAAAATTGAAAATCCAGTCTGGCAACGGATTGTCCGTGCCCTCTATGGGAAATATGAGAAAGAGTTTTATAGCTATCCAGCTGCTAAGACCAACCACCATGCCTTTGAAGCAGGCCTTGCTTATCATACGGCAACCATGGTCCGCTTGGCAGATAGTATCGGCGATATCTATCCTCAGTTGAATAAGAGCTTGCTCTTTGCAGGGATTATGTTACACGATTTGGCCAAAGTGATCGAGTTGACGGGACCTGAAAATACAGAATACACTGTTCGGGGCAACCTTATCGGCCACATTGCACTGATCGATGAAGAAATCACCAAGGTCTTGCAAGACTTGAAGATTGATGACCAAAAAGAAGAAGTGATCGTCCTTCGCCATGTGATCTTGAGTCATCATGGCTTGCTGGAATACGGTAGTCCTGTTCGTCCAAAGATCATGGAAGCAGAGATTATTCATATGATCGATAATTTGGATGCGGAAATGATGATGATGACAACAGCACTTGGCTTAATTGGTCCTGGCGAAATGACCAATAAAATCTTTGCTATGGAAAATCGTTCCTTCTATAAACCGAATCTCGACTAGTAAAAACAGTGAGAAATACGGGAATGATTCTGCCAAAAATGAAATAATCAGGAAAAAACGGCCTTCTGTAAATCAGAATGTTCGTTTTTTTCTGTTCTTATGGTATAATGATAGAAAAAACTACATGGTGAGAAAATGAAATTAAGAAGAAGTGAACGGATGGTCGTGATTTCTAATTACTTGATCAACCATCCCTATGAATTGACTAGCCTCAATACGTTTGCGGAAAAGTATGAGTCTGCCAAGTCTTCCATCTCAGAAGATATCGTGATCATTAAGCGTGCGTTTGAAGAGATGGAAATCGGAAATATTGAGACCATTACAGGAGCTGGAGGAGGCGTTATCTTTACACCGTCTATTTCAGATCAAGAATCCAAAGAAATCGTCGAGGATCTTTGCAAGCAACTGTCTGAAAGTGATCGTATCCTTCCTGGTGGCTACATTTACCTGTCTGATCTTTTGAGCAATCCGAAGATTTTGAATCGCATCGGACGCATCATTGCCAAAGCCTTCCGAGATAAGAAGATTGATGCTGTCATGACCGTAGCGACCAAGGGAGTTCCTTTAGCGAATGCAGTGGCCAATGTCTTGAATGTTCCATTCGTCATTGTCCGTCGTGATTTGAAAATCACAGAAGGGTCAACCGTTAGTGTCAACTATGTTTCAGGCTCAAGTGGGGATCGCATTGAGAAAATGTTCCTTTCAAAACGGAGCCTAAAAGCAGGAAGCCGGGTCTTGATTGTCGATGACTTCCTTAAAGGTGGCGGAACGATTAACGGGATGGTCAGCCTCTTGTCTGAATTTGATTCTGAATTAGCAGGAGTAGCTGTCTTTGCGGATAATGCTGCAACCGACCGTGAATTCTTTGAACACAAATCCTTATTGCGCGTGACCAACATCGATGTAAAAGAAAATAAATTGAGTGTCGAAGTTGGGAATATCTTTGATTAAGAGCAACAAAGGAGGATCAAAAAGTGAAAAGAATTTTAGATCGATTTGATAATAGTCCTTTGTGGATTCGCTTGGTGACAGTTCTGTCTCTATCCTTTATTTTGGTAGCTGGCTTGTATACCGTTAAAAAGAATACGGCTGCCCAGGTAACGACAGAAGTTCAACCTGCTAAAAAAACAGGTTCCCTTCCAGTGAAAAAGGAAACAAAGGAAGAAAAAGAAAAGAAGGAAGAAAAGAAAAATACAGAAGCTGCTGAAAAAGCAGTCGTTCAAATGGAAACAACTCCAAGTCAAGATTCTGTGAACGCTGCCCAGGCTGCTGTGAAGAAAGTCAAAGATGCGACTCAAAAGCAATCGCTTGAGGCCCGTATCCAATACATCGCTAACTATTATGGACTGACCTATGAGAGCGACACAACGGCAACACAGCAGACTCAAACAGACGCTAATGCCAACGCTGGAGTAGCTGGAGCCAATGCGACAGTTCAACCACAACAGCAACAACAGTATGCTCCGGCTGCAGATGCAGGGGCAGAAGTACCTGCTGAAGCTGGTCAATAATGAACTTTTTCGACTTCTTTAAAAAATAAAAAAACATCTTGCAATCAAAGTGCCGTCATGTTATAATAATAGACGGTACTTTTTACTTTTGGTCTCTCAAGAGTGTACAGGGACGTGCTGACAAATGTTGCAAAAGTACACACAGATGGTAGCTGTCACCAAGTGTACCATCACCAAAAATAAAAAATTTCACAGGAGAATGTAGATGCCTACAATTAACCAATTGGTTCGCAAACCGCGTAAATCAAAAGTAGAAAAATCTAAATCACCAGCTTTGAACGTTGGTTACAACAGTCATAAAAAAGTTCAAACAAACGTTTCTTCACCACAAAAACGTGGTGTTGCAACTCGTGTTGGAACAATGACACCTAAAAAACCTAACTCAGCCCTTCGTAAATTTGCTCGTGTACGTTTGAGCAACTTGATCGAAGTAACTGCTTATATCCCAGGTATCGGACACAACTTGCAAGAACACAGCGTGGTTCTTCTTCGTGGTGGACGTGTAAAAGACCTTCCAGGGGTACGTTACCATATCGTCCGTGGAGCACTTGATACTGCAGGTGTAAACGATCGTAAACAAGGCCGTTCTAAATACGGTACTAAAAAACCAAAAGCATAAGGAAAGGGGATAAAGAAAAATGAGTCGTAAAAACCGTGCGCCTAAACGCGATGTATTGCCAGATCCGCTTTACAATTCACAATTAGTTACTCGTCTTATCAACCGCGTTATGCTTGATGGTAAACGTGGTACAGCTGCTTCAATCGTTTACGGAGCTTTCGAACAAATTAAAGAAGCTACTGGAAACGATGCTCTTGAAGTATTCGAAACAGCTATGGAAAACATCATGCCTGTACTTGAAGTACGTGCTCGCCGTGTTGGTGGTTCTAACTACCAAGTCCCAGTTGAAGTTCGTCCAGAACGTCGTACAACACTTGGACTTCGTTGGTTGGTAACAATCGCTCGTCAACGTGGTGAACACACAATGGTTGATCGTCTTGCAAAAGAAATCTTGGATGCAGCGAACAACACTGGTGCAGCTGTTAAGAAACGTGAAGATACTCACCGTATGGCTGAAGCTAACCGTGCATTCGCACACTTCCGCTGGTAAGATCAAGATATTAAGGGCGTTAAAAAAGCGACTGAAAATTAGGAAGCTTGACGAAGAATCAAAGATTCTAGGAAGGCTTATCTATTTTCCGAGCTTTTAGCCCAGGTTCAATTATGATACTAAGAGCGGCAAAGGCCCAAGGCAAAAATAGGAAACTGATGCAGTGTTCGATGAACACAAGTCAGTTAACTTGAGCTTTTACCCCAGGTTCAATTGAGCTCAAATCGGCTAACTAACTTTAGCCCGGGTTCAATTCAACTCTTCTTATAAGTTGGAACCAAAACATAGCATGAAAACACTGAGAACGGGTAGGTCCTGCCTATCCGTTTTTATTAAATCATGTTATAATAGAATATAGAAATAAAAAATATAGGAGAAACAAACCTCATGGCACGCGAATTTTCACTTGAAAAAACTCGTAATATCGGTATCATGGCTCACGTCGATGCTGGTAAAACAACTACAACTGAGCGTATCCTTTACTACACTGGTAAGATTCACAAAATTGGTGAAACTCACGAAGGTGCGTCACAAATGGACTGGATGGAGCAAGAGCAAGAACGTGGTATCACTATCACATCTGCCGCTACAACAGCTCAATGGAAAGACACTCGTGTAAACATCATCGACACACCAGGACACGTGGACTTCACTATCGAAGTTCAACGTTCACTCCGCGTTTTGGACGGTGCTGTAACCGTTCTTGACTCACAATCAGGTGTTGAGCCTCAAACTGAAACAGTTTGGCGTCAAGCAACTGAATACGGAGTTCCACGTATCGTATTCGCAAACAAGATGGATAAAATCGGTGCTGACTTCCTTTACTCAGTAAGCACACTTCATGACCGTCTTCAAGCAAACGCTCACCCAATTCAATTGCCAATCGGTGCTGAAGATGACTTCCGCGGAATCATTGACTTGATCAAGATGAAAGCTGAAATCTATACGAACGACCTTGGTACAGATATCCTTGAAGAAGATATTCCAGCTGAATACCTTGAACAAGCTCAAGAATACCGTGAAAAATTGGTTGAAGCAGTTGCTGAAACTGATGAAGACTTGATGATGAAATACCTTGAAGGGGAAGAAATCACAAACGAAGAATTGAAAGCTGGTATCCGTAAAGCAACAATCAACGTTGAATTCTACCCAGTACTTTGTGGTTCTGCCTTCAAGAACAAAGGGGTTCAATTGATGTTGGATGCAGTCCTTGACTACCTTCCAAGCCCACTTGATATCCCTGCAATCAAGGGTGTAAACCCAGATACAGATGAAGAAGAAGAACGTCCAGCATCTGATGAAGAGCCATTTGCAGCTCTTGCCTTCAAGATCATGACTGACCCATTTGTAGGTCGTTTGACATTCTTCCGTGTTTATTCAGGTGTCTTGAACTCAGGTTCATACGTATTGAACACTTCTAAAGGTAAACGTGAACGTATCGGACGTATCCTTCAAATGCACGCCAACACTCGTAAAGAAATCGAAACAGTTTACTCTGGAGATATCGCTGCTGCCGTTGGTTTGAAAGATACAACAACTGGTGACTCATTGACAGATGAAAAAGCAAAAATCATCCTTGAATCAATCGAAGTTCCAGAACCAGTTATCCAATTGATGGTTGAGCCTAAATCTAAAGCAGACCAAGACAAGATGGGTATCGCCCTTCAAAAATTGGCTGAAGAAGATCCAACATTCCGCGTTGAAACAAACCCTGAAACTGGTGAAACAGTTATCTCTGGTATGGGTGAGTTGCACTTGGATGTCCTTGTTGACCGTATGAAACGTGAATTCAAGGTTGAAGCTAACGTTGGTGCCCCTCAAGTATCTTACCGTGAAACATTCCGCGCTTCTACACAAGCACGTGGATTCTTCAAACGTCAATCTGGTGGTAAAGGTCAGTTTGGTGATGTTTGGATCGAATTTACTCCAAACGAAGAAGGTAAAGGATTCGAGTTCGAAAATGCGATCGTCGGTGGTGTGGTTCCACGTGAATTCATCCCTGCAGTAGAAAAAGGACTTCAAGAATCTATGGCGAACGGTGTTCTTGCTGGTTACCCGATGGTTGACGTGAAAGCTAAGCTTTACGATGGTTCATACCACGATGTCGACTCATCTGAAACTGCCTTCAAGATCGCTGCATCTCTTGCACTTAAAGAAGCTGCTAAGACTGCACAACCAGCTATCCTTGAACCAATGATGCTTGTAACCATCACAGTTCCTGAAGAAAACCTTGGGGATGTTATGGGTCACGTAACTGCTCGTCGTGGACGTGTAGATGGTATGGAAGCACACGGTGCAAGCCAAATCGTTCGTGCTTATGTGCCACTTGCTGAAATGTTCGGTTACGCTACTGTCCTTCGTTCTGCAACTCAAGGACGTGGTACCTTCATGATGGTATTTGACCACTACGAAGATGTACCAAAATCAGTACAAGAAGAAATCATTAAAAAAGCTAAAGGTGAAGCTTAATTTACCAAAGCTGAAAAACTCTTCCCATTCGGGAAGAGTTTTTCTTTGTTCCAAAAGTGAGTACAAGTAAAAAAAAGTGCTGATCAGGACTTTGTGAAAAACTTTAATAAAAGAGGTAGTGATCTATGATAAATCTTGCTTTTCGTGGGGAAATAGTTGCTTTTTAATGCAATAAAGTATATAATAGAGACTGTTAAAAGATGTTTGGCGCTGTGTCAAGTTACTCTTTTCACAAAAAAATTTTTTGATTTTCATAAGGAGGAAATCACGAATGGTAGTTAAAGTTGGTATTAACGGTTTCGGTCGTATCGGACGTCTTGCTTTCCGTCGTATCCAAAACGTAGAAGGTGTTGAAGTTACACGCATCAACGACCTTACAGATCCAGTTATGCTTGCACACTTGTTGAAATACGATACAACTCAAGGTCGTTTCGACGGTACTGTGGAAGTTAAAGAAGGTGGATTCGAAGTTAACGGTAAATTCATTAAAGTTTCCGCTGAACGCGATCCAGAACAAATCGACTGGGCTAACGACGGTGTAGAAATCGTTCTTGAAGCAACTGGTTTCTTTGCTACTAAAGCAGCTGCTGAAAAACACTTGCATGCTGGTGGTGCTAAGAAAGTTGTTATCACTGCTCCTGGTGGATCAGATGTTAAAACAGTCGTATTTAACACTAACCACGATATTCTTGATGGTACTGAAACAGTTATCTCAGGTGCTTCATGTACCACAAACTGCTTGGCTCCAATGGCTAAAGCTCTTCAAGATAACTTCGGTGTTGTTGAAGGATTGATGACTACTATCCACGCTTACACTGGTGACCAAATGATCCTTGACGGTCCACACCGTAAAGGTGACCTTCGTCGTGCACGCGCTGGTGCTGCTAACATCGTTCCTAACTCAACTGGTGCTGCTAAAGCAATCGGTTTGGTTATCCCTGAATTGAACGGTAAATTGGACGGAGCTGCACAACGTGTTCCTGTTCCAACTGGATCAGTTACTGAATTGGTAGTTGTTCTTGACAAGAACGTTACTGTTGATGAAGTGAACGCAGCTATGAAAGCAGCTTCAAACGAATCATACGGTTACACTGAAGATCCAATCGTTTCTTCAGACGTTGTAGGTATGTCTTACGGATCATTGTTTGACGCAACTCAAACTAAAGTTATTGACGTTGACGGTAAACAATTGGTTAAAGTTGTTTCATGGTATGACAACGAAATGTCTTACACTGCACAACTTGTTCGTACTCTTGAATACTTCGCAAAAATTGCTAAATAATTCATGCGTATGATGAGAGGAGGGAAACCTCCTCTTTTTTTGTACTTATGGAGATACAAATCATGCAAAGTATAGGGAATCCAGCTCAATAAGAGGTGAAATCATCGAATTTTTCTACCTCTTTTACAGCTTTTGTGATATAATTATCATGTATTAAAAAAAGAAGGAGTCATATCTAATGGCAAAATTGACTGTTAAAGACGTTGACTTGAAAGGGAAAAAAGTTCTCGTTCGTGTTGACTTCAACGTTCCTGTAAAAGACGGCGTGATCACTAACGATAACCGTATCACTGCAGCTCTTCCAACTATCAAGTACATCCTTGAACAAGGTGGACGTGCAATCCTCTTCTCTCACCTTGGACGTGTAAAAGAAGAAGCAGATAAAGAAGGTAAATCACTTGCTCCTGTAGCTGCTGACTTGGCTGCTAAATTGGGTCAAGAAGTTAAATTTATCCCAGGTGTTACACGTGGTGCTGAATTGGAAGCAGCTGTTAACGCTCTTGAAGATGGACAAGTTCTCTTGGTTGAAAACACTCGTTTCGAAGATGTTGACGGCAAGAAAGAATCTAAAAACGATCCTGAACTTGGTAAATACTGGGCATCACTTGGAGATGGTATCTTCGTAAACGATGCATTTGGTACTGCTCACCGTGCACACGCATCTAACGTTGGTATCTCAGCAAACGTTGAAAAAGCTGTTGCTGGTTTCCTTCTTGAAAACGAAATTGCTTACATCAAAGAAGCAGTTGAAGCTCCAGAACGTCCATTCGTAGCCATCCTTGGTGGTTCAAAAGTTTCAGACAAGATCGGTGTTATCGAAAACTTGCTTGAAAAAGCTGATAAAGTTCTTATCGGTGGTGGGATGACTTACACATTCTACAAAGCACAAGGTATCGAAATCGGTAACTCACTTGTAGAAGAAGACAAATTGGATGTGGCGAAAGCTCTTCTTGAAAAATCAAACGGTAAATTGATCTTGCCAGTTGACTCAAAAGAAGCGAACGCATTTGCTGACTACACTGAAGTGAAAGACACTGAAGGTGAAGCAGTTGACCCAGGATTCCTTGGTTTGGATATCGGTCCTAAATCAATCGCTAAATTCGACCAAGAATTGACTGGTGCGAAAACAGTTGTATGGAACGGACCTATGGGTGTATTTGAAAACCCTGACTTCCAAGCTGGTACAATCGGTGTGATGGACGCTATCGTGAAACAACCAGGCGTTAAATCAATCATCGGTGGTGGTGACTCAGCAGCTGCTGCGATCAACCTTGGACGTGCAGACAAATTCTCATGGATCTCTACTGGTGGTGGTGCTTCTATGGAACTCCTTGAAGGTAAAGAACTTCCAGGATTGGCTGCTCTTACAGACAAATAATCTAAATAGAATGAAAGAGGCTGGGACAAAAGTCCTAGCCTCTCAATTATTTTTGGATTGTTGAGCAAGACGCAGTGGTTGAGTGGGCTCTACTACGCTGATTTCATCAGCTTTTATAGCCCTACTCAACTGTGCGGAGGTGGGACGACGAAATTGAATTCTAACGAATTACCGATTTCTGTCCCACTCTCTTTTTTCTTTCTATTGATATCTGTTCTCTCCTTTCTGAAAATATGGTAGAATAATAGAAATAGAAAGATAGGTGACCATGGATTACTTTAAACGACACAAATTTGATTGGTCCAAATTCCGTTTGGGGATGAGAACCTTTAAAACAGGGATTGCCGTTTTTATTGTGCTACTTATTTTTGGAATATTTGGCTGGCGCGGTCTTCAGATCGGGACCTTGACAGCTGTTTTTAGTTTGAGGGAAGACTTTGATAAGAGTGTCCACTTTGGGGCTTCGCGTGTCATGGGCAACAGTATCGGAGGTTTTTATGCCGTATTGTTCTTCCTTTTAAAAACGCTCTTTCATGGGGCGTATTGGGTGACTCTTATTTTTGTACCCATTGCGACCATGTTAACCATTATGACAAATGTCGCTATGAATAACAAAGCAGGAATTATCGGAGGAGTTTCGGCAATGCTGATCATTACCCTCTCGATTCCTAACGGTGAAACCTTCTTGTATGTTTTTGCCCGAATATTTGAGACCTTTATTGGCGTTTTCGTTGCGATTTTGGTCAATTCGGATGTGGATCGCATTCGCGATTTTCTCAAGAAACACAAAAAACCTATGTAAGATTATGTAACATTTAATCTTGACATAGATTTTTTTTTCGATATAATAGAATAGAAAGAGGAATGGTATGAAGGAAAAGGAATTACGACGCTCGCTGGCAGTCTTTCCGATTGGAAGTGTTATGAAGCTGACCGACTTGACAGCTCGCCAGATTCGTTATTATGAAGATCAGGGATTGATTTCTCCTGATCGGACAGAAGGCAATCGCCGCATGTATTCGTTGGACGATATGGACCGCCTGCTTGAGATCAAAGATTATATCTCAGATGGCTTCAATATTGCGGATATTAAGAAGAAATATGCGGAAAAAGAGCAAGAGCAAACCAAGGTTGTCAGTCAAGAAGAGATCCGTAAGGCTCTTCATCGTGACATTATTCAGCAAAGTCGCTTCACATCTTCCCCATCGCCATATGGTCAATTTCGTTGATCATTTCATAAGCTTGTAATCTATTTTAAGGAGACAAAAATGTCAATTACTGCTGCAGATATTCGCCGTGAAGTAAAAGAAAAAAATGTTACTTTTATTCGCTTGATGTTCTCTGATATTTTGGGAACCATGAAGAACGTCGAAATTCCAGCTACCGATGAGCAACTGGACAAGGTTCTTTCAAACAAAGCCATGTTTGATGGTTCTTCTATCGAAGGATTTGTCCGTATCAACGAGTCAGATATGTATCTTTACCCAGATTTGGATACATGGACAGTCTTCCCTTGGGGAGATGAAAATGGTAGCGTAGCTGGCTTGATCTGTGATGTCTATACGACAGAAGGAGAACCATTTGCAGGAGACCCACGTGGCAACTTGAAACGGGCCCTTCGTCATATGGAAGAACTTGGCTTCAAATCCTTTAACCTTGGACCAGAACCAGAATTCTTCCTCTTTAAGTTGGACGAAAATGGAGATCCAACTCTGGAAGTAAACGACAAAGGTGGCTATTTTGACTTGGCTCCAACAGATCTTGCAGATAATACTCGTCGTGAAATCGTAAATGTCTTGACCAAGATGGGTTTTGAAGTAGAAGCCAGTCACCACGAAGTAGCCGTTGGTCAGCATGAAATCGACTTTAAGTATGACGAAGTGCTCCGCGCTTGTGACAAGATCCAAATCTTTAAACTCGTTGTGAAGACTATCGCTCGTAAACACGGCTTGTATGCAACCTTTATGGCCAAACCAAAATTTGGAATTGCCGGATCAGGTATGCACTGTAATATGTCTCTCTTTGACCAAGATGGCAACAATGCCTTCTTTGATCCAGAAGATCCAAAGGGCATGCAATTGTCAGAAACAGCTTATCACTTCTTGGGTGGCTTGATCAAGCATGCATATAACTTTACAGCGGTGACAAACCCAACCGTCAACTCTTATAAACGTTTGGTTCCTGGATATGAAGCACCTGTTTATATCGCTTGGGCAGGTCGCAACCGTTCCCCATTGGTACGTGTGCCAGCATCACGTGGTATGGGAACTCGTTTAGAATTGCGTTCCGTAGACCCAATGGCTAATCCTTATGTAGCCTTGGCAGTCTTGCTTGAAGTTGGCCTTCACGGGATTGAAAATAAAATCGAAGCACCTGCTCCGATCGAAGAAAATATCTATGTGATGACACCGGAAGAACGTAGAGCAGCTGGAATCACAGATCTCCCTTCTACCCTTCACAATGCTTTGAAAGCCTTGACAGAAGACGAAGTGGTGAAAGCTGCTTTGGGTGAACATATTTACACCAGCTTCCTTGAAGCCAAACGAATCGAATGGGCAAGCTATGCGACCTTCGTATCCCAATGGGAAGTAGACAACTATTTAGATCTTTATTAAGAAACAAGAGTAAAGAGGCTAGGACACAAGTCCTAGCCTCTCAATTATTTTTGGCTTGTCGAGCAAGACGCAGTGGTTGAGTGGGCTCTACTACGCTGATTTCATCAGCTTTTACAGCCCTACTCAACTGTGCGGAGGTGGGACGACGAAATCGAATTCTAACGAATTACCGATTTCTGTCCCACTCTCTTTTTGATCCTCAAAAAGTCACTATAAAACCAGTTGAAACAGAGGTTTCAACTGGTTGTTTTTTTAATTTTCGTCATCTGGTGTGAGAATCATTGGGATAATGATAGGTTCACGTTCCGTGCTCTCGTATAAGAATGGGCGGAGGGCATTAACAATCGCACCATTGACGGTTTGGATATTGGCATCTTTGTTCTTCAAGGCGATGCGAATTGCATTGAAGAGGATGCGTTGGCTTTCACGGATCAGATCTCCTGATTCACGCATGTAGATAAAACCACGGCTCAAGATGTCTGGTCCAGCCAGGATCATCTTCGATTTGAAGTCAACAGTCGCAACAGCAAGCACGACACCGTCTTCGGAAAGGTCTCTCCGGTCACGAAGGACAGCAGCCCCGATTTCACCGATACGGTTTCCATCGACATAGATATCTTGAGCATTGAAGCTTCCTGCGATCCGAGCAGAGTTAGCTGTAAGAGCGAGGACATCACCATTACTCATGATGAAGATATTGTCTTTTTCTACTCCACAATCACGCGCGAGTCCTGCGTGGATCTTCTGCATCCGGTATTCACCATGGACAGGCATGAAGTATTTTGGTTTGATCAAGCGGAGCATGAGTTTTTGTTCTTGTTGCCCCCCGTGTCCAGAAGTATGGATATTGTTGATCTTCCCGTGAATGACCTCTACACCCGCTTCAGAAATCGTATTGATCAATTTATTCACACTGGTTGTATTTCCAGGAATTGGACTAGAAGAGAAGATCACAGTATCTCCTGGTTGGAGTTGCACTTGGCGGTGCGTTCCGTTGGCGATCCGAGAGAGGGCTGCCATTGGCTCTCCTTGGCTTCCTGTACACATGATTAGGATTTCATTGGCCGCATAGTCTTTGATCTCATTTGGCTCGATAATGGTTCCAGCAGGGACCTTGATGTAGCCAAGCTCAATTCCGTTGACGATGGCTTTTTCCATCGAGCGTCCAAAGACGACGATCTTACGACCGGTCTTAACAGCGGCCTCAGCAGCTTGTTGGAGACGGAAGATATTCGAAGCAAAGGAAGCAAAGATGATGCGCCCATGGATGCCTTCGATGATCTTCATGATGGATTGGCCAACCACTTTTTCAGAGTTGGTAAAGGTTGGGATTTCCGCGTTGGTTGAGTCTGAGAGCAGGCAGAGAACGCCTTCTTCCCCAAGGGCCGCCATACGATGGAGGTCAGCCGGTTCTCCAACAGGTGTGAAGTCAAATTTGAAGTCTCCGGTACAGACAATCTTTCCTTGAGGGGTGTGAATCACAATCCCTAAAGGTTCTGGAATCGAGTGAGTCGTACGGAAGAAGGTTGCTTTAAGATTTTTAAATTGAAGCTCAGTGTTTTGGTTGATTTCGTAGAGTTTGGCATCACGAAGAAGACCGTGCTCTTCTAATTTTCCACGGATCAAGGCAAGCGCCAAAGGTCCAGCGTAGATAGGGACATTGGCTTGCTTCAAAAGGAAAGGAATCCCACCGATGTGGTCTTCGTGTCCGTGGGTAATGAGGACCGCTTTGACACGATCGATATTATCAACGATATAAGAGTAATCCGGAATGACATAGTCGATCCCAAGGAGGTCATCTTCTGGAAATTTGATCCCGGCATCGACAATGATGATTTCATCTTGGTATTCGATCCCGTAGGTATTTTTTCCGATTTCTCCAAGTCCACCAATGGCAAATACACCAACTTCTTCAGGTTTTAAGGTATAAGCCATGGATTAGTACTCCGTTAGTTCAAAAGCACCTGACTCTTTCTCGTAAGCAAGGTGTTGCTCAGAAAGTGGTGTGATAAATTCAATGTTGAAATCTGTGTTTGCTTCAACCAATTGACGAGCTTGGATGCGTCCTTCGCGTTCATTTGGTGCATCAATATCGAGATAAAGTGCATGCGTGGTTTCACGACGAGGGTTGCGGTCTTTTGTTTCCTGATAAAAAACTTTGTAAATCATGAAGTAATTTTCCTTTCATTATTTCGGTCTATTTGTTAGCTACGAAGGAGTGCAATCACTAGAGTTTCCTACTCGCAGCTAGTGGACCTGATTCGATACAATTAATTATCATTATATCATAAATTTGCCTGTAAGTAAAAGATAGACTGGAAAAGTCAGAGAGGCAAAGGGCTATAATAGAGAAGCTTTTGAGCGGTTTTGCATAGGAAAATCCTGCGCTCTAGAGGAGAGTTTCGCTGGGATTTGAAGGGAATTTGTAGTATAATATAATCCAGTTCAAGAGGAGTAGGAAATGAAATTATTAGCATTTGATACCTCGAGTAAGGCTCTTTCTGTAGCGATTTTAGAAGATGAGACTCTACTTGCAGAAACAACATTAACCATTAAAAAGAATCATAGTATTACCTTGATGCCGGTCATCGATTTTTTGATGCAACAAATCGACTTGACACCCAAGGATTTGGATCGTATCGTGGTGGCAGAAGGTCCTGGGAGCTACACTGGACTGCGCATTGCGGTCGCAACCGCAAAGACCTTGGCTCATACTTTAGGGATTGAATTGGTCGGGGTTTCGAGCCTCTTAGCCCTAGTGCCAGATGATCTAGAAGGTTTGGTAGTGCCTATCATGGATGCCCGTCGGAACAACGTTTATGCAGGTTTTTACCAAGATGATCAGCTGGTCGCACCAGAAGGACATTTTCCATTTGAGGAAGTCCTAGAGCGTGCAGCGACGAGTGAGCAGGTCACCTTTGTCGGAGAAGTCACTGCCTTTAAGGAACAGATTGCCTCTAGCCTGCCAAGGGCTACTTACTATGAAACCTTGCCAGATGCAGTGAAAATCGGACGTCTCGGTCTCAAACAAGCGCCTGCTAACCTCCATGATTTTGTTCCTCATTATCTCAAACGGGTCGAGGCAGAGGAGAATTGGCTCAAAGACCACACGGAAACAACGACCTCTTACATCAAGCGTCTATGATGAAAGGAACAATCAGGAAAGGGAGCATCCAGGATGCGGCCGCCATTCTCGCTGTGATGGAAGATGTCTATGAAGCTAGTCCCTGGAAGTTGGAGCAGATTGAAGCTGATTTAGAGCAGGAATCGACCTCCTATTTCCTAGCTGTGGATGAGGGGCAAGTCCTTGGATTTGTCGCCATTCAAGAGACTCTCTATGAAGCAGAGGTACTACAGATTGCGGTCAAGCGCGCCTTTCAAGGCCAAGGCTTAGCTCAGCAGTTACTCGCGCAGTTGCCGGGCCAAAAAGAAATTTTCTTAGAAGTGCGCGTGTCCAATCAACCGGCCCAAGGCCTATACAAAAAAATGCATTTTGAAGAAATTGCACGGAGGAAAAACTACTATCACGATCCCATAGAGGATGCTGTGATCATGAAGAGGAACCCGAATGAAAGATAGATATATTTTGGCTTTTGAGACATCTTGTGATGAGACCAGCGTGGCTGTCTTGAAAAATGACGACCAACTCTTGTCCAATGTCATTGCCAGTCAAATCGAAAGTCACAAGCGTTTTGGTGGGGTGGTGCCGGAGGTAGCCTCTCGCCACCATGTGGAAGTCATCACCGCTTGTATTGAAGAAGCCCTGGAAGAAGCTGGCATCACTGAAGCCGATGTCACAGCTGTGGCTGTTACCTACGGTCCAGGCCTGGTTGGGGCTCTCTTGGTCGGCCTAGCTGCAGCCAAGGCCTTTGCCTGGGCGCATGGACTCCCTTTGATTCCTGTCAATCATATGGCAGGGCACTTGATGGCCGCTCAAAGCGTAGAGCCCTTAGAGTTTCCACTTTTGGCCTTGTTGGTGAGTGGAGGACATACTGAGCTAGTCTACGTCAGTGAAGCGGGGGATTATAAGATCGTCGGAGAGACCCGTGATGATGCTGTCGGAGAAGCTTATGACAAGGTCGGGCGCGTCATGGGCTTGACCTATCCAGCAGGACGTGAGATTGATCAACTAGCCCACCAAGGATCTGATATCTACGATTTCCCACGAGCCATGATCAAGGAAGACAATCTGGAATTCTCCTTTTCAGGACTCAAATCGGCCTTTATCAATCTGCACCATAATGCCGAGCAAAAAGGAGAAAGCCTCTCCAATGCGGACCTGTCAGCGAGTTTCCAAGCAGCTGTCTTAGACATTCTCATGGCCAAGACCAAGAAGGCTTTGGAGAAATATCCAGTCAAGACTCTAGTCGTTGCTGGTGGGGTCGCAGCCAACCAAGGTCTTCGTGAACGCCTGGCTTCTGACATCACAGATGTTAAGGTCATCATTCCGCCTCTGCGCCTCTGCGGGGACAATGCAGGGATGATCGCCTATGCCAGTGTCAGTGAATGGAACAAAGAAAACTTCGCAGGCTGGGATCTTAATGCCAAACCAAGCCTAGCCTTTGAAGGAATTGAATAAGAAAAAGGAGCCAATTGGATGTGCAAGGTCCAATGGCTTTTTTGCTGGGGTCTCACCAACTAGTAGCGAATTTGCGAGTCGAAAGAAAATTCGGTATGATAGAAGGAATAAAAGATTGAGGAGGGCTGGGATTATAAAGCTTTCTCTCTCAGTTGTCCTTTTTCAACCTTTTTTCTTGTGTTATAATAGAGGTCAATGATTCAGAAAGGAGTGAGAGAGTGGAAAAAGATTTTTGGCAGGGGGTGAGGGACGCACTTCCGACGGCTTTGGGCTATATCAGTATTGGCCTGGCTTGCGGTGTGGTGGCGTCTCCCTATCTTTCTCCTTTGGAGATGGCCTTGATGAGTATCTTGGTCTATGCTGGGGCGGCCCAGTTTGCGATGATCTCTCTGATTGCGGCTCATTCTTCAATATTGAATATGGCTTTGACGGTGTGTTTGATCAATCTCCGTAATATGTTGATGAGTCTGCATACGTCGTCTGACTTTAAGGATGCTAGCCTTGCTCATACCATCGGGATTGGAAGTCTCCTGACCGATGAGAGTTATGGGGTCTACTTGAGTGAGAAGTTAAAAACGGACACCATTACAGTTCCTTGGATGCATGGGAACAATCTAGTAGGCTATGTGGCCTGGGTCAGTGCGACAGTTATCGGAACAGCTCTAGGATCTCTCCTACCTGATCCAAAGGCTTTTGGGCTTGATTTTGCTTTAGTGGCTATGTTTATTGGGATTTTTGCAGCCCAGTTTCAAGGAATGCAACTGACAGAAAAGACCAAGACCATGCTCATGGTGCTGTTAGCAGTAGCAGTGAGTTTCTTTCTCTTACTCTTTTTTGTTTCGCAACCACTAGCAGTGCTAGCTGCGACCTTGATCGGCTGTTTTGTGGGGGTGGTCTGTGATGCGCGTGAATAGTTCTATCTTCATGGCCATTCTGGCCTCAGCACTCGTTACCTGGATTCCTCGGATCTTGCCCTTCCTCTTGGTCAAATACAAGGGACTGCCGGCTCCTGTGACCCGCTTTCTCAAATACCTGCCCATTTCCATTATCTTTGCCTTGGTTTTATCAAGCTTAGTAGATGGAAAAATTGGAAGCCTCCCGCAGTTTCACTGGTTGGATCTAGTAGTGACCATTCCCAGTCTCTTTGTAGCCTTTCGTTACAAAAACCTTATGGGAACCGTTTTGTTTGGAATTGTCTTGATCGCCCTATTACGATTGGTGTTTTAAATGTAAAAATATGTTACAAAAAAATTACAATTGTTACAAAAAAACTTGATTTTTGTAACAATTGGAGTATAATGGGAGTCAGAAAGATAAAGAGGTGATCTTATGAAAAAATCAATCTTCCGTTGGAGTGCCGCTGTTCTGGTGGCTGCGTCACTTGGTCTAGCTCTCGGTGGTTGTGGTGCAAAGGATAAAAAGACAGCTTCCTCATCCGCAAAAGCTTCTACCAGCAAGGTAGAGAAAAAAGCTAAAAGTAATAGTAAAAAGAGTGCAGCATCTTCCTCTCAGGCAAACAATACAGCTAGCTCTTCGACTCAAGCAAGTAGCGCGACAGCTTCAAAAGACTCTGGTAAGACTGAGAATGCGTCTACTACGACGCAAGCTACTGTCCCTGCAGAATTGGTGGGAACTTGGGTAGGATCTAGCCCACAAGCAGATGCGATTAAAATGACAGTGGACGCCAATGGAGATGTGACAACAGTTGTTAGCTTCAAAAATGATAGCGAACCGACTCGGACAGCGACCTATACAGCAAGAGCAGTAAAAGCAACAGGCAATATATACTATTGGGAGTCAGAAGGATTGGATGGAGCTGATGCCTTGCTTCCTGGGATCACAGGGCTAGGTGTAGCCAACTTCCGACTGGAGCCAGGTTTTGTCTTAGAAGAAGGCCATTATACCCCGATTGTTTTCACAGCGCCTGTCAATACAGAATTTGACTACACCAAATACAATGATTTCCGTTTTTCATTAACCAAAGAACAATAAAAAGACGAACTCGATGGAAAATCGAGTTCGTTTCAGATTGAAGACAAAGTCATTTTAAAAACTTTCCTTAGGTGAGTACGGACGTCAGCGAACTTCTTCGAAGTTCCATGACTAATTATTGAGCCTAGGGTCTCAATAATTCCGAGTGCCTGAAACAATAACATTTCAGGCACTTTTCTCACAGCGGAAAGTTTTGGTATTTTCTTAATTCATCCTAAGAATTGGACCACATTTATATTTCTTTGTAGAATTACTTAACTTATTTTACTTTAAAATAGTTGGTCATCATTCTAAAACTAGCTCGAAAATCGAGTTCGTTTTTTAGTAATGAGGGCTCCCTGCTACCCAACCGGTGCAGAGGGCGGATGTGATATTAAAACCGCCTGTATGGGCATTGATATCGAGGACTTCTCCTGCAAAGTGGAGTCCAGGAACTAGCTTACTCTCCAGAGTTTTCGGATTGATTTCTTTGAGGCTGACGCCACCCTTGGTCACAAAGGATTTGGCTAGAGACATCTTCCCAGTGACGGGGATAGGCATCTCTTTGATCTTTTGGATGAGCTCTTCTGTCTGATTAGGAGTGAGTTGCTTGGCTTTTTCAGGGAATCCTTGCGCCAAGAAATCAGCTAATCGTTCAGGAAGTAGGGCCTTGAGGCTATTTTTAATCGCCTTTTCTCGATGCTCTTCTAGAAAGTCTTTTAACTCTTGGGAAGAAGTGGTCGGAAGGAGGTCCAGAGATAAGATTTCCCCGCCTTTAACAAAGCTGGACATCCGAAGGGCTGCAGGGCCAGAAAGTCCAAAATGGGTAAAGAGAAGGTCGTGTGTGATGATGTGTTTGCCGTAGCTGAGGGTCACATCTGTCAGAGAGATGCCTTGGAGGGCCTTGTGTGGAAAATCTGTCAAAAGAGGACTTTCTGCCGCTTCGAGATCTGTGATGGTGTGTTTAAAGTGGCGGGCGATTTCGTGTCCGTAGCCAGTAGAGCCGGTAGAAGGGTAGGATTTGCCTCCAGTCGTAACGATCAGCTTATCAGCTGTCCAAGTGTTTTCAGCTGATTTGACGATGAAGACGTCTTCTGGCTTGGTGACAGAGACCACTTCACAGTTGGTGGCAATGCTAGCACTAAGCTCAAGAATCTTATTTTCTAAGGCTTGAATAATGGTGCGAGATTGATCACTAACAGGAAAGACCCGGCCATGGTCTTCGACTTTTAACTTGACGCCATTATCGGTAAAAAATTGGATGATATCATGATTATCAAATTGGGAAAACACACTGTAAAGGAAACGGCCATTTCCAGGGATACCGGCCATCAAATCGTCTAAGGTCCCGTTGTTTGTGACATTACAGCGCCCCCCTCCGGTACCTGCAAGTTTCTTACCCAGCTTTTTATTTTTTTCGATCAGTAGCG
This sequence comes from Streptococcus parasanguinis, assembly GCF_001073155.1. Taxonomy (GTDB): domain Bacteria; phylum Bacillota; class Bacilli; order Lactobacillales; family Streptococcaceae; genus Streptococcus; species Streptococcus parasanguinis_D. The sequence goes on from NZ_JVEE01000025.1 coordinate 68,315, forward strand.
TAGGTTGGCCATAAGAGGCGCTGGCAATGGTCGCCATCATACCTGCTGGGCCACCGCCGATGACAATGGTGTGAAAATGAGTCATGTCGTTCTTCCTTCTTTTGTTTCTTTCATGATTTGCTTTGTCCATTATATCATTTTATGGACGGCTTCGGAAAACGAAGGAATCAAAAAAACAAGCACCCTTCGATGCTTGCTTTCGAATGATTCTTCGATCAACTCATTACATGATTCCAAGGAAGTAACGGATGAAGAAGAAGGCAAGGACAGCACCAACAAATGGAGCAGTACCTGGTACAAGAAGACCATATTGCCAGTCGTTGTTTACTTTATCTTTGATTGGCAAGATTTGGTAAGCGAAACGAGGTCCAAGGTCACGCGCTTGGTTCATTGCGAAACCTGTAGTACCACCAAGACCCATACCGATAGCCCAAACGATCAAACCAACAGTGAATGGAAGCATTGCTTCGTTGGCGTGTTCAGCAGCCATGATAGATGTCAAGAAGATAAATGTTGCGAACGCTTCGACGAAGTAGTTACGTGGAAGGTTACGGCAGTTAGGGTTTGTAGAGAAGATGTTACGGATAGCAACACCATCAATTTGACCTTCAGAAATCTTGAAGTGGTCAGCATACATAAAGTAAGCAATCAAAGCTCCAAGGAAAGCACCGATCATTTCAGCGATTGCAATTGGGAAGAATTGAGCGATTGTCAATTTACCAAGAAGGACTTTCAACAAAGCCATAGCAGGGTTCATTGAAACGCCGCCAAAGACGAACAAGCAGACAGTGATACCGAATGCCCATGTAGTGATCGCGAATAAGTGTCCAGTTCCAGCATATTTTGTTTTCTTCAAAACGTCGTCACAGTGTACGCCAACCCCGAAGATAATCATCAAAGCTGTACTCATAACTTCTGCAAGTAATTGATGTGTCATGTTAATTAATGTCTCCTAAATTAATAAATGTATTTTTGTAATTGGTGATAAACTTCTTGAATCGGCAACTGCATCTCCGTAGCAATACGCTGACAGTCTTCGTATTCAAGTGTTTTTTTAGTGGTAGATCCGTACTGGTTAATTTTTACCGTAACGGGTCCAAATTCCGTATCGATTTGTTCAAATCGACGTTGCATGACCTTTCGGTCGACTTGTTGGTATCGAAAACCAATGGTACTGGTTTCTTTGAACAAGAGGGCTGAAAAATCTTCCAACTGACTTCCTTGAATCAAGAGAATCAATTCAAAGCCAGGGCGATTCTTTTTCATAACGACGCTACGATAGTAGACATCTAAAGCTCCAGCGTCCAGGAAACGGTGGATAATATAACCAAGTTGCTCTGGTGTTTGATCATCGATCGTAGTGGTGATCTCAATAATTTGATCTTCCGTGCGATGAACAACAGTGGTGCTGTGAGAGGTGTCTTCTTTCAATAGCGAACCACGTAAAGCATTGAATTTTCCAGTCTCTCTTTTACCAAATCCATATCCCACACTTTCGATGGAAAGGTGAGAAGGGATTGGTTCAAAGATTGGTGACAATGCTTTAAGGAGGGCTAACCCTGTCGGAGTAATCAACTCCGTTTTAACTGTGAAGTCTTGAGTAATCGGAATAGTCGTTCCTTTTCTCAACTGCATCACAGCGGGAACCGGAACAGGCATTTCTCCATGGGCAACTGAAATGGTCCCACTTCCCTCAGTGAGAGGAGTAGAGTAAACTGTATCGATACCGAGCGATTCCACTAGGATGAAAAAGCTAACGATGTCGACAATGGAGTCAATTGCACCAATTTCATGGAAATGAATCTGTTCGACAGGCATGTTATGCACAGCTGCTTCGGCCTTTGCGATATCAAGAAAGACTTCAAGACTTTTTTCTTTCACAAAAGGACTCAACTGTGAAGCGGCAATCAAATCGTGGATATCCGCATAACTGCGAGCATCCGCGTGGGAATGGTGATGATGGTGTTCATGATCGTGATGATGTTCGTGATCATGATGGTGTTCGTGATCATGATGATGTTCGTGATCATGATGATGTTCGTTATCATGATGATGTTCATGATCGTGATCAAAATCACCTTCAATCCCCGTATCTTTCTCCCCGTGGTGAAGGTGAACATCGAAATCAGTTCCCCAAATTGCGCTTTTTGCGACGCGATGAACGTGGAGGTGGAAACCATCCACTCCCAGTTTCTCGAGTTTTGTGTGAAGAAGGTCGACATCTGCCCCAAGGTCCACAAGAAGACCATTGAGCATATCGCCACTTATTCCAGAAAAAGGTTCTAAAAATAGACTGGTCATCAGTTTTCCTTTCGATTGTGGTTGAGTCGATTGATCATACATGCTGAATAAGCTGCACCAAATCCGTTATCAATGTTGACGACCGTTACACCAGAAGCGCAAGAGGTCAACATACTCATCAAGGTTGTTAGCCCTTGAAGGTTGCTTCCGTATCCAATGCTGGTCGGAACGGCAATAACGGGGACATCCACAAGGCCTCCTACGACACTGACAAGAGCTCCTTCCATACCGGCAATCACGATGATCACACTGGCTTTTTGGATCTCTTCTAAGCGATTGAAGAGGCGATGGATGCCGGCGACTCCCACATCATAGATTCGGCGAACCGAATGGCCAAAGGTTTCTGCAGTGACTGCAGCTTCTTCTGCAACAGGAACATCACTTGTCCCTGCTGTGACGACCGCAATGTAGTGTTCAGGATCGGCTTCTTCCTTTTTAGAGTTGAGAACGAAGCAGCGGGCTTCTGGATAATAGTGGCCAGTCGGAAAGCGCTGAGAAAGAGCCTCTCCCTTTTGGAGAGAGACTCTTGTTGTGAGGATCGGCAATTCTTTTTGTGAAAGAAATTGCAGGATTCCTTCCATTTGCTCAACTGTCTTTCCTTCGCCGTATACGACTTCAGGGAAGCCGTTGCGACGTTGCCGGTCAGTATCAATTGCTGCATACCCTAGTTCTTTAACCCCGTTGATTTGCTCCAGCGCATCCTCAACTGAGAGATGGCCTGCTTGCAAAGAACGGAGTGTCTGTTCTAGATTGGGTTGAAAATCCATGTTTGATTCTATTCAACAACGACAGAAAGTCCGTCGCGGATAACTGCTACTTTAGCATCTTTTCCTTCACGAGCAAAGGCTTTTTCAAGCGCTTCGTCAAATGAAGTTGCAAGTTCCATATGCATACCTGTGATCAATTCAGGATCTACAAGGTCAGATACAAAGATAACATGGTGGTGCACCAAAATACGTGCCAAGATTTGAGAAGTCCATTGGTCTGGGACAGTCTCTAAACGAGGTGTATTGATGGCTTGTTCCAAGAATTCTTTTGGATCTTCTACGTCAGCAAGGTTGCGATAGAAACCTTCTCCACCGTGACCATCTGCACATCCAGCCACCATGATGATTGTTCCGCCTTCTTTGTTAGAAGCTTCGGCTGCAGTCATCCCTTTAACAGCTTGGTAGATATTTTGGTCAAGTGGGAAACCACCGTTTGTTGAAATTGTGATGTCGCTTTCGATCTTAGACACATGTGCCAAGTCTGCAACGAAGTCACAACCAACTTTGTGGGCTTCAACCATGTCCCCAGCGAAAGATCCGATGATGTGTTTTTCGCCGTCCAATACAACGTTGACGATGAAGGCCAAGTTTGCAGTACGAGCAGCGTAAAGCATATCTTCGTGGATTGGGTTGTGGTCAAGGTTACCAGTACGTGCCTTATCAGAATTGATGAAGTCACCTGAGTGGTTCGCCATGATAGTTTTGTATGATGCGATACCTGGAAGGACTGATTTACGTCCACCTGAGAATCCAGCGAAGAAGTGAGATTCGATGAATCCTTCTGCTATCAACAAGTCAGCTTCAGCAGCGATTTTGTTGATGATACAATCACCACCTGAAGGAAGTTGACCGATTTTAACCATGTCGTCGTCGTTTGTTGAAATGTGCATAACGATTTCTTCATTGTCAACGATTTCTTGGCCGTATTTGTTGATCAATTCTTCACGAGTTGAAGGACGGTGGAAACCAGTAGCAACCAAGATACGCACGCGTGCATCAGGGTTAACTGAGCGAATACGACGCAAAATGATTGGAGTGATGATGTGAGAAGGAACAGGACGAGTGTGGTCAGAACTGATCAACACGATGTCTTTTTTGCCTTTAGCAAGTTCTTCCAAAGTAGGGCTGCCGATAGGGTTATCCATTGAACGTTCAACAGTTTCTTCTTCAGACAGTGGGTTATGGAAGTTTTCCGCTTTTGACTCTAACAAACCAGCAAAGTTTTCATCTGGAATCTTTGCAACAATCGTCTTTTTGTCGTACGGTAATTTAATTTCTACCATTATTTGCGATCTCCTTTATTAATACTGATACTTATAGTATAATTCTTTTTTAAAAGAGGTGTGTGCCATTTGTTGTCAACAAATGATGACATAAAAAAACAAGAACAGGTGTATCATTAGTGTGATTTCAAGAAAGAGCAGATGGGGAGGAAAAACCGTCGTGAATTCAGAATTTTTAGTGAAATTTTTGGAAGAGAGGCGAACGCCGATCGTCAAGAAAAAATACCATAGTTACCTCTCCTATCGTGGGATCAAAGAGGATTACATCTACATCTTGAAAGAAGGTGTGGTCAAGACAAGTGTCATCATGCGTGATGGGCGTGAGTTTAACTTTTCCTATCTAAAAGCCATTGACATTGTCTCTTTGATTCGTGATGAGGTGTCCAACTATACAGACTCACCTTTCAATGTGCGAGTGGAGACAGAAGAAGCAAGTTTTTATCGTATTCCTCGGGTCAAGTTTTGGAATTTTGTCAAAGAGCATAAAGAGCTGCAGGACTATGTGAGGGACTATTATCGTAATAAACTGTCTGAAAGTATGGAGTCTCAGCAGTATATGATGATGAATGGTAAAAAAGGGGCGGTTTGTTTTCATTTGCAAAAACTAAGCAGTTTGTTTGGTGTGGAGCAAGAAGACGGCTTCTTGATTGATTTCAACATTACCAATGAAGATATTGCCGGTTTTTGTGGGATTTCGACGCGAAACAGTGTCAATCGCATTCTCAATGAATTAAAACGAGAAGGTGTTTTGGATATTCGACAGCAAAAGATCGTGATTTTGGATAATGAACGGATTGAAGAATTTATCGGAAGGGAGCTATTCTAAGATGGCAACAGAAGCACAAATCAGAAAAGAAAAAGAAGAAAAATTACAAGATATTTTACGAAAAATCGGAAAGGTAGCAGTTACCTATTCAGGTGGGATTGACAGCTCTTATCTCTTGAAGGTGGCCTTGGATACCTTGGGACCTGACAATGTTATTGCGGCCGTCGTGAACTCTGAGATGTTTTCAAATGAAGAATTCGATCTAGCGCTCGACTTGGCCGATCAGCTAGGAGCACCTGTGCTTGGACTGGAAATGAGAGAATTGAGTGATCCACGGATTGCTGCCAATACGCCCAATATTTGGTATTACACCAAACAATTGATGTACCAAACTATTAAGGATTCAGTTACAGAACTGGGCTTTAAGCAATTGGTAGACGGCAATATTATGGATGATATCGACGATTTTCGCCCTGGTATCAAGGCTCGGGACGAAGCGGGTGTCCGCAGTGTCTTGCAAGAAGCCGGCCTCTATAAGACAGAAATTCGTCAATTGGCCAAGGAAAGAGGGGTCTCCAATTGGAATAAGGTGCCATCTTGTAGCGTTGCCTCACGCTTCCCATACGGAGTGAAAATCACTTCAGAAAATGTACAACGGGTTTTTGAAGGGGAAGAGTTCCTTGTAGGACTTGGCTTTGAGCAAGTCCGTGTGCGTGTGCATGGAGACTTGGCGCGCATCGAAGTGGAAGAAGACCATCTGCTTAAAGCCATCCAACTGCATGACAAGATCAATGACTACATGAAAAAAATCGGATTTACCTATGTAGCCTTGGATTTGGCTGGATATAAGTACGGCCGGATGAATGATGCATTGGATGAAAAAACAAAAGAAAAAATTATGGCAGGTTAAGCAATGAAGGAAGTGATAAGGTTCTGGTTCGAAGAGTTGAAGCCAGAGGATTGGTTCAAAAAATCAGAAGCACTGGATCAAGAAATGCGGGAGCGCTTTGAGGAACTTTATTGGAAGGCCAGTCGTGGGGAATTGTTTCACTGGCGGGCTACGGCAGAAGGGCGTTTAGCAGAGATTTTGCTCTTGGACCAAATTCCTCGCAATATTTTTCGAGGGACTGCCCAAGCTTTTGCGACAGATTCCCTGGCCTTGGTCTTGGCCCAAGAAGGCCTAACACAAGCTCAAGAATTACCAGTTGTACAAAGAGGCTTTTTCTACATGCCCTTTATGCATTCGGAATCTTTAACCATTCATGAAGAAGCTCTGCGCCTATTTGATCAACCGGGCTTAGAAAAGCGTTTGAAGTATGAGAAGATGCACATGGACATTCTTCAACAATTTGGGCGTTATCCACATCGGAATGCCATCTTAGGACGGCCTTCGACCAAGGAAGAAGAGGAGTATTTGAAAGAACATTCTGGCTTTTAAGGGAAGATGAGGCCCACAGATTTCAAAACTCTTTTCTCTCTTCATGAAATTGCCTGAAACAGCAGGCATGATGTCAGAGTTCCCTCACCTAGGCTTTTCCAAGCGTCTAAAAAATGGTATAATGAACTGTAAATTTCAGAAGTTGGAAGGAATGTAATTGCTATGATGAATATGCAAAATATGATGAAGCAAGCTCAAAAATTGCAAAAGCAAATGGAGCAAAGCCAAGCGGAATTAGCCGCAACTCAATTTGTAGGGAAATCTGCTCAAGACTTGGTTGTTGCAACTCTTACAGGTGATAAGAAGGTTGTCTCCATCGATTTCAACGCCGCAGTGGTCGACCCAGAAGATACAGAAACGCTTTCTGATATGACGGTTCAAGCCATCAATGCTGCCATTGAAGAAATTGATGCGGCAACTAAGAAAAAACTCGGTGCTTTCGCAGGGAAATTACCATTTTAAGCTAAGGAAGTTTTCATTAACTCAAAAGAGGCTGGGACAAAAGTCCTAGCCTCTTAATTGTTTTTGGATTGTCGAGCAAGACGCAGTGGTTGAGTGGGCTCTACTACGCTGATTTCATCAGATTTTACAGCCCTACTCAACTGTGCGGAGGTGGGACGACGAAATCGAATTATAACGAATTACCGATTTCTGTCCCACTCTCTCTTTTTATTCATCAAAAAATCCGGATAAGTCCAAGCCTCCGAAGGGGTTGGTGGAGAAGTTCTCTTGCTCTTCAAGGAGGGTGCGGCCTTGATCAAATTCGAGGAATTGTTGGTAGACAAGAGCTGTCATGCGAGCGTCTTCTAAGCTATCGTGTGATTTTCCTGCGACTCCCAAAAATTCTGCAACGGTGTGGAGTTGGAGATTTTTAATGCCGTGGAGGTCAGATGGACGACGTTCGAAAGCCTCGTCAAAGACATCGACAGCGTACTGGTCTTCTAAATCCAAGCCATTTTCAAGTAGGATGGGAAGGTCGCTCTTTTTGGCATTGTATCCAATCAAGGGGCGGTCTCCAACGAAGGCCTTGAATTCGCCGAGGACCTGCTCTAGTTGTGGAGCATTTTGGATCTTGTCCTGGGTTATGCCAGTGAGGCCGTTAATAAAGCTTTTTAGAGGCTTATCGGTGTATACGTAGGAGTCGTAGTGGTCGACTTCTTTACCGTCCGTAAAACGCACGGCAGATACCTGGATGATCTGATAGGCACCTTCGTATTGGTTAAATTCGAGATCGAAGGCGATATAATCTTCTAATATTTTCATGGGAAATCTCCTGTGCTAGAAAAGAAAAGGGACTGGTAGGATCCAGCCCCAGATTATCGACGGAAAACGCGTGCCCAGAAACCTTTGCTTTCTTGCTCTTGAACTTTTTCATTGGCTTGTTCGAGTTCAAGTTTCAAGGTATCGCGGTCGTTCATTGCCTGTAAAGTCAATTGTTGTTGTTGGTCCAATTGCTTGTCTTTTTCAGCAATTTGAACGTCTTTCACGCGCAACTGTTCATCTTTCTTAGCGAGTTGCTCGTCTTTGGCTTTGAGTTGCTCGTAGAGACGGACGATTTCAGCATTTTTTTCATCCACCAAAATTTCCATCAATTCGCGTTGTTTCACATCATCGCTGACGGGCTCATCTTCAAAAATAGTTTTTTTGTAGATTTCTTCGAGCTTGATCAAGCCACTACGGGTTACAACGGTAACCCCTTTTTCGTTCTTTTGTGTATCTTCTGGAGCCAGCGCTTTGACACGGTTATTGACCGCCTGGCGGCTGACTCCTAAAATTTCAGCAATTTCGCTGACAGTTTTTTCAATCGCCATAACTTCCTCTAATATCTTTTTCTATGAAATACTCTATTAGATAGTAACATAAGTAGGCTAAGCTGTCAAATGAAGCCGAGTAAGGGCAAGCCTTGAGACCACGATTAGCGGGTCTCTGTCATTTCAGGAAGATGGAGGCTGGATTGTGCTAAATCAATGGTCAGTTGGTAATCGGTTTGATCGCGCACAGTGATTTCAAAGTCCGTTGTGTAAAGGACCAGGCGAAGGGTCGCTCCTTTTTCGAGCTTGTAGATGGTTGGTTGAAGATCAAAGTCAAATTCCATCCACTCGCCTGGCGTCACAGCCTCAACCTCTAAGAGGTCATGACGATTTTGGAGGTTGAGATAACCTTTAGAAATGACTCGTTGGCCAGCTTCTTTGAAAGGCAACTCAGTCAAATTGTCTAGCATATGGTAGCGACCGTTATCCAGCGTACGGACCGACAAGACAGCAGGATAGGGTTGGAGGTATTTCTTGCTTCCAAGCTCTAAGAGTTGGGCTGAAAGCAGGCCTTTATTGGTGCTGGAGTAAAGTCGCAGGTGAAGGCGAGCTTTCCCATTGAGGTGTAGGTCTTCTTCGATTGGAAGATCAATGGTCACCTGTTGCGCCTTATCCTGGTAGAGGTCCGTTAAGAAGGTCGGATAAGCCTTGCCATAGCGCTCGTAATCTTTTGTCTCGTAGCGGTTTTGGATGACTTTTTCGTCGTCTCCCAGGGAGAAGGTCCGCTGATTTGTTTGGTTGCCAAAATCATCCAAGGAAGTCCAACTTTGTTCTCCTGTATTGTCCTGCCAGATGACAGTAGGCAATTCATAGCTTGAATCGTAGCCCAGCAATTTTTTAGAGAGGAGGGCGTTCATGCTTTCGCGGAAGTCAATGGATTGCCAGTTGTTGAGATAGACATGGGCACCATTGTGATAGAAGAGGTGTTTCTTGATGCTTGTTGGAAGAGCCTGGAACATATTAAAGACGTGAAGAGGTTTCACGTTCCAGTCTTGCGAACCATGAGTGAAGACCACCTCAGCCTTCACCTGATCAGCATGTAAGAGATAATTGCGGTCGTGCCAGAATTGATTGTAGTCTCCAGAAGCGCGGTCCAGCTCTTTTTTCACGATGTCTAGATCGGCTTGGTGGGCTGCATTATGGTGCAAATAGTCTCCACCTAGAAGGTTGCGCGAGTAGGTCAATTCGGCAAGGGAATCGAAATCTTCACCTGGATAGCCACCAGGACTTGTCACGAGGCCGTTTTCGCGGTAGTAGTTGTACCAAGAAGAGATCCCAGCCTCTGCAATGATGACTTCAAGACCGTCCACACCTGTGGTCGCAAGGCCGTTAGACATGGTTCCAAGGTAAGAGATCCCGGTGGTTGCGACCTTTCCATTAGACCAATCAGCTTTGACTTGGCGTTTGCGTGTGTGATCTGTAAAGGCCCGGCAACGGCCATTGAGCCAGTCGATAACGTTCTTGTAGGCTTCGATTTGTTGGTAATTTCCATTGGTCATCAAGCCTTGCGAATCTTTTGTCCCCACTCCAGATACGTAGAGATTAGCGTAGCCGCGTGGAAGGAGGTAGTCGTTGAGGGTATAGCTGGAATTGATATGGGTGAGAGTTTCTTCAGCTTCATCGACTAGCTCAGCTGAACCGACAGGATCCACCAATTCTAATTGAGGTACTTCTACTTGAATGGTATGAGGTTCTTTGACCTCGAGGTCGACATTCATATTGTAGAGGGCCTTGTCGCTGGCCTTATCGTTGGTCCCTTGGTGATAAGGACTTGCGGTCATAACAGCTGGAATCTTGCCTTCATAGCGAGGACGGATAATGCTGACCTTGACCAAGTCTGGCAGACCATCTTTGTCGGTATCGACCCGACTTTCCACATAGACGACCTCGCGGATGGCATCATGGCTCGTAAAGGTTGCGAGGCTCTTGCCGTTAAAATAGTGATACTGGTTATCTTCAGGAATCAAGCCATCGCTGACCAACTGATCGATGAGTAAATTTCCTTTTACTGTTCGAGTATTGAGAAGGTGATAGAGGTTTTCTACCAAGTTTCCATACTCAATCGGAAATTGGACTTCTTTCAAGAAGCTATCCGTATCTTCAAAATCAATAAAATAGCGGAAACCGAGTAATTGGAGGGCTACTGTGTAAAAAATGTTCGGAGACCATTCGCAGTCAGATTGGATATACGTTAAAAAGTCTGTTTTAGAATCCACCACTAGGTTAGAGAGGGGATAATCTGTATCTTTATAGGTGAAGTAAACCTTGCGGACAAACCATTCAAACAGTTCTTTTTCTGGGAGGTGGGTGGGAAGGTCAAACCCAATTTCTTTTAGTTCCTTAAGAATGTCTTTTTGGTCAACAGATAGATAGCTATATTGATTGTATTTCATAGACTGCTCCTTTTATCAGTTTCTTTTTTCTTTACTTCTTATATTATACTTGATAAAATAGTATTTGTCTAAAGACTTTTCGTCTATAAGGAGAAGGAATATTGAAAAAAATATCTTTTGAACAAGTTGCAAGAAGACGGACCTTATTGTTTGGGGTTCTTGCCGTCATTTTTGGGATTCTCATTTTTCGAAACGGCGTTGGTTTCACCAAATTTTCCTTGGATCTATTAGCCATTTACTTTTTAGTTGATGGACTAGGAAGCTTTCTTCTTCGCTTTTTGTTACGTAGCAAGTCTATTTCCTATAGCCACTCTATTTGGTTTATTTTTCTTTCACTTGCGTTGATCTGGTTGAATCGACTGAGTAGTCTGCCCGTAAACTTAGTTGTGATTTGTTTAGGGGCATATCAGTTGGGGAGTGCCATTGTCTATGGGATCACATTTTGGCTTTATAAGGCCAATCGGGTAAAAGGAGGCTGGCTCTATTTATGGGATGCGCTTTTAAACGGTGGGCTTGGTCTAGCAACTGTCTTGGAACCTGGTTCAGATGGGCACTTCCAATTTATCCTCTTGGGGGCTTATCTGGTCTTGTTGGGGATTTCTAATATTCGAGATGGTATTTTATTTGACAAAGACCAACAAGGCCAAGAGTTAAAACGTCGCTTTCGTATTAGCCTACCGGTTATCTTTGCAGCCTTTATCCCTGCTAAGGAGTTAAAACGGTTTAACCAGTTTCTTCAAAAAGGGAGCTCGGCGGGACACACAGGCCCTTATCGATTGGTGAAAAAAGAAGAAGAGGCAAGGGAATTAGAAATTTTGGTTCATACTTCTGACAGCAACTTATTTGGAGCGATTGGGCATGTAGATATTTGTTATCAGGGGAAGGTCATTTCTTACGGAAGTTACGATCCCTTTTCAGAGCGTCTATTTGGGACGATTGGGGATGGCGTACTGTTTAAAGTGGATAAGGAACCATACATCGAACTATGTAAAAAAGAGAGTCAAAAGACGCTGTTTGGCTACAGCCTATCCCTTACCGAAGAAGAGAATCAGGCAGTAGAGAAGCGTCTAGCTGAAATTGATCAGTTGTTAGAACCTTGGGATCCACCTAGGAGGTTACTGGAAGACGGTCAGCCGACCTACGCTTACAAATTGAAATATGATTTAGGGGCTGAGCTATATAAATTTACTTCTTCGCGTTTTAAATCTTACTTTGTTCTGTCTACTAATTGCTGCCTGTTAGCAGATTCCATTGTGGGACAGGCAGGAACGGCTGTATTAGATGTGCGTGGAGTGATTGCACCAGGGACCTATCAGGATTACTTAGAATACGAATTTGAAGCTCCAAACGGGCGGGTCCATACACGAACAGTATACTAAAAAAAGAAAGACAGATTTTTATTTTTGAAAAATCTGTCTTTTTTGCACAAGATTTCTTGTAAAAAGCCAGAAAATCTTTTACAATAAAAAGTGCTTGGAGGAAAGTATGACAGCAAATCAGATCGTAAGAGTGATCCCAGTCTTGAAAGTGAATAACCGAAATGTCAATCAACGCTTTTATGAAGAGACATTGGGAATGAAAGTATTAGTGGAAGAAGGAGCTCTCCTATCTTTAGGAGATGCCTCAAAAGTAGAGAAAATTGTCTTAGAAGAGTCACCGAGTATGCGTTCGCGTAAGGTCGAAGGTCCAAAGAAATTGGGTCGCATCGTGGTGAAAGTGGCACAAGCTCAAGAAATTGATTACTTGTTGGCCCGCCAGCCAGAAACAAGCGCTCTTTACCAAGGAGCAAATGGTCGCGCCTTTGAAGTTGTGTCTCCTCAAGGAGATACCATTTTCGTGCATGCTGAAGAAAATCTTGAAAGCCTAGAACCTTTGGAGAAAGCGCCTCTTGTAGAAGCTCCCGAAGATTTCAAAGGTTTGACGAGTTTTGATGTGGACTTTCTTGAGGTCAATGTGGCCGATCTTGCTGAGGCTGAGAAGTTCTATAGCAGCTTGTCAGCTCTTGCCCACTTTATCCATTTGCAGGAAGCTCAAGGAGAAGATCTCCAAGTTGAGAACAAGGTAACTTGGGATTTGAGCATGATCAAGGTCGAATTGGCACCTTTTGATGTGGAAGACTTGAAAGAACGCTTGGGAGACGCTGTCGATTTTATGCACCGTAAGGGAACTTTCTTGATTGCCAAGGATCCAAGCCAGATCGAACTCTGGTTTGAAGCCAATCAAGATCAGGTCCATATTTCTTATGAAGAATAAGAATGGAGTGATGAGCGTGAAGGCAATCATCGAAAAAATTACCGAACAAATCCAAGAAGGCATCTATCCAGGTGCCTCTCTTGCGCTTTACCGCAATGGTCAGTGGAGTGAGCACTATCTAGGACTTGCGGACCCTGAAAAAGGTGAGCCAGTAGAGGCTGATCTGGTCTATGATTTGGCCAGTGTCAGCAAGGTCGTCGGAGTCGCTACCATCTGTGCCTTTTTGTATGCGAAAGGGGAGCTTCCACTCGATCGCCCCTTTAAAGAGCTTTACCCACGTTTTGCTCATGAGAAGACGACCATCCGGGAACTCTTGACCCATACTTCTGGGCTCGATCCTTTTATCCCCAACCGGGATCATTTGGATGCGAGACAGTTGAAAACAGCCCTTGAAAATTTGCAGTTAAAAGAAGACAAGAGTTTTCATTACACTGACGTCAATTTTCTTCTGTTGGGCTTTTGGTTAGAAGACAGGTTTCACCAGCCCTTGGATCGTTTATTTGAAGAGCTGATCTTTACACCTTGGAAGATGACAGAGACACGGTTTGGACCGGTCGAAAAGGCGGTGCCAACGGTCCGTGGCCTTGCTTCTGGAAGTGTTCATGATCCCAAAGCGAGAGTATTGGGCTGTCATGCGGGAAGTGCTGGACTTTTTTCAACTGTTGCTGATCTAGAGCGCTTCTTAGAGCATTATCTGAAGGATGATTTTGCGCGTGACTTGTCTCAGAATTTTGCGCGTGAAGAGGGCAAGACCCGCGCTCTCGGATGGAATCTAGAGGGTGACTGGTTGGATCATACGGGCTATACTGGAACCTTCATCATGTACAATCGAAAGAGGCAGGAAGCTGTGATCTTTTTGTCTAACCGGACCTATGAGAAGGACGAACGGGCCCAATGGATCTTAGACCGCAACTCTTTGATGGACTTGATCAAACAAGAATGTGAAAAATAGAAATGGATGGCTGGGATGACGGATCCCGGCCTTTTCTTGTCTGTCCATAAGAAGGAGCTCTTCTGGGTGATTCATTTTTGGACTCCGTCTTAGGTTGGATTTCCTTCAAAAGCATCGCTTTTTTGGCTGATTTATATTAAAATAGTAATGACCTTAGTAGAGCGAGATGAATATGCATAAAGAGATAGGCGTCGGAAAGGCGCATAGTAAAATTATCTTAATTGGAGAGCATGCGGTGGTTTATGGTTATCCGGCTATTGCCCTGCCACTCCATCATATCGAAGTGATCTGCCAGATCATCCCGGCAGACAGTCCATGGATTTTGTTTGAAGATGACACATTGTCCATGGCGGTTTTTGCGTCTCTTGAGCACCTCGGGATTCGTGAGGCCCGGATTCGCTGTCGGATTCAGTCTATGGTACCGGAAAAACGGGGGATGGGGTCCTCTGCGGCGGTCAGTATCGCAGCTATTCGTGCAGTTTTTGACTATTATCAAGAGGAGCTGGACGATGAGACCTTAGAAATCCTGGTCAATCGAGCAGAAACCATTGCCCATATGAATCCAAGCGGTCTGGATGCCAAGACTTGTCTGAGCGATCAAGCCATTAAATTCATCCGGAATGTCGGCTTTTACCCGCTGGAGCTGGGTATAAAAGCGAGTTTGGTGATTGCGGATACGGGGATTCACGGCAATACCCGTGAGGCGATTCAAAAGGTTGAAGCTAAAGGGCAGGAAGTTTTGTCCCATTTCCATGAGATTGGTCAGTTGACCCAGCAGGTAGAAGCGGCTCTGAAAGAAAAAGATCTCATTGGCCTTGGGCAGGCTCTTACAGCTTGTCATGACCACTTGAGAGCCGTTGGTGTCAGCTGTAAAGAAGCAGATCACCTGGTCGCCGTTGCCCTTGAAAATGGGGCCTTAGGGGCTAAAATGAGTGGGGGCGGTCTTGGAGGCTGTGTGATTGCCCTCGTCAAGGATTCTCGTGAAGCAGAAACCATTGCCCATGCATTAGAAAAAGAAGGAGCGCACCATACATGGATCGAAAACCTGTAAATGCTAAGTCCTATGCCAATATCGCGATTATCAAATACTGGGGAAAAGAAGATGCCAAACAGATGGTCCCTTCGACCAGTTCAATTTCGTTGACCTTAGAGAATATGTATACAGAGACCAGTCTCTCTCCCTTGCCAGCAGATGCGACTGCGCATGAATTTTACATCGATGGGGAATTCCAAAATCCAGCTGAGCAAGCCAAAATTGGAGCTGTGATTGATGGCTTGAAGCCAGCAGATGAAGCAGGATTTGTTCGGGTGGATACCAGCAACAACATGCCAACCGCCGCAGGCTTGTCCTCTAGCTCGAGCGGGCTCTCTGCTCTCGTCAAGGCTTGTAATCGGTACTATGATTTGGGCTTGACCCAGGAGGAATTAGCTCAAAAAGCCAAGTTTGCTTCGGGCTCTTCTTCGCGGTCTTTCTTTGGCCCTTTAGCAGCCTGGGACAAAGAAAGTGGAGAAATTTATAAGGTCCAAACAGACCTAAAACTCGCGATGATCATGCTGGTCCTCAATGACAAGCAAAAGCCTGTTTCCAGCCGCGAAGGGATGAAACGCTGCATGGAGACTTCGACTAATTTCAAAGAATGGATCGAAGAGTCTCGACAAGATTATAAGGACATGCTGGGCTATCTAGTTGCCAATGATTTTGAACGGGTCGGTCATCTGACAGAGCGCAATGCCCTTGCTATGCATGCGACGACTAGAACAGCCACTCCAGCTTTTAGCTACTTGACAGAAGAAAGCCATAAAGCTATGGACTTTGTCCGTGAGCTTCGCGCTGCAGGCCATGCTTGTTACTTTACTATGGATGCAGGGCCGAATGTTAAGGTTCTCTGTTTAGAAGAAGACTTGGATCAGCTGGTACCTTTATTTGATGCCCGCTATCGGACCATCGTATCTAAGACAAAGGACCCTCAAGATGAAGACTAAGTATCAGGTACAGACTGGAGGCAAGCTCTATCTAGCTGGAGAATACGCAGTGCTAACGCCTGGCTATGGAGCCGTGATTCAGTTTATTCCCATTTATCTGTCAGCTACTATCCAAGAATCTAGAAGCTATCAGCTAGTCTCAGATCTCTTTGGTTACCAGGTGGATTTGACCCCAAATAAGGACTACGCCTTGATTCAAGAGACCATTCAGCTCATGGAAAAGTGGCTGAAAGATCAGGGGATAGCCCCTAAACCGTTTGATCTTCACCTAAGAGGGACGTTGGGCGAAGAGAGGAAAAAGTATGGGATTGGTTCCAGCGGAAGTGTGGTCTTGCTCGTGATCAAGGCCGTGGCCGCTCTGTATGAACTAGACCTACATCCGGACCTGCTCTTTCGACTAGCAGCAGTGGTCTTGGTGCAAAGAGGGGACAATGGTTCCATGGGTGATTTGGCTTGTATTGCCTACGAGGACTTGATTTATTACCAATCCTTTGATCGGGCTTGGTTGCATGAAGTCTTGACTTCCCAGCCCCTCTCACAAGTTTTAGACCTGGATTGGAACTATCAGATCCGAGTGATCCAGCCAGCCGTCTCTTATGATTTTCTGGTTGGTTGGACTAAGGAACCAGCGATTTCAAGTGATTTGATCCGCCAGGTCAAGGGGGCGATCAATGAAGGCTTTCTCAAGGAGAGTCAGACTGCAGTGAAAAATCTTGAAAAAGGCCTCCGTGAAGGAAACCAAAGGGAGATCGAGGCCAGTATCCAACGTGCAGATCAGAACCTTAAATCCTTAAACCATCTGATCTATACCCCGGCTCTAAAAGTCCTGCAAGAAGCGACAGAGGGTCTTTCTGCCTGTGCCAAATCTAGTGGTGCTGGAGGAGGCGACTGTGGAATCGCCCTTAGTTTTGACCCAGTTGAGACTCAGACCTTGATAGATCGCTGGAAGGATAAGAATATTGAAGTCATTTACCAAGAAAGGATGGGAGATTCGTGAGCGAAAATCGAAAAGACCAGCATATTCGCTATGCCTTGGAGCAAAGCTCCTCCTATAATAGCTTTGATGAGATCGAGCTGATTCACCGATCCCTCCCCCTTGTGGATCTAGCGGAGATTGATTTGACAACCCATTTCGCAGGGCGTGATTGGGAGGTCCCTTTTTATATCAATGCCATGACAGGCGGGAGTAAACGGGCCAAAGAGATCAATCAAAAGTTGGCAGCGGTAGCCGAAGCTTGTGGGATTCTCTTTGTGACCGGCTCTTACAGTGCAGCACTGAAGGATCCGAGCGATCAATCGTATGCAGTCAAAAAAGACCATCCTCATCTTCTTTTAGCAACCAACATTGGCATCGATAAAGAGCCAGATCTGGGCTTGCGAACAGTGGAAGAGCTACAACCTCTCTTTCTTCAAGTCCATGTGAATCTGATGCAAGAGTTGCTCATGCCTGAAGGGGAGCGGATTTTCCACACTTGGAAAGACCATCTCAAGAGCTATGGGCAGGGCTTTCCTGTACCTGTAGTCCTGAAAGAAGTCGGCTTTGGTATAGATCCCAAAACAGTTCAGGCAGCGCTAGATGCTGGAATTAAAACCGTCGATATTTCTGGCCGTGGTGGCACTAGTTTTGCCTATATTGAGAATCGTCGTGGTGGCAATCGCGCTTATCTGGATGATTGGGGACAATCAACTGCGCAGTGTCTCTTACAGTTACAGGATCAGATGGATCAGGTTGAGGTCCTTGCTAGTGGTGGCATCCGTCATCCTCTTGATATGGTCAAGGCCTTGGTCCTTGGAGCACGTGGCGTAGGACTATCCCGCGTTTTTCTTGAGATGGTAGAGACTAAGAGCATTGAAGAAGTGATCGTCCTTGTCCAAGGCTGGAAAGAAGATCTCAGATTGCTCCTATGTGCGCTCGGTTGTCAGAACCTGAAAGAGCTCCGTGAAGTCGACTATCTCCTCTATGGAAAATTGTGGCAAGCGAAGCAACAGAGAAAATGAAGAAAAATCATTTTAGAAACTTTCCTTAGGTGAGTACGGACGTCAGCGAACTTCTACGAAGTTCCATGACTTAGTTTTGAACCTAAGGTTTCAAAACTCCCGAGTGCCTGAAACAAAAACGTTTCAGGCACTTTTCTCACGGCGGAAAGTTTTCGTATATTATGATTCATTTTGAAAATTAGAACTCTTTTATAGTTCTTTGAAGAATCACTTAACTTATTTTACTTAAAAATTAGTTCCTATTCGTTTAGGATTGGCAAAATATGCCAATTCTTTCTTTTTTTTGAAAAAGTGTTTCCCTCAAAAATTCTGATAGTTTACGAATCGTTTACGGTTGCTGGAATCGCTTGCAAAACAGGCTTGTAAAAGAGTATACTAAATAAGGAAAAACATTTTTAAAAAGGAGTTTAGGATGAAGAAGCACTATTTTCGATCAGCTGTAGCAGCCTTGCTTCCGCTTTTGTTGATTGCTCAACCTGTTGAGGCTTGTACAGGGTTCATCATCGGGAAGAAACTGACTGCCGACGGTTCGACCTTGGTAGGGCGTACCGAAGATTTAGAGCCCAACCATAATAAAAATTTTGTGGTCAGAGAGCGTGTCTACAATAAAAAAGGAGCCATCTTTGAAGATGCTGCCAACGGTTTTCAATATCCCTTGCCAGAGATTAGCTATAAGTATACAGCGGTTCCAGATGTCACCCCTGATCAGGGGATTTTTGACGAAGCAGGATTCAACGAATATGGGGTTTCCATTTCTGCCACTGTATCTGCTTCAGCAAATGATAAGATCCAAAAAGTGGATCCCTATGTTAAGGATGGCCTCGCAGAATCGGGCTTGACCAGTATCGTTCTCCCTAGTGTGAAAACCGCAAGAGAAGGGGTTGAACTCATTGCTAAAATCGTCGAAGAAAAAGGCGCTGCAGAAGGAAATATTGTGACCATTGCCGATAAAGAAGGCGTCTGGTATATGGAAATCCTATCTGGCCATCAATATGCAGCGATTCTCTTCCCAGAGGATCGATTTGCGGTCTTTCCAAATACTTTCTTCTTAGGACATGTCGATCTATCGGATACCGAACGCACGATCGCTTCAAAAGATCTTGAAAAAGTCGCCAAAGAAGCCAATAGCTATAAGGAAGTGGACGGAAAATTCCACGTTTCTCAATCCTATAATCCGCCTTTGCAAGAGGCAGATCGCTCTCGGGTTTGGTCGGGAATCAAATCGCTAGACCCAAGCTCTGCTGTTAAATATGACGATGCGTCCTTTGACCTTCTTCATACAACCGATCGAAAATTAACCCTCCGCGATGCCATGAATCTCCAACGCAATCGTTTGGAAGGAACCAAATATAAACCACAGGATCAAATGGAGCTGGATGGAAAAGGCATTCCGAAAAAAGGAGAGTTTGATGCGGTTTATAAATACCCTATTTCTAATCCAAATGTCATGGAGGCCCATATTTTCCAACTGAAAGATGAGGTCCCAGCGAGTGCGGGTGGAGGCACCATGTGGCTGTCGATGGGCAGTCCACGAAATGCTCCATACTTACCGTACTATGGCAATATTCTCAACACCTATCAAGCCTACCAAGAATTAGGGGATCATTACAATGATCGCTCTTGGTATTGGACCATTTCAAGAATCAATGACCTTGTGGCCAAGTATCCAGATTTATTCGAAGATGGGGCGATTCGTACTGAAATGGAACGATTGGAGTCTCAGTGGATGGTTGAACAAGATCTGAGTGATCAGGAACAAATCGCCCTTGCTTCTCAGCCTGAAGAAGCTAGTAAGAAGGCAACAGAGGAAAGCTTGGCGAGAGCTGAGAAAACCTTTGAACGCTTGCAAGAAATCAGAAAAGAAGCAGAACAAAAGGTAGCAGATGAACACGGAAAAAGTGCTCTGCAAGATCTAGATGACGAAGAAGATGCTACTTATGAAGAGAAGATTGATCTCGTTGAATTTGACTATGATTACATTCTAGCAGCAGGCTTGTTCGGGGCAACCCTTCTAGCGATTGTGATCTACCTGATTCGCTCAAAGAAACAAAAGGGAGGAAAACAAGATGACTAAAATTCAAAGAGCCTCTATCTATCTTTTTCTACTGTTGGCAGGAATTGGCTTAGAGTTTGAACTCGGTCATCTTTCTCAACAAGAATTTAGCCAGTCTGCAGGCAGAGACTTGGTCTTAAACTTGTCTGTCTTAGCTGCTATTATTATCCCGCTCTATCTCTTTTCAAAACGATTTGGCAAGCAGTTGTCCGTACCAACCTACATCCTATGGATTGCCATGTTTGGAGGAGCCTTCGTAGCAGGCTGGTTGAGCTTTTCAGGCAATAGCTTGATTGATATTATGAATAGCCATGTGATCAAGGATGCCACTGTCTTTAACAAGTGGACGGATGCTTTGACAGCTCCATTTTCAGAAGAATTCTTTAAGGCCCTGGTTGCCTTTTGGGTAGTCTTGATGGTTGGCAAAAAAGATCTGAAATCGATTCTAATTGCCGGCTTGGGTTCTGGCTTTGGTTTTCAGATCATTGAGGATTTAGGGTACGTTGCCCGCCAAACAAAAACCAGCCAATTAGCCGCGGTTACTGAGGCCATTAACCGTATCTCTGGTGGATTAGCTTCACATGCCCTCTATACAGCTGTTGTATCCGTTGGTGTCTTCCTCTTGTTGTCTCAAGTGACCCAGCAAAAGGAGAAACTCTTTGGACTTTGGTGTGTTGTCTCGACAGTAGCCAATCACTTCTTATGGAACTCTCCGTTTTATGAAACAGACCATCGGATTAATCTTCTCGTCGGACTGCTCTTTGCCGTCCAAGTAGGGACCTTTATCGAAGTGGTGCTCTATACCAAGAAACATCCCGAGTTGCCATTTTTAAAACAATAAGAAATTTTTTCAAACACAAAAGAACTAAGACGTGTGTCTTAGTTCTCAAAGTGAAGAAAAGTCATCTTAGAAATTTTCCTTAGGTGAGTACGGACGTCAGCGAACTTCGAAGAAGTCCCATGACTAATTATTGAGCCTAAGGTCTCAATAATTCCGAGTGCTAGAAACAAAAGTGTTTCTAGCACTTTTCTCACGGCGGAAAGTTTCATTATATTCTCGATTCATTTAAAAAATTAGAACTTATTTTTATTTCTTTGCAGGATCACTTGACTTAATTTACTAAAGAATTAGCTTGTCTTAGTTCTTTATTTTCTCAATTCTTGTAAGAGTGTTTGTGCCTTCTCTAAGTTAAAGGGTTTGTTTTCAAGGAGTTGGCTGACCAATCGGGGAACTTCCTCTTCCTTAGCTCCTGCTAGAAGGGCTAGGGAGCGTGCTTGGAGTTTCATATGTCCTGCTTGGATCCCTGTGGTGACAAGGGCTTTGAGGGCTGCGAAATTCTGCGCCAAACCGAGCGAAGCGATGATACCTGCTAATTCAATAGCAGAAGGCTCTCCTAGCAAGCGGTGGCTGACTTGAACCGTTGGGTTGAGGCCAATCGAGCCTCCTTTTGTCGCAACCGGCATTGGTAGGGTGATCTCTCCATAGAGTTTTTTCTCTTCCGGATGACTTGTCCAGTGACTCAAACCCTTGTAAGAACCATTTTGTGCAGCATAGGCATGGGCTCCTGCTTCGATGGCCCGCCAGTCATTGCCTGTCGCAAGGACTAGGGCATCAATCCCGTTAAAAATTCCCTTGTTATGAGTAGCCGCACGGTAAGGATCCACTTGAGCCAGTTGGCTGGCTAACTCCATCCGGTGGGCAATCTCAATGGCTTCCTCAGGATTTCGACTCAGTGCTTTAAAATCGATGGCACACCGTGCACTCACCAAAGAGCGAGTGGCCAAGTTGGATAAAATTGCCATCAAGGCCTGACCACCAGAGAGTTCCTGGATGCGATCGGTCAGAGCTTCTAACATGGTATTGAGCATATTGGCTCCCATGGCTTCTTTGGGATCGACAGCCAAGTAGACAATAAGAAAGTCCCCCTTGTTTTCGACCCAAAGATCTCTCGCTCCACCTCCACGCTTGACGATCGAAGGATAGGCTTCATTAGCCAGCTGAAGAAGGCTTTCCTTGTCTTCTAGGATGCGTCTGCTAGCAACTTCTACGTCTTCAACATCCGTCAGGGCAATCTCACCGATCATTTGGCGCTGGTGCACCTGGGTGGTGAAGCCGCCTGAACGTTGGATGAGCTTGGCTGCAAAGCTGGCAGCCGCAACCACGGATGGTTCTTCTGTGACCATGGGAAGGACATAGTCACGACCATTGATCAGGAAATAAGGAGCAAGGCTAAAAGGCAAGTCAAAAGTCGACAAGACATTTTCCGTCAATTGATCTGCAATAGAAAGGGGAAGTCCCTTTTGTTCTTTTAAGATCTGTGCTTCATCCCAAGTTAAGAGGCCTTCCTTCAGTAAGGCCTCTATGCGTTCTGTGGGCGAAAGTTTTGCAAAACCTGGTAATCGTGCCATTATTTTTCTACTTTCTGGTAAGTGCGTTGGTGTTCCTTGATCTCTGTCAAAGCAAAAGTTTGATGCGTAGCAGGCTCAAACACTTGATTGCCACTAGGGTCTAGATCTACTTCCTCATAAAAGAGTCGTTCGTAGTCAGCAACACTAAGAACCGTACGTTGGTCCAGTTTTTCCATGCGTTTGTGATCTAAGAGTTGCTCAAAACCAGGAACAAGGTTGGCACTAAAGATCTCAGAAACCGCTCCACTTCCATAGCTAAAGAGGGCGATTCGGTCTCCAGCTTTGAGTTGGGGGTCATTTTCCAGTAGTGACAGCAAGCCTAGGAAAAGAGATCCAGTGTAGATATTTCCCACGCGTTGGCTGTATAGAATCGATTGATCAAAGTTGTATTGTAATTGATCTTTTTTCTCTTCTGACACTGACTTATCCAGGATTTTTTTCAAGCCCTTGAGAGCTAATTTCGGATAAGGCAAGTGGAAGCAGACAGCCGCAAAGTCTGTCAAGGCAAGCCCAGTCCGTTTCTGGTATTCCGCCCAGGTTGTTTTCAGAGAATCTAGATATTGTTGTGTTGAATAAATCCCATTCACGAAGGGAGTTGTCGCATAATTTGGACGCCAAAAATCCATGACATCGCGTGTTTGGGCAACATTATCATCGTTAAAAGATAGAACACGAGGATTTTGGCTGATCAGCATAGCAACCGCTCCGGCTCCCTGTGTTGGTTCTCCAGGAGTTCCAATTCCGTATTTAGCAATGTCACTGGCGATGACCAAGACCTTACTCTGTGGGAATTTTTCAACATGGAGTTTGGCATAATCCAAGGCAGCAGTCGCAGCATAGCAGGCTTCTTTCATCTCAAAAGAGCGGGCGAAAGGCTGGATATCTAGTAAGCCATGGACAAACACAGCCGCAGCCTTACTCTGGTCAATTCCAGATTCTGTCGCAAGAATCACCATGTCGATCGCTTCTTTATCTTCGTCTGTTAAAATATCATCTGCTGCAGTCGCAGCCAATGTGACGATGTCTTCTGTGATCGGTGCAACACTTTGTTCTTTTAAGAGAAGACCCTTGCTCAGTTTTTCAGGATCAGTATCACGAGCAGCGGCCAAATCTTCTAAACGCAAGACATAATGGCTCGTCGCAAAACCAATCTTATCAATCCCAATTGTCATTCTTAACCTCTTTTTTATTTGATATCTACTAGTATATTTCGTTACTATTTTACCATATTTAAGGGTAAAACTCCCTTGAAAAAGCTAGATCAGCAAGGAAATCATTCTCGGGACCGATTTTGCAATGTTTCAAAGAAAAAATAGAAAATCTATAAAAAAAGCCATCCTTAGATGGCTTTTCAACTCTTATCCTTGCTTATTTTTTTAGGATTGCTCATGATTCGTATGAAGAGTTCTTTGCATTTGTCTCTTAGAACTTTTTCGTAGAAGACGATTAAAGCGATGTACACAATCGTAAAGTTCAAGGTCAGATAGAACAAGTCAAATGAATTGCGGGCATAATCAGTTGCTAATAGATAGGAGGAGAGGGTTCCTAGGATCATCCAAGGAAGATACTTGATATACTTGCTTATCATCATACAGCACCTCGCATACTTTAAAGGATTTGTTTTTTCACTATCATTGTATCCCTTTTAAGTAAAAATGCAAGCGATAACACTTAGAGAAATTGAAAAACGAATATTATTTTGCATTAGTTTGAATGGAGAAAAACTATTTTAAGATAAGTGAAGCGATTACTTTAGTAACAAAAAAATTTTTTGAGCTAATCATGTCAATTATGTACTTTATTTAAGCAAACTAATGACAAAATCTAAATGCAAAATCATCGATTAATCAATTCCTCAATTTCCTTTATCCCTTCAAACTCTCCAACACTTTCGAAAAGTTCTATAGCTCGTTTGAAATGTGTGTTGGCTAATCCTTTATCTTCCAAGGCTAAATAAATTTCCCCTAACCCTCTATAGCTACAAGCCTGAGAAATCACATCATCAGTCTCTAAAGATTGTTCCAGTGACAGATTCATGAATGTAAGAGCTTCATCAAGATTGTTTAATTTCAATCTCAAATAGCCTTGTTCGTAGTTATTTATAGCTTTCTTTAGATTATCATTGGGAAAATGCTCTTCAATTATCTTCTCTTCATCTTCAATGAGCTTTAAAGCCTTATGAAAATCACCCTGATCTCTGTAGATCATCGCTAATTGATGTAATCCAATGTGTTCATGTTCTTTATCTTCATTTTGTTGAGCTAATAAAATGTATTTCTCAAAGATACGGGTACACGAGGCATAGTCTTTTTCTGCCAATAATAAATACCCCATCAGATTTAAAAGGCTAAAATCTGTACAGGTATCAATGGAAAAATCTTGTTCAACCAACTTTTTAGCTTCTGATGTTTTTCCCTCCAGAAACAAGTCCCAAGCCACATCAATTTTAGAAACCATCTATTTTCCCCCTTACCTATAAACAACCTTCATAAAATAAAATCACTCAATAAGAATATGCTAAATCCTATCTTTATAAATTTAATCCACTAGGCTAAAGTATAGCAAAAAGCCCAAATAACTACTATTTGGGCAAAATGTTACTTAGTTTCTTTTTAAACGAGCAATGAGTAACTTAATAAGATAAGCTAGAACTACAAGTGCTACTACGCGTGATAATAGATAGAAAATAGAATAAACAAAATAGATTTGCATATCTGCCACCTCCTAAATAAAAGAGATAAGCCATCTTTTCCTCAATATTATTGTACTCCCGTTTGAAAGCGGTGTCAAGTGGTATGATAAATAGTACTAGCACCTATTGTGAATTTAAAACCTATAAAAAGCAAAATAAATCAATCTGTTTCATTTTGAAATCCTTTAACGCTTGTAAAATATATCCTATTTTAGAAGAGGTACGTAAGAAGTTATCAATTTAGATAATATCAAAGCAAGAGAGAAATATAATGAGTAAACATAAATACAATTTTTTTTACATTTTTTATTATACTTTTATTAGTAAAATTGATAAAATCTTAATTAACAAAAATTATGGTTTATCTAATATTCCAATTACCTTACAACACAGGTTGATTGAATAGGATTAGATAACCGAAGCAATGTTGAAACGAATGGAGGGGATTAATATTAAGAATTTAATAAGTGATAAAATGTCTAATAGACAAATCATCAAAGACTTTATTAGTAGTTTTATTAGTTCTTTAAGTGGAAAAGCTTTTAATTTTGCTTTAGGATTAATGTTACTGGACCAAACAAAATCGGCAATGAGTTTTGGAATCAACATGATCATCTATCCTTTAGTCAGTTTGATTTTCTTGGTTCCAATCGGTAATTTAGTAGACCGATACCGTCATAAAAAGATCTTAATTTATAATTTTATCTTTAGGCTTATAATCTTTCTTCTGTTTTATGCTTTTTATTTTTTAACGAATTCATCTACTATCTTATACCTCGTAATCCCGTTTGTCATATTCCACTCTATTACAGTTAATATCAATGATACTTGTTATTCAGCCTCTATCCACGAGTTAGTAAATGATACAAAAATTCAACGATTAAGCTCTGTTACACAAACTGCCATTGCTATCGCAACCATGCTTTCCCCAGCTATTGGAGTCATTCTTTATAATTGGTTAGGCTTCTCAGGCTTTATTCTTATAGAAATCATTGCAAATATCCTTTCTTTAGGTGTCTTACTTACCATGAAATTCTTCTATGAACACGAAGAACAAGAAGTCAAGATTAAACAGAATGAAAAGCATCAACACGGGGTCAAAGAAATTATCCAATTCTTAAAAGAAAATCAGATTGTCAAATATATTATTCTTGTTAGTGTTGTACTGAATTTTTTCTATACTTCCATTAGCATTGGAGTACCATTTGTAGTCAAAGAGCAACTCTTATTAGATAATGCAACAGTAGGTATCTTAGAAACAATGTCTGCAGTTGGAATGTTATTAGCCAGTGTGTCTATGTCGCTACTGCCAGACAAAAAAGAAAACAACACACTTCTCACTAATAGAATTCGCATTCCGCTTTTTCTTCTAACTATCGCTATCATTGGTTTGGGTATTACATTTGCAACTAGTAACACCCAAGTGATTATTTCGTCCGTTGGCGGTTTATTTATGGGAATTATCGCATTCACTCTTGTTATTCTAAATATTGTCGTCATGACCTATCTTCAAAGTAGTATTGAAACAAATTATTTAGGAAGAGTAATGAGTACTTTGTTCACACTAAATACGTCTATCATGCCGATAGGTACCATTGTATTTACTTATCTATTTCAAAAGGACATAAACGGAGGTCTGATATTCATATTTGGAGGTGTTTCTCTCCTGATCTATACCATGATAATGTTACCTCGAATCTATAGAATACTACAAAAAGAACACACTTATTTACATTGAAACAAAAGCAGTACTAAAACGTAAAAGACAAGGATAAAACACCTTGTCTTTTTTTAAAATTCTATTACTATTACTGCCTAAAAACATTAGGTAAATTACTATTAATTACCCTGAGGCCATCGTTTATATATTGACCCAAAACGTCAAATCCGTTATAAATTCCGTTATAAATAAAGAGTCCTAAAATTATAGATGAAATAATAATACTTGCACAAATAAAATATGTACGATTTTTTTCATTCATAAGATAAATCCTCCTTTTTATTTGTATTCGCTTACATTTTATCATATAATACTAATGTAGTAAAGGAAGAAGGTGTTCTTATGCTAAAAAAATATTTTTCAAAATATAAATGGACTGATTTATTTTGGATTCTATTTGTGATTTTGACATGCATCTATATAGGAAACCGTGATTTGCTTCCTCTTAATCATCAAGAATTTTCTCTTCGTGGTAGTTTCTGGGGATTTGTACTTGCATTATATCACTTACTATTCATTGATAAATTTGTTATCTCTAATCGGAAGTAAAACGATACTAGGTAAAAACTCAATTTCAGGAGAAAATAAAGCAAATCTCCCCACAATAAAACGCATAGTATCAAGGTTCTTCAAAACCTAATATTATGCGTTTTTTGATCCTAAAGACTTTTCCCTATTCTTTTTTATTTTGATGTATAGTCCAGATAAAGACAATTCAAATTAGATTACGTCTATCTATTTATTTTATCTTTTATTTGCTTTAATTCCTTTATCTCTTTTAGAATACTAAAAATATAGAAACTAAATAGAACTACAAATAAAACAGATAAAACAAAGAAACCAAACGGAAGTTTTCTTCCCATACCAGCTACTACTCCAAGGGATAAAATACCGATAGCCATTATGCAAATTATGAGGATAAACCACAAGTAAATCATGTAAAACTTATAAAGATAACAAAAGGACTTATTTTTTTGTTTAGGCTTATCCTTCCATTTTAAATAAAAGAAATAAGGTGTATTAATAATTAAAATAAATAAAAATCTCATCTCTAGCACAACTTTTTACTTTCTATTTTGGATTTCCCACAAGATCTCCTAACTTCCAAATACAAAGCCAAAAAGAAATTGTTAGCATGATAAAGAATGTAAGGAACATATTATCGACTAGATTTTTACTCATCAAGCACAGTTCTCTAGCAATGTAAGGAGACACGGGGAACAAAATGCACTGTACTATAGTAATTATTTTTTTCATGATTTATTAATAATACTGTCACATATGATACAGTATACTCCTTTCTAGGAAGATTTCATTTTATCCCTATCTTTATTATAGGCCTACAGCAATTTAGATTCAATTTTTAATATGTGAAAGTAGTTTCAGAATAATTTACAAAACAAAAATAAAGTACACTTTTTAAAGAATGTACTTTATGCTTCTAATTCAGTTGTATCAATGGTTTAGCTTTAGTTTAGTCAATTGTACATAAACTTTTAGTTTTCTTCAAAAAATAAAAATGAGTTCCAATTGTTAAAATGAATCAAGAAAATACAAAAACTTTCCGCCGTGAGAAAAGTGCTAGAAACACTATTGTTTCTAGCACTCGGGAGTTTTGGAACCTTAGGTCCAAAACTAAGTCATGGAACTTCTACGAAGTTCGCTGACGTCCGTGCTCACCTAAGGAAAGTTTTAAGAAGACTTTGTCACCAACATGACAAATGCTAGTTGGCATTGGTCATTTTTCTTTTTTGATGGCGTTGGTAAGAATGGTAGAGTTTCAAGACAACAGAGCCGCTAGCCATCCCGATGGAGATCACCAAGGCCAGAATAACCACCAGGGTCACGCTGGTTACTGCCTGGCGATATTGGCCACTGACAAAGAAGGAAGTGGTTCGATAGGAAATATATCCAGGAACCAAGGGTGCGAGAATGGACAACATAAAGACCACGACAGGCGTCTTGAGAATGATACTTAAAATCTGACTGATACAGGAGCCGACAATGGCTGCGATAAAGGTTGCAACGATAACATTGGTAGGCCCTTTCAGGATATAGTAGAGTAGCCAGATGCCCATACCGAGGATTCCTCCAGGAATCAACATGGAGCGTTGCACATTTAGGACAATTAAAAAGGTGATGATGGCAATCAAACTGGCCACCGCTTGGATTAAAAATTCAGTTAGGTTCATCATTTTATTTCATAAGGACGAGGGCGACCGTTGTACCGGCACCAAGTGCAAGAGTAATGAGGAGAGTCTCAAAGAGTTTGCTCATCCCAGAGTTGAGGTGGTAATTCATCAGATCGCGGACGGCATTGGTCATAGCGATTCCAGGAACGAAGGGCATGACACAGCCTGCGATAATGAGATCGGTATTGGAAGGAAAACCACTATAGCGCGTCCAGATATGGGCCAAAAAACCAAAGACAAAGGCGGCCGCAAAGGCAGTGACAAAAGGAATGCGAACGTATTTCTCAACGACAAGAGAAAAAGCAAAGGCAAAGACAGTCGCAATACCCGCTCCAATCGCATCATAGAAATTTCCTCCAAACATGATGGAGAAGAAAGGCGCACTGAGGGTTGCCGCAATGGTCAACTGGAGATTGGTATAAGGAACGTGCTTCATTTTCAACTCGCTCAGGGCTTGGTAGGCTTGCTCGAGATCGATCTCTCCAGAGACGAGTTGACGAGAGATCTGATTGACATCACAGACCTTTTCAATATTATAATTAGTCCGCAAGATCCGTTTCATGCGCGTGACATTGGCATTCTCAATTGAAAAGAAAATAGCGACTGGCATCGCTAAAACATTACAATCGACGATTCCCTGTGAATGGGCGATCCGGATCATGGTATCTTCGACCCGGTGAATCTCAGAACCGCTCTCTATCAGGAGGGTTCCAGCTAACATCAGGACGTCGATCACTTGGTTGATCTGTTTTGACTCTTCCATAATTTCCTTCTTACTAAATAATCTGTTTCTATTATAGCAAAAAAGGACGAGAGACAGAACTAAAATTTGACAATTCTAGTTTGTTTCTTATCCTTTCTGAATTCGTTTAGAATAGCTATTGTTTAGGCTTATCATTCGTTAACTCGGGTGGTGGTGCTGCACGGTGCTATCCTGGACGAGAAGGGTTGCTAAAAAGATCAGTGCAATCAGGATAAAGAGCCAAATAATAGCGAAAATAAATGTTAAAAACATAGGATCACCCCTTCTATCTTATTTACAGCTCTACTATAACACTTGGAGAAAGCGCTGTCAAACCCTATATAGTAAGCTCTTAAACTCTTTCAAAATTCAGAATACTCTTGCGATGGGGATGAAAAAAACCAGCCGTTTCCGACTGGTTTTTTAAGATCTATTTGAATCTTAGTTCAAGGCATCATCCATTGAAAGAACTTCGTGGAAGACACGTTGTGTCAATTCAGTTTTTTGTTCTGGAGTGAGGTATTTAGTGTTTACACAGTATCCAGAGATACGTACGATTACGTCTTCACCTGACATGATCTTTTCGTAAACATCGTTCAAGTCCATAACGTTCAAGTTAACGTGTTGTCCACCGTTTTCGAAGTATCCATCAAGGATGGTTACCAAGTTATCAACTTGTTCGTCACGAGTTTTACCAAGAGCACGTGGTGAAACTTGAGTAGTGAGTGAGATACCATCAGCTGCATAACCAAAGTCAAGGCTAGCAAGTGAGTTCAAGTTTTGCAACCATCCACCTTTAGCTTTGTTAGATGGGTTAGCACCTGGTGAGAAGAATTCCAATTTAGACAAGTTCACAGAACCATCTTCGTTGAGGTATACCCCTTTGTGGACTGGTGAGTTACCAGTTTGTTTAGAGTAAGCAACGTTAGAAGTGATGGTAAGAAGTGAAACAGTTGCTTCAGCGTTCTTGTAAAGTTTGTGGCTGCGAAGACGAGTAGTGTAAGCTTCGATCAACCATTCTGCCAATTCGTTAGAACGTGGGTCATCTTCACCCCAACGTGGGTATTCACCGATTGTTTCGTAGTCGTAGATGTAGCCATCTTCGTCACGGATTGGTTTAACAGTAGCGTATTTGATTGCTGACAATGTATCAACAGTGTTGGCAAATCCACAGATACCGAATCCCATGTTTGCGCGTTGGTGAGTTGGCAAGAAGGCCATTTGAACAGCTTCGTAGTTGTACTTATCAGTCATGTAGTGGATGATGTTCAAAGCATCTACATAAGTGTCAGTCAACCAGTCAAGAGATTTTTCGAAGTTTGCTTTCACAGATTCGAATTCAAGAACTTCGTCACGGATAGGATCGATGTCAAATACTTTGTAGTCTTTATGAACATCGTCGTAACCACCGTTCAAACCAGTAAGAAGAGCTTTAAGCACGTTAACACGAGCACCGAAGTATTGGATGTTGTGGCGTTGTTCTTCGTTTTCTGGGTCAAGTGGAGATACACAACATGAGATACAGCTCATTTCACCGTATCCGTCTTTAGCCATTGTTGTAACACCTTCGTATTGGATAGAAGAGTGTTTGTGGCTCATGTGCATACAGTAGCGACGGAAGCTATATGGCAATTTGTCAGTCCAAAGAACTGTCAAGTTTGGTTCTGGAGAGTTACCGATGTTGTCCAAAGTGTTCAAGAAACGGTAGTCCATCTTAGTAACACGGTGACGTCCGTCGTTACCCATACCAGCCATAGAAGTTGTGATGAAGGTTGGGTCACCTGAGTACAATTGGTCGTAAGCTTTTGTACGAGCAAATTTAACAGTACGCAATTTCATAACGAAATCGTCAACGAATTCTTGGATTTCTGATTCAGTGTAAGTACCACGAGCCAAGTCACGTTCTGCGTAGATATCCAAAACGATTGGCACACGTCCAAGAGAAGTAGCAGCACCGTTGATGACACGGCAGACAGCCATGAAGGCAATGTTTGTCCATTGGATTGCTTCTTTTGTATCGAAGGCAGGACGACGAACGTCTACACCATAAAGGTCACCCAATTTAACAACTTCTTTCAAAGCTTGGTATTGAAGGTTTACTTCTTCACGAAGGCGGATTGATTCTTCATCGATTTCAGTGATAGAGTTCCAGTCGCTTGCTTTTTCAGCCATCAAGTAGTCAGCACCGTAAAGAGCCAAACGAGCGTAAACCCCAATGATACGTCCACGAGAGTATGCATCTGGAAGACCAGTTACAGTGTGAGCGTGGCGGGCACGACGGATATTTGTAGTGTAAGCGCGGAAGATACCATCGTTTACAGTAGTCACATATTTAGTGAAGATTTCATGAACAGCTGGATCTGGTTCATAGCCATTTTCTTTCAAAGTAGTTTCCGCCATACGGATACCACCACGAGGCATGAAGTTCAATTTGAACAACTCATCATTTTGGATACCGAAGATCACTTCGTTTTCTTTGTCGATGTATCCAGCATCAATATCAGCGATAGAAGTTGGACGTGTATCGTATGGGAAACGAGTTTCTTCATAATGAGCTTTCGTTTCTTCAACAATTTTCTTGATATGAAGAGAACGTTCAGTTGGACCAGCTAAGAAGCTTTCATCTCCATCATATGGTGTGTAGTTAGCTTGAACGAAGCGAGAAACGCTTGCTTTTTCTTTCCAATCTTCACCTTTGAAGCCTTCCCAGGCTTTGTCAAAAATATCTTGTGCTTCAACGACTGTTTTAACAACCATTTTTATTTTCCTCTATTGTCTTTCTAGCAACTATATCTGTTGCACTTACAATAGTAGTATACCATACAGAAATCGGTTACACAAAGGCGAATTGCGAAAAACAACAGATTCTTTTGTAATACAGTTTCAAATCCTCTGCGATACTGTACTATATTTTTGAAAACAAACACAGTTTTTCAACAATTTTCATGTTTTCTGGAGAGCCGATTTTTGCAATTCTGAAATTTTCTTCCTATAATAGAAAGAAAGGAGGGTGAAAAATGCTGATATTTCCATTAGTGAATGATACCAGTCGCAAGATTATTCATATTGATATGGATGCATTTTTTGCTGCCGTCGAAGAAAGAGACAACCCTAATTTGAAGGGCAAGCCTGTCGTGATTGGCCAGGACCCTCGTCAGTCAGGAGGGAGAGGTGTTGTCTCGACTTGTAACTATGAAGCAAGGAAATATGGCATTCATTCAGCTATGAGCTCTAAAGAAGCACTAGAGCTTTGTCCTCAAGCCATTTTTATCTCTGGAAATTATGAGAAATACCGAGAAGTGGGTGAGCAGGTCCGTGAGATTTTCAAGCGTTATACAGATCTAATCGAGCCGATGAGTATTGATGAAGCCTATCTAGATGTGACGGAAAATAAAATCCAGAGCAAATCAGCTGTCAAAATCGCCCGCTTGATTCAGCATGCTATCTGGGAAGAGCTGCATCTCACAGCTTCAGCGGGTGTTTCTTATAATAAGTTTTTGGCCAAGATGGCAAGTGACTACCAAAAACCCCGTGGCCTAACGGTGGTTTTACCGGAGGACGCTGAGGATTTCCTGAGCCAAATGGACATTGCCAAATTTCACGGGGTAGGAAAGAAGACAGTAGAGCGACTACATGAGATGGGTGTCTATACTGGCGCGGATCTTTTAGCCATCCCGGAGATGACTTTGATTGATCGGTTTGGGCGATTTGGCTATGATCTCTTTCGAAAGGCGCGAGGGATTCACAATGGCCCTGTCAAAAGTCATCGCATCCGCAAGTCGATCGGAAAAGAGCGGACCTACCGCAAGCTCCTTTATGCAGAAGATGATATTTTAGAAGAAATTGCCAATCTGTCCAGTAAGGTGGCCCAATCGCTGGAAAAACACGGCAAGCAAGGAAAGACCTTGGTCTTAAAAGTGCGCTATGGAGACTTCACCACCCTGACCAAGCGAATGACACTGACGGAGCCAACACGAGAGGCTGAGCGGATCAATCGTTCCGCTCGCCATATTTTTCAAGAAATTGAATCGACAAATACTGGAATCCGCCTCTTGGGTGTCACCATGACCAATTTCGTCGATCATACCGAGTTGCCTTTGGTGGAAGAAAAAGAAAACGACTAGTTTGTTCACTAGTCGCCTAAGATTGATGACAAAGTCATCTTAGAAACTTTCCTTAGGTGAGTACGGACGTCAGCGAACTTCTACGAAGTTCCATGACTTAGTTTTGAACCTAAAGTTTCAAAACTCCCGAGTGCTAGAAACCATAGTGTTTCTAGCACTTTTCTCACGGCGGAAAGTTTCAGCTGTATTTGAATGAGCCTTAAAAAATATATTATTTTAATTTTTGGGGTATCAATTAGGTTGTTTGACATCAAAAAAGGCTGCAATTTCTTCTTCAGTCAGTCCGATCATAGGAGAGATGGTGTGGAGATTGTCTTCAGTCAGTCGATAGACAGTCGGTTTATCAGGATCAGCCTTCCTTTCAACAGTCCCTTTCGTGCTTCGTGCGGATTCGACTGTAGCAGAAGCGGTGGCAACGGATGAAGAAGAGGATTTGGTCGCCTCGCCTCCGTCCAGGTCCTTGAAGCGCTCCACCAAGTAGGTCTTGCGCGCAGTACCGGTATTTTTAGTAGCGTAATCAAAGGCGCTGTATTCTCCTAAGAGGATCAGTTTGCTCTTAGAGCGCGTGATGGCAGTATAGATCAAATTGCGCTGCAACATCCGGTGGCTTTGATTGGTAATGGGTAAAATCACTACCTGAAACTCGCTTCCTTGCGATTTGTGAATACTCATCGCATAGGCTAAGCGAATCTTGTACCATTCATTGCGCGGGTAGACGATTTCATTGCCATCAAATTGGATGGTCAATTCATCTTGCTTGGATTCCGTATATTTTCCCGGGAGAAGATCGGTAATGTAGCCAATATCTCCGTTAAAGACATTGCTTTCTGCATCATTGACCAGATGGATGACCTTATCCCCATCGCGGTATTGGCAGTCTGGCGTGTCAAAAACGACCTGATCTTTGACAGCTGGATTGAGAAGGTCTTGCATGAGCGTATTGATATTGTCAATGCCGGCCTGGCCCTTGTACATGGGGGCCAAGACTTGGATATCTCGAGCAGGGATCTGACTACGAAGGGCAGCAGAAGTGATTTGTTCGATCATCTTAGGGATGTGTTCGCTTCCTGCTTCGAAATAAGAGCGGTCGGCTTTTCGTTCTGTGAAATCTTGAGGAAGCTTGCCTTGGCGAATGTCTCCGGCTAGTGAGACAATGGTCGAGTCCTCACTCTGACGGAAAATATGCTCCAGTTTGGTCTGAGGGATGCTTGGGATCTGCAAGAGATCAGCCAAGACCTGACCAGGGCTGACAGATGGTAATTGGTCGGCATCTCCCACAATCAAGAGTTTGGTATCTGTTGCAATATTGCTGAGTAATTGATTAGCCAGCCAGGTATCGACCATAGAAAACTCGTCCACAATGATAAAGTCTGCGTCTAAATAGTCCTCTAAGTGGCTGGTGTCATCATCTCCTGTCATCCCCAAATGGCGGTGAATGGTGGCGCTCGGAAGTCCTGTCAGCTCATTCATGCGTCTAGCTGCCCGTCCTGTTGGGGCAGCCAAGAGGATCGGGAGGTCTTGTTTCTTGCGAAGATCCAACTGGTGGAGTTGGGCATAGACGCTGATCATCCCATTGATAACAGTTGTCTTTCCTGTCCCAGGACCCCCTGTGAGGATAAAGACCTTGTTTTGGATAGCTTGGTGAATCGCCTCTTTTTGAATCGCATCGTAGCGAATCCCCAAATCTTTTTCAACCTCCTCAATCGCCTGGTTGATTTTCTCAGGGTCAAATGAAGTCGACTTTCCTTTTTCCAACAATCGACCGATATGACTGCGAATTCCTTCCTCCGCAAAGAAGAGGCTGTTGTCAAAGATCTTGGTGTCCACGTTTTGGACCTTGTCTTCCTCGATGAGGCGTCCTAATTCTTGGGCGACAGTAGAAGGATCCAATTCTACTGGCCGAGCTGATTCTAAAAGGTCAATGGTATAGCGCAGGAGGTCCTTGGCTTCGATATAGGTATTTCCAGTCTCGATAGAGTAGCTAAAAAGGCTGTGGATCAGACCCGCGCGGAATCGCTCAGGGGCATCACTTGCAATCCCCAATTCTTCGGCTAGTTGGTCCGCGATTTTAAAGCCCATGCCTTGGATATCTTCCACCAATCGATAGGGCTGTTGCTCCACGATCTGGAGGGTTTCTTCTTTATAAAAATCTTGGATCTGAAAGGCCAATTTATTGGGAATGCCATAGTTGGCTAGTTGGGCGAGAATGCGCTCCGTTCCGTAATTCTGACGGAGTTTTTCTACAAAAGCCAGGCGGTTTTTCTTGGAGAGACCTGTGATTTCTTCTAATTTTTCAGGGGCTTCCAGAATTTTGTCAATGGTATCGTCCCCATAGAGGTCCACGATTTTTTGGGCTGTTTTGAGACCAATTCCCTTAAAGTGATCGCTGGAAAAATATTTCACCAAGCCCTTGCTAGATGGTTTGGCACGTTCATAGCGACTGATTTTGAGTTGCTCTCCGTATTTAGGATGATGGACCAACTCCCCCCAGAAGGTGTAGTCTTCGCCTTCCATGATATCTGCCATGGTGCCCGTCACAATAATCTCAAAATCATCAAAGTCTTCGGCATCGGTATCGCTAATGTCGAGCAAGAGGATTCGAAAAAAACTGCTAGGATTTTCAAAAATAATACGCTCAATAGTACCAGAAAAATAATATTCCATCATTTCTTTCCTTTTTATAAAGCGAGGCTGGGACATACTTGTCTCAGCCTCAGTCTGTTAATCTATACTAATAAGTTTTGAAAGGGTAGATAGGCCATAGTCTAAAGACGGCTTGCCCTTTGATTTGTTCTTTCTTGAAAGCTCCGACCTGACGGCTATCTTTTGAAACGATCCGGTCATCTCCAAGTAGGAGGTATTCATCGTCGAGCAACTTCAAGGTAAATTTAGGATTGCCATCCTTGTCTACAGTAAAAGCTTGAGCTGTATTGGCCAATTGGCGGAAGAGTTCTCCGTTTTCTTCGAACCCTTTTCCAGTGTAGGTCGATTGCAATTTATCTTTTTTGAAACGAGCGATGTAGTCCTTCAAATAAGGCTCATT
This sequence comes from Streptococcus parasanguinis, assembly GCF_001073155.1. Taxonomy (GTDB): domain Bacteria; phylum Bacillota; class Bacilli; order Lactobacillales; family Streptococcaceae; genus Streptococcus; species Streptococcus parasanguinis_D. Next base: position 105,235 of record NZ_JVEE01000025.1, read on the forward strand.
GGTCTTTTTCCCATTGATGTAAAGGGTATCGTTGTCGTACTGAATGGTATCTCCAGGAAGACCGATGACCCGCTTGACGATGTCCTTGGTTTTACCGTCATCGTCTTTTTCACTAGCAACGACAATGTCGAAACGATCAATCGAGAGGTGGTTGACCACAAGGAGGTACTCGCTATCAGCCAAGGTCGGATCCATCGAATGGCCATCCACCTTGACAGGAGCCCAGAGGTAAATGCGAGAGGCGATGATGAGACCAACGATGATGCTGAAGAGGCCCCATTCTTTAAGGAATCTCACCACTGGTGAGCTAGATGTATGTTTTGAACTTCTTTTTGACATAACTTATCTTTCTAGTAATTTCTTTGCTTTTTCTGTGTTTTTAAAATGGAGTTTGGCACAATAATCCAGAGCCTTCATCCCGTAGGTCTGAAGCAATTTAGCAGCGACTTGGTCTGACTTCTCCCCTGCTCCACTAGGAAGATTAAAGCCCAGTTCCTTGCCCAGATCTTCCAGATTTTGAAGGAAGAGATTGCGGGCGATGATGGAACTAACCGCAACAGCTAAATACTTACCTTCTGCTTTTTCTTCCAACTCAATGTCTTGGGAGACCTGATTTTTTTCAGCTTTCACGTATTTTTGGTAGTTTTTAGCCGTCGTAAAGGCATCAATCACGATTCGCTCTGCTTGGACTCCTTTATTCAATAGAAGATAGATAGCCTGATTGTGCAGGGCCACTTTGACCGAAACAGCATTGTAGCCAGAAGCAATGACTTCATTGTACTTCTTTGGAGACAATAAGAGTGCTTGGTGCTGGATGTTTTCCTCAAGGAGAGGAGCCAATTGCTGAATTTTTCGATCATCCAAGGTCTTTGAATCCCCAACACCAAGCTTTTTAAGCCAGTCGTGCTGGTCAGGTGTGACAAAGGATGCAACGACGGTGAGTCCACCAAAATAAGAGCCGTTTCCGACCTCATCGGTTCCGATCATGGCTAGATCTTGTCCTGCAGATGAAGTAGTAGAACCTTTAGGGTTCCCAGCATCTTGCCCGAAAAAGGTCAGGTAAGGAGTAAGGTCATTGCCCTGAAGCAAGACTTTTCCAGACTTGTAGATCGAAACGGTCGCTCCCTCTAGTCGAAAGAAATAATCCATATGAGGATTCTTGCTTTGAGAGAGAGAACGGCGATAGGTATGGACAAAATCAAGGATTTGCTCCTGTGTTGGAGTGAGTGTCATACTTTCCATAACCACTATTGTACCACAAATTCAGGGAGAGAGGGAGCAAAAAGAAAGAAAGAATCCACTGGAAAATCCCTGTGAAGAGGGGCTTTGCTACTGACAAAGCTAGCCATTTTTGGTATAATACCGTGAGGTGATTTTTATGGCGAGCTTAAATAGATATAAATTTACATTTGGAAACAAAGCGCTCACTTTAACAACCAACCATGATAATTTGTTTATGGAAGAAGTCGAACGTGTTGCGAAAGAAAAATACCAAGCAATTAAGGAACAAATGCCAGAGGCAGATGATGAAACCATCGCGATCTTATTGGCAGTAAACAGTTTGTCCATGCAGCTGAATCGCGAGATTGAGTTTGATGACAAAGAAAAAGAATTAGATGATTTTCGTCGCAAGGCTTTAGACGACTTAAAGGATAAATCATCCAAATAAGAGGAGATACATGTTAACTTTCTTAATCTTATTGATTTTGGCATGGAGCTTTTATATTGGCTATGCAAGAGGGATTATCCTCCAGTCCTATTACTTTCTAGTGACCTTAGTGGCCCTCTTGATTGCAGGTGGTAGCTACAAGGGACTGGCCAAGGTGTTGTCTCTATGGGTGCCTTTTTCGAGTCCCACCCAGCAATCGGTGAATTATTTTTATGCCAACCGCTACCTATTTCAATTAGATGACATCTTTTATGCAGGTTTAGCATATGTATTGATTTTTGCGATGATCTATCTGATTGGTCGTGTGATTGGGATCTTTATGCACTTGGTACCTCAGCCAGAAAAACTGGAGGATCGCAAGTATCAAATTGGAGCGGGCGTGATCGCCGTCGTGATAACTCTCTTGGTCATCCAGATGGGCTTGACTGTCCTCTCAACGGTTCCCATGGCTTCCATCCAAAATAGACTCAATGCAAGTGGATTGATCCGCTTTATCATCCTTCATACCCCGATCAGTTCCAGTCTGTTCCACAACTTGTGGGTGACTGCGATTATCGGAGCTTAAGGAGCAAAAATGAAGAAAGGAGTGAGACAAGTCCGATTCAAGGAAGGACGCTCACTTTTTTTGTAGGAGAAACATGAATAAAAAAATCTTAGATATTCTGGAGTTTGACAAGGTCAAGCAACTCTTTGAACCCTATCTACAGACAGAACAAGGGGAGATGGAGCTAGCAGCCCTTACTCCAACTGATAAAAAAGAAAGCATCGAAACGGCCTTTATGGAGCTAGAAGATATGGAGCAGATCCTCTTGGAAGAGCCTCGCTTTGCCGTATCGACCATTCAAGATGTCCGTCCAGTCGCCAAACGTTTGGAGATGGAGGCATCCCTCAATATCGATGAATTACTAGCGCTAAAAGCTGTCCTTCGGGTGACACATGAGCTCAAGGATTTCTACGACAACTTGGAAAATGTCCGTCTGGAAAGGCTCAATCGCCTCTTTGACAACTTGGTGGATCTTCCTCGCCTACAAGGTGGGCTTCAAGCTATCAACGAAGGTGGCTTTGTCGAGTCTTTTGCCAGTGAAAAATTGGCCAAAATCCGTCGTCGAATCCAGGAAAATGAACACCAGGTCAGAGAGATTCTCCAAGACCTGCTGAAAAGCAAGGCCGATATGTTGGCGGATGCTGTGATTGCTAGTCGGAATGGTCGCAATGTTCTACCAGTAAAAAACACCTATCGTAACCGCATTGCAGGGGTGGTCCACGATATCTCAGCCAGCGGGAATACCGTTTATATCGAGCCTCGAGCAGTCGTCAATCTTAATGAAGAAATTGCCAACCATCGAGCCGATGAACGCTATGAAATTATTCAGATTCTGGAGGAATTGTCTGACACCTTGCGCCCTCATGCAGCAGAGATTGCAAATAACGCTTGGATTATCGGTCACTTGGACTTGATCAAGGCCAAGTATCGGTTTATGCGCGATTGTAAGGCAGTGGTACCAGAGGTTAGCAGCAATCGCTCTATTCAGCTCTTGCAACTACGTCATCCTTTGATTGAAAATGCTGTCGCGAATGATCTGCATTTTACCGAGGACTTGACAGAAATCGTGATTACCGGTCCCAATACAGGGGGGAAAACCATCATGCTCAAAACGCTGGGACTAGCGCAAATTATGGCCCAGTCTGGTCTTCCCATCCTAGCGGATCCAGGTAGTCGTGTGGGCATCTTCTCACAGGTCTTTGCAGATATTGGAGATGAACAATCGATCGAGCAGAGCTTGTCGACCTTCTCCAGTCATATGACCAATATCGTATCTATCTTGAATCAAGTGGATACCGCCTCCTTGATCCTTCTGGATGAGTTAGGAGCTGGAACCGATCCTCAAGAGGGGGCTGGCCTTGCTATTGCTATCCTAGAAGACCTGCGTTTACGCGGGATTAAGACCATGGCGACAACCCACTATCCAGAGCTCAAGGCCTACGGAATTGAGACTGCAGGAGTGCAAAATGCCAGTATGGAATTTGACACAGCGAGTCTGCGTCCGACCTATCGCTTCATGCAAGGAGTTCCTGGCCGCTCCAATGCCTTTGAAATTGCCCGCCGTTTGGGCTTGTCTGAGACTATTATCCAGGATGCCATGAAGATGACCAATACGGATAATGATGTCAATCAAATTATTGAAAAATTGGAGGCGCAGACCTTAGAAAGTCGCAAGCGCTTGGATACCATTCAAGAGGTCGAGCAAGAAAATCTTAAATTCAATCGCGCTCTTCGAAAGCTCTATAACGAATTGACCAGAGAGAGAGAAACAGAGCTCAATAAGGCAAGAGAAGAGGCCAAGGAAATTGTGGACATGGCCCTCTCAGAGAGTGACCGTATCCTTCAAGGGCTTCACGCCAAATCCCAGTTGAAACCACATGAGATCATTGAGGCCAAGGCTCAGTTGAAAAAACTCGCTCCTGAAACCGTCGACCTTTCTAAAAATAAAGTCTTGAAAAAAGCCAAAAAGGCGCGTGCTCCTAAGGTAGGTGATGAAATCTTGGTTATCAGCTATGGCCAACGTGGAACCCTGGTCAAACAACTCAAAGATGGCCGCTGGGAGGCGCAAGTCGGCTTGATCAAGATGACCTTGGAAGAAAAAGAATTCAACCTCATCAAGGCTGAAAAAGAAGCAGCTCAACCTAAGAAACGCCAGGTGAATGTCGTCAAACGTTCAAACACGAGTGGGCCGAGAGCGCGTCTAGACCTCCGTGGAAAACGCTATGAAGAGGCCATGCAAGAGCTAGATGGCTTTATCGATCAGGCTCTGCTCAACAACATGGCCCAAGTCGATATCATCCACGGGATCGGAACGGGAGTTATCCGTGAAGGGGTAACCAAGTACCTCCGCCGCAACAAACATGTCAAAAGTTTTGAATATGCCCCCCAAAATGCAGGCGGAAGTGGCGCAACCATTGTTACGTTTAAAGGATAATTGAAACCTAGCTGTTTATCAGCTAGGTTTTTTAAAATTTTATAAAATGAAAATATTTGAAAGTTGTTGAAAAGGATTCGCTTTTAAATCTGATTTTCAGTAGGTCCTCCCTTTTAAAAGTGCTATAATAGAGGCAATGAATGATTTGGGAGGATACGCATGCGTAAACGTGAAAGTGCAGATTCGTGTACAACGATTCTAGTCGGAAAAAATGCTAGCTATGATGGGTCGACCATTGTAGCACGAACAGAGGATTCTCAAAATGGCGTTTTTACGCCCAAGAAATTGATCGTGGTCAAACCGGAAGATCAACCACGTCATTATAAGTCTGTTTTATCAACTTTTGAAATCGACTTGCCAGATAATCCAGTTCGCTATACAGCGGTTCCAGATGCCATTCCTAAAGACGGGATCTGGGGAGAAGCTGGGATCAATGTCTATAATGTAGCTATGAGTGAGACAGAGACCATTACGACCAATAGCCGTGTGCTAGGGGCAGATCCTCTTGTAGAGAGTGGCATCGGTGAGGAAGATATGCTGACCTTGGTCTTGCCTTATGTTAAGACCGCCCGCGAAGGGGTCTTGCGTCTCGGAAAGATCTTGGAAGAGTACGGAACTTATGAGTCTAACGGGATCGCCATTTCAGATGTGAATGAAATCTGGTGGTTGGAGACCATCGGAGGTCACCACTGGATGGCGCGCCGTGTACCTGATGATGCCTATGTGACCAACCCGAACCAACTGGGAAGTGATTATTTTGAATTTGGCAATCCCGATGAGTTTCTCTGTGACCCGGATCTTGAACGTTTTGTCACAGAGCACCATTTGATTCTGGATCAAGAAGGGAAAGGTTTTAATCCACGCTATGCCTTTGGTAGCCAAAAAGACAAGGACCGTCACTACAATACACCGCGGGCTTGGGCCATCCAGCGTTTCCTCAATCCTGAAATCGAGCAGGATCCACGGAGTTTTGAGATTCCTTGGTGTCAAAAACCTTATCGCAAGGTGACGATTGAAGATGTCAAATATGTCTTGAGCAACCACTACCAAGACACTATCTACGATCCTTATGGTCCTGAAGGAGATCACGTGAGTCAGCGGACCTTCCGGACGATCGGGATCAACCGGACCAGCCAGACAGCGATTCTGCAATTGCGCCCCAATAAACCACAAGAAACGACAGGCATCCAATGGATTTCTTATGGCTCCATGCCTTACAATACAGCTGTTCCTTTCTTTACCCAAGTGGATACAACGCCAGACTACTTTGCCAATACGACGGCTAAGGTAACAACGGATTCCTTCTACTGGGCCAACCGGATTATTGCAGGACTAGCAGATCCTCACTATGCTCACCATGTTGGTGATTTGGACGATTACCAAGAAACGACAATGGCCTGGGGACATGCGCGCATCAATAAAGTCGATCGTGCACTTACAGCAGGTGACACTGTTGATTTTGAGGCGGAAAACCAAGCTATGAGTGATCAAATCCAGGAAGCAACAGATCAACTCTTGGACAAGATTTTGCTCGATGCTAGCAACCTCATGACCAATCACTTCTCCTTGAGTGATTAAAAACCGCATATTTTCAGGCAGTTTACAAGATGTTTTCAGAAACGATTGACAAACTTTTGAAAATCGATTAAAATAGAGAAAATTACATACGACCGAATGAAGTTTGCAGGAGCGTGAGTGACTGTGAATGGACGGAACTCTGGAGAGACCAGAAATGGCACCGAAGGGGCAAGGTAGAGGATGCATCTACTCAAACTCTCAGGTAAAAGGACAGAGCGAAAGATAGGGGAAGTCCCCTATTTTAAGCAGGACCAGAGTACATGTTTGACATGTGCTCTTTCTTTTTCTCTTTTCTGTCGAGCGGTCGATGAAAAAGGAGACAGAAAATGGATCATGTATTGCAGTTTTTTCAACAACTCGATAATCTAGTGTGGGGCGCCCCGCTGTTGGTGCTCTTGGTAGGAACAGGGATCTACCTGACCCTTCGCTTGGGTTTGCTTCAGATACGCTACCTTCCAAAAGCTTTTCGCTTGATCTTTACAGAAGATGAGGGACACGGGGATATCTCGAGTTTCGGAGCCCTTGCGACAGCCCTAGCAGCTACTGTAGGGACGGGGAATATTGTAGGGGTGGCTACAGCGATTCAGACAGGTGGCCCAGGTGCCCTCTTTTGGATGTGGATGGTAGCCTTCTTTGGAATGGCGACCAAGTATGCAGAAGGGCTCTTAGCCATTCGTTATCGGACCAAGGATGACAATGGTCATATCTCAGGTGGTCCGATGTACTACATTCTTCACGGGATGGGAGAGAAGTGGCGACCACTGGCTATTTTCTTTGCGGTTGCAGGAGTGTTGGTAGCCCTCTTTGGGATCGGAACCATGACCCAGGTTAATTCCATTACGGGATCCCTTCAAGCAAGTTTTGGAACAGCTCCAGAAGTGGCTAGTGTAGTAATTGCTCTGGTGGTTTCGACCATCATCTTTGGAGGGATTCACTGGATTTCCAAAGTCTCTGAAAAAGTGGTTCCTTTTATGGCTGCTGCCTATATCTTTGCGACTGTCACGATCATTGCCTTGCATCTGGACCAATTGCTCCCAGCCTTAAAAGCAGTCTTTTCGGGTGCTTTTACAGGGACTGCAGCCACGGGAGGTTTTGCAGGAGCAACGGTTAAAATGGCTATCCAAAAAGGGGTGGCGCGTGGAGTTTTCTCCAATGAATCTGGTCTCGGCTCTGCACCCATTGCAGCAGCCGCAGCGAAGACCAATGAGCCCGTCGAGCAAGGGTTGATCTCCATGACGGGAACCTTTATTGATACCATTATCATCTGTAGTTTGACAGGACTTTCGCTCTTAGTTTCAGGTGAGTGGATGGCGAAGGGCAGCACGAGTACCCTGACTCAGGATACGTTTACAGGCGTCTTTGGCCCAGTCGGAGGTATCATTCTGACCCTATGTTTGGTGCTGTTTGCGACTACGACTATTCTTGGATGGTCTTATTACGGAGAGCGGTGTTTTGAATTCCTATTTGGTGTTAAATATATCAACCTCTATCGGACCTTCTTTGTCTTTATGGTTGGACTAGGAGGCTTCCTTAAGCTGGATCTGGTCTGGGTGATTGCGGATATTGTTAATGGGCTGATGGCTTTGCCCAACCTGATCGCCCTTTTAGCTCTCTCCCCTGTCATCATCAAAGAAAGCAAACAATACTTTAAGAAATAAGAAAACCCAGATCGCGAGGTCTGGGTTCAGATTGAGAAAAATCATTTTAGAAACTTTCCTTAGGTGAGTACGGACGTCAGCGAACTTCGAAGAAGTTCCATGACTAATT
>NZ_JVEE01000026.1 GCF_001073155.1 Streptococcus parasanguinis
CTGTGCGGAGGTGGGACGACGAAATCAAATTCTAACGAATTACCGATTTCTGTCCCACTCTCATTTTCTGCAATTTTTTCGAATGGTATAAGTGAGGGGATTCCCTATACGAAATCATCGGAGGTTGCTATGAAGAAACGACACGAGTATGTATCGCCCACCTTGGATTTAATGGCGAAAAAGATTTTTAGTCTACCGGATGTGACAGCCAAATTCATCCGCGAAGTCTTGGATCTGCCAGTAGAGTCCGTTGAGATTTTAGAAGGAGACCAGATCCATGAGCAGGGGTTTTTAGGAGATCTTCCTTTTGAAACATCCGTTGATGTGAGAGCAAGACTAGATAGTGGGCTTGAAGTGATCATTGAGATTCAAGTTTTGAAGCAAGAGTACTTCTTGAATCGTTTCCACTATTATTTAGCCAATCAACTGGTAGAAAATGTCCAACGCAAGCGAAAGAAAGGAGCGACCCATTCTATGTACCAGGAGCTGGAGCCGGTCTATGGGATCGCTATCCTGGAGCGAAGTATTTTTCCTCATTTAGATTCACCCGTCAATGTCTATGAAATGCGCCATACGGTAGATGGGACACCTCTTTATAGCTCTCGAAAGAATGGAGTAGCGCACAATATGTTAAAGGTTGCCTTTTTAGAGTTGGATAAGTATAATGAAAGTAGAGATACGGAGTTGAATGCTCACTGGAGACAATGGCTTGAATTTTTTGGCAATCACCCATTCAGTCATCAACCAGATCAAGTGATCGAGCAGGCAGAATCACTCCTGATCCCATCAAATTGGACAAGGGAGGAAAAAGAAATGATTGATGAACGGATTCGTATCAGAGAAAATTGGGAAATGAGCATGGATACCTTTCGGAAAGAACAACTGGAAGCCGGTTTTCAGAAAGGGTTGAAACAAGGACTCGAACAAGGACTCGAACAAGGACTCGAGCGTGGTCTTGAACAGGGATTGGAACAAGGCAGACAAGAAGGCATGGAGTTGGGAGTTCAAGCTGGTCAGCAGTCTCTGATTCAGAAACTGGCTTTGAAGGGGATGAGTATCGAGATGATTGCTGAAATGACGGATTTATCCAGGGAATCCATCAAAAAAATGTTGGCTACTGATTCGTCTAACGAGGAGTAGTAGCGCGAACAGAATTTGTGGAACAAAGAAACTTTGAGAATTATCTTGCTTAGAAAAAAGTAGTTCTAGAATGGATTGTAAAGATCGTCAGGAGTTCGTTATTCTTGGATCTTGATCCTCTACAGATTTATACGGTTATGATTTATTGATGGTTGGATACTTTTGTCCAACCTTTTTTCTCATTCTTCTTGGCCCATCCTTAGTGAAATGGAATAAAAGTTTAAAATGTCCGAGTTGTAATCCTTGACATTACATTATGATCGTGTATAATAGCTATTGTAACAAAAAATCTTACAACAGAAAGAGGAAACAACTATGAAAAACATTTTATTTATCGTCGGATCTCTTCGTCAAGGATCTTTTAACCACCAAATGGCTAAGAAAGCAGAAAGTCTTCTTGAAGGAAAAGCAACTGTGACTTACTTGGACTACAAGGACATCCCAATGATGAACCAAGATTTGGAAACACCAACCTTGCCAGCTGTACAAGCAGCGCGTGATGCGGTTCTTGCTGCAGATGCCATCTGGATTTTCTCGCCAGTTTATAACTTTGCGATTCCAGGCGTAGTGAAAAACCTGATCGACTGGCTGAGCCGTGCCCTTGACCTGTCAGAAACGCGTGGTCCATCTGCCCTTCAAGACAAGATCGTAACGGTTTCTTCAGTAGCCAATGCCGGACACGAACCAATGTTTGCGGCTTACCAAGCGCTCTTGCCTTTCGTTCGGACTCAAGTGGTTGGAGAGTTTACTGGAACAACCGTTAACCCAGAAGCTTGGGAAACAGGTGAATTGGTCTTGACAGATGAAGCGGTCGCAGGGCTGGAAAAACAAGCACAAGCATTATTAGAAGCATAAGAAAAGCTGAGACAGAAGTCTCAGCTTTTTAGATACTAAAGAGTTGTCCGAAGAAGTATGTCACACCCATGGTGAGAAGGCCAATGATGAGGTTGCGAAGCATGGCTTGCTTGGTTGGAGCTTTTCCCAGTTTTGCACTGGTATAGCCAGTGAAGATCAAGGATAGTCCAACAACGAAGACCGTCACCGGAATACGATAGGCAGTTGGAAAGAGAATAATAGAGAGCATTGGAGGAAGGGAACCAACCGAAAAAGCAAGGAAGCTAGAGGCAGCAGCATGCCAAGGATTGGTAAACTCCTCGTATTCGATACCATATTTTTCTTCAACCAGGGCTTTGAGGGGATGTTTCAGAAAGGCCCGTTCTGTCAAAATCTTTGCGGAAGTTTCGCATTCTCCATTTTGAAGATAAGCGTGGTAGAGAGATTCTCTCGCTAACTTTGGATCGCGATCCAACAAGGCTTGTTCGCGGTTCACAGCGGCTTCTTCCGTGTCTTTTTGTGTGGAAACAGAGACATACTCACCGCCCGCCATCGAAAAGGCACCTGCCAGAATCGCCGACAAGCCAGATAGGAAAATGATCCAGATGTTTGGTGTGGCACTGGCTACCCCAATCACCACCCCAGCAATAGAAATGATCCCATCATTGGCCCCGAGAACAGCGGCTCTCAAGATATTCAAGCGGTCGTTAAATGATTCATCTACTCCATGTTTCATTTCAGTCATACAATATCTCCTTCATCTTATTTAGAATGATTATAAATAAAATACAAAAAGAAAGCAAGGATTTTAACTCAAATGATAAAAGTTCGACAATTTAATGAAGTTTAAGTTGTAATATTTGACATTACAACTTAAAGAGGTATAATGTAACAAATGTAATTACAACAAAAAAGAGAAAGAATATGGTATACGCCTATTCTAGCAAGGTTTATTTAGCGGAAGTGGCCTTACCTTTCAAGATCCTGATGGCATTGTCACACGGGTAAGAAAAGGATAATAAAAAAACAGCAAATTTTGCTGTTTTTTATGAGATAAATTAGTTCATTTCATTTTCTTTTCCGACAACCCAAAATAAGAGAAGGAGTTGGAAGATGCCTAAGGCAAATAGGACCATAAAACCGTTGCGACTTCCCTTAGCAGTGGCTTGGGTGAAGTCCATCTTTTGATTAGCTTGGCTCATGGCAACGATCAGTGAAGCCAGGGTTGTTCCGACAGCGCCTGCAAATTGTTGCAGAGTGTTAAAGATCGCGTTCGCATCGGGTTGCTCTTCCAGAGAAAGTTGTTTTTGTCCGTTGGTCATGATATTGCCAAAGGCCAGTCCCATACCGGTCATGAAGATCATGTAAAAGATGAGAATCAAGCCATTTGTCAGCTTCAGGGCAAAAAGGGTGAAGTGGAAATGGGCTAGAAGGATTAAAGCAGCTCCAAGGAGAATCGGTTTGCGAGCGCCCAACTTATCTAGAATGAGACCAGAGAAGGGAGCAAAACCTGCTCCAATGATGGCTCCTGGAAGCAACATCAAGGCTGCAAGAGTGGTGCTCGAGTGGTTGACCAATTGGACATAATTGGGCAAGAGGAAACTCATGGCCAGAGAACCTAATTGGAAGGTGAAAAAGGCAAGAACATGGCCAGTGAGGAGATGGTTCTTTAAGATGGCAAGGTTGATAATGGGAGTCTCTAACTGATTGGACCGCCAGACTAAGAGAACCAGTCCCAAAAAACCAATCACCAGCCAACCAAGGACAGAAAAACTAAAGAAAGCATGATCAGAAAGACCGTGAATCCCTAAAATCAAGCCTAAAAATGAAGCAATAATGGCGAGAAGGCTCATGATATCAAGCGTTTCTCGCTTGACTGTACTGATTTGTTCAATGGAGCGAAGTCCTGCAACTAGCGAAGCTAGAAGGATCGGGAATTGAACCAAAAAGATGGACCGCCAACCGAAGTTAGCTGTCAAGAGACCACCGACAGTAGGCCCAATGGCGGGAGCGATAGCTGTAATCAGGGTACCCACTCCCATCATGAGACCGATCTTGCGTTTTGGGACCTGCTCTAAAATGATATTAAACATCAGAGGAAGGGCAAAACCAACCCCCATTCCTTGGACCAATCGCCCCAGAACCACAAAGCCAAAACTTGGAGCCAGGAAGTCAATGAGAACACCTAAAACAGATAGGAGATTTCCAACTAAAAAGATGGACTTCATTTTAAAAGAGCGCTTGAGGTAGGCAGATAAGGGGACTACACAGGCAACCACTAGAAGATAGATGGTGGTGACCCACTGGACGGTTGCGGTATTGATCTCAAATTCCTTCATCAATATTGGGAAGGTGATATTCATGGCAGTTTCTCCAGCCACCCCGCAAAAGGAAAGGATCCCTGTTGCAAAAATAGCATACAGGACCTTGGCTGAAATTTTTTCTTGTGACATCGGTGTTTGATTCCTCCTAAATCTTCCTAAAGATATGGACTATGGTATAAAAATCATGGTTACGATCTGATTTTCCGTCAGCTCCAATCGCTATGAGCATAGCAAGACCAACGGTAACCTGATCCATCGTTTTGTTAGCTAACAAATAGTATAGAGGAAATGAAGACCCCTGTCAAAGAGTTTTTGAAAAGTTTTGAAAATATTAACAGCATTCTCAACTGATGACATCTCTCCAAACGAAAGGATACGGTCGCGAGTATGATATAATAAGAAGAAAGCAGTAAACGTGAATAAGTCAATCAACTCGAACAGGAGGCCCCATGACCAAGTATTTAGTCCAGAAGTTTTTCTGGTTACGAGAAAAAAGTTTGATTCAAATTTCCCAGAAAACTCTGGTTTCCTTATTTCCTTTTTTTCTATTTTCAGGAATCATTCGGGTGATCGCTCTATCGGTCTTCTCCGATCGAGGCTATATCCATCAGCTCTTTTCGATGGATAGCTGGTTGCTATGGGATCAGGCCATCAGCCAGGTCCTCGGTAATATTTCTAACTTTCTAGGAGGTCTAGCTGGACCGTTAGCGACCTACTTCGCTGGAAAATACACAGCTGGGCACTACGGTAGAAGTACAGGGACAGCAGGTGTCACTGCTCTTTTGGTCAGCTTGATTGTAGGGTCCCAGGAATTGTTGGTGGGACCACTCCATGACGGGCAACTGACACGTATCAACTTACCTGCGACGACCAATATCGTCTTAGCGATTTTTTTAGGCTATCTAATCGGGCAGATCTTTCGTCTATCCAAGGCCAGTGACGACCAGATTGTGGACAAGGATTTCATCTATCAACCCAAGACGGTGCGTCCCATTTTCTTATCCTTAGTTCTAGGGGTCAGCCTCAATCTTCTTGTGGTTCTTGGGAACCAATTTAATATTTTTCAGACTATCCGACAGTTCTTGGCTTCTCTAACGGTAAGCAGTCATCATCTCTTGTCCACCTTTGTCATGGGACTATTTAGTGGGCTATCTGCTTGGTTTGGTAATAGTCAAGCCTTTGCCTTGAACTCAATTGCGGATGATAACTTTGCTTTGGAAAATCTCACCTACGCTGTGACGCATCATACAACGACAGGCATTCCTCATCTCTATACCTTGACCAATTTGTACCGCAGTTTTGGTCTGGTAGCTGGTGTCGGAGCCGTCCTAGCTCTTTTGGTTGCAATCTTATTGGTTTCACGAAGTCAAAAGGACAAGAAAGTCAGTTTTCTCAGTCTGTTTCCAAGCCTCTTTAACAACGGGGCGTCTTTCATGGTAGGGATACCGGTCCTTCTCAACCTCCTATATGTGATTCCCTTCTTATTGATCCCCTTGGTGAATATGGGAATAGCAGCTGTAGCTTTGTGCTTCAAGCTGATGCCTGCAGCCGTCTATCCGGTGCCAGATGGGACTCCTAGCCTTCTCTATGCTTTTATTGGAACCGGAGGAAGTTTGAGGGCCTTAGCTGTCAGTATCCTTTGTTTTGCCATCGATGTGCTCCTTTATCTACCATTTGTCCGCATGGGAAATCGTATCCGAAAAGATCTAAAAGTGAAAGGAGAAAGCGATGAAGCCATCTAAAAAAACAGCGATCGTCCTCACTTTGGTCAGTCTTTTCTTGATCGCTTTAGCCATTCCTTCTTATAGCTGGACTCGGACCAATGTTTCAAGAATCGAGAAATTTTATAATTCGAAATTGTCTCCCATCATCATGATCCCGGGAAGCTCTGCGACAGAGAACCGCTTTGATGGTTTGGTGACCAAGCTCAACCAAGAACGCCAAGGAACCAAACACAGTCTACTTAAGGTTAAGGTTTGGAATGATGGGCATATCACCTATAGTGGTAGTATTGATGCCAAGGACAATGAGCCGGTAATTGTGGTTGGTTTTGAAAACAACAAAGATGGTTATAGCAACATTAAAAAGCAGGCTAAACTATTCAATCAAGCCTTTGAAGCCCTTCAAGAAAAATATAATTTTAATAATTTTAAGGGCTTGGGTCATTCCAACGGTGGCTTGATCTATACAGCCTTTATTGAAAATTATCTAGGGAATTATGATGTGGATCTCAAGACCCTTATGACGATTGGAACTCCCTACAATTTCACGGAGACCAATATCAAAAATAAATCTGAGATGTTGGCTGACTTTATCAAGGGAAAAGAAGCCATCCCGACAACCCTCCATATGTATTCAGTAGCAGGGACCATCACCTATGATTCAGATGAGTTGGTCCCAGATGCCAGTGTTTCTGCTGGGAAATATATCTACCAAAACCAAGCAGCTAGCTATACGGAGATTACGGTGACGGGGGAAGATGCCCAGCACTCGGATCTTCCGACCAATGATGAGGTAGTTGCCTTGGTGAAAGAGCATATTGAAAGTCAAACGGATAGTCGTGCCAAACCGAATAAAATAAACTAAGTGTGAAGAAGGGATTCCTTCCTCATGTTTTTTTTAGTATAATAAAGATCAGTATGAAAACATGGGAGACTAAAGGAGAAAAGATGAAAAGAAAACAATGGATGCCCTTAGGCTTAGTGGCTTCAAGTATGGTCATGTTAACAGGATGTTACCAAAGATACCAACGCCAGTCCAGTCCCAAAAAAGAGGCTGCAACAAGCCAGACCTCAGCAAAGAAACAAGCGAAAAAAGCAGATAACAAACAATTATACCAGTCTGTTTTTTCAGACTACCAAAAGATTTTTACCACTTCAAAAGATTTAGATGCTATTTCCAAATTGAATGATGCATTAGCCAAAGAAGATCGGATGATCAATAGCTGGGTGATCGAGACTATCATCAATCAGCCAGATGCCGTTCGCTATGCCTTTAAGGACTTAAATAACGATGGGGTAGATGAGATGATCATCGCCAATCAGCAGACTGATGGAAGCTACTTTGTGACAGGAGTTTATTACCTCAAGAACCAAAAACCGACTCTACTAGCTGAAGGTTTCGTCGCTGGACACGGTGGAGCGCGCAATGCGACGACCCTCTATCAGGGAGGAGAAGTCTTAGAAGTCAGCTGGATGTCAGGAACTGGCCGTGGTGTAGCTGTGCTCTCACGGATAGAAAAGGCGCCTCAAGCTGCGACCAAAGTCCAGGAAGAAGAGGTCCAAGTACCTGGTTCAGATCTGAATAGCCTCTTTGGAAAATCGGATGAGGAAAAATTGGATCTCAAGAGTTTTGACTGGCAAACTTTTGACAGCACACCATCGGCGGGAAATAGCCAAAGCCAGGAAAAAACGCCTTGGAATGCTGAGAAATCAGCAAAATTGGCAGAATTTATGAAGACCTGGGGCGAAAAGATGGGCCAACCCAACTATCAAAAAGGCATCGCTGGCGGTGATGTAGGACCAGACAACCTCTATACTCTAGGGGAAAATAGTAAGATGGATGCCATTTATACAGATACTGGTCAAGGAAATGCAAAATACCGCATCGTGGAACGCTATAGCAATTGGGACAAGTATCCAGATGTGCATAGTTATTTCTTTGCCATTACAGATACAGGAGAAGGTATTGTCTTTCATTCTCCAACGACTAATGGTGGAAAGATGTATCTAAAACCAACGGACAACAAGGAACTTCAAGAAGAGTTCAATCAATTACTTCATCAATGAAAAAAAGAAACAGGAGCGAAATCTTGTTTCACACATTTTATGCACTGTTGCAGTTAAAAGGCAAATAAATATGTTAGAAACTTACTTTAATACCTCGATGTAGTTCTTTAAACAATCAGCTACGGGCTTATTCAGTTATTTCAAGCATTCATCAAAGATTGGACGTTTTGTCTAATCTTTTACTTTATTCGCAGAATAAATAAAAATTTATTTTCTGGTTTTTGTGAAGAGGACGGCAAAATATGTTAAGAGTTAGTGATAAAAGCTGGTATAAAAAGGATTAAGTGCATAAAATATTTGACAATAAAAAGATTTCATTTTAAAATATAA
Source organism: Streptococcus parasanguinis (assembly GCF_001073155.1). Classification (GTDB taxonomy): domain Bacteria; phylum Bacillota; class Bacilli; order Lactobacillales; family Streptococcaceae; genus Streptococcus; species Streptococcus parasanguinis_D. The sequence goes on from NZ_JVEE01000026.1 coordinate 8,417, forward strand.
TTAATCAATATCTATAGGAGAAAAAATATGAAAAAACTTCTTACAGCCGGTGTGGCTCTCTTGTCGGTTGCAACGTTAGCAGCTTGTTCTGGTAAAACTGCTTCAGAATCATCAAGCAAGGATTCAAAAGCTTCTTCTAGCAAAGTAGAAAAATCATCTACTTCAGAAAGCAAATCAAGCAGTTCATCAAAATCAGCGACATCTTCTGTTGAAATTCCAGAAGTTGTCTTGTTGACTGATGAAGAAATCGATAATGCCAAAACAATTGGTGATTTTAAAAATCTTTATACTAAATTAATCGATAATTACAAAAAGTATGCACAAGATATCGGTCAGAAAATGCCGGCTTCACAACGTGATAGCTATAATCAACAAGTAGAACCAGCTATGAAAGCGATGGATGAATCAAAAACTCAATTTGATACTATGCTTTCAAGTGCGGGTTCAGATGATACGGTTGTTCCTGACCAAGGACGTACACCTTTCTTACAACAAATTAAAACATCTCGTGACTCATTGAAAAAAATTCTTGATAGTGTATATACAGCTCTTGGATCATACACATCTTCATCAGCTGAATAATCAAAGAAAAAAATAGGGTAGGACCTCAAGTCCTAGCCTATTTTTGTTTTCTTACAAAAATGTAAGAAATAAAGGGTAAAATGTAAGGTTATGTTATGGTGAAAGCGTTTCAGTTTTAGTACAATAGATTTGTAAAAAACGATTGAAGCTTTTATCGAGCTAGAAAGGAATGGACCATGACCCTACTAGACGTTCAACATATCAAAAAAATCTACAAAACCCGCTTTCAAGGAACGCAGGTTGAAGCCCTAAAAGACATCCATTTCACCGTGGAAAAAGGGGAATACGTTGCCATCATGGGGGAATCAGGATCCGGGAAATCCACCCTCCTCAACATCCTAGCCATGCTGGACCAGCCGACCGAAGGCTGGGTCTACCTCAATGGCACCGACACCTCGACCATCAAGAACAAGGATGCGTCGAGCTTTCGTCGGGAAAAACTAGGCTTTGTCTTTCAAGATTTCAATTTGCTTGATACCTTGTCTGTCAAGGACAATATCCTTCTCCCTCTGGTCCTTTCTCGCAGACCGGTCAAGGAAATGATGAGTAAGGTCGATAGCGTCAGTCGGGAATTGGGCATCCACCAACTGCTTGAAAAATACCCTTACGAAATCTCTGGTGGGCAAAAACAAAGGGTGGCCGTAGCGCGGGCCATCATCACCTCGCCAGAAATCCTCCTGGCAGATGAGCCAACAGGGGCGCTGGATTCCAAGTCTTCGGCTGCTCTTCTAGATGTCTTTGAAGATATTAATAGCATGGGGCAAACTATCCTCATGGTGACCCACTCAACCGCAGCGGCAGCTCGGGCCAAGCGCGTGCTCTTTATCAAGGATGGGATCCTTTACAACCAGATTTTCCGCGGGGAAAAGCCGGAGCGTCAGATGTTCCAAGAAATCTCGGATACCCTGACGGTCATGGCGGGAAAGGAGGATCGTGATGTTTAAATTAACAAGTAAATTGGCTCTTTCCAACCTCAAACAAAATCGCAAGTTGTATTACCCTTTCGCTATAGCTGTCATTTTAACGACCATGATCCTCTATAGTTTTATCGCCTTGGCAACGACCCCTCATTTAGAGGATTCTTACGGAGGGAGAACGGGGAGAACGGTTCTTGGTTTTGGTTGTTTCGTCGTCCAGCTGGTCGTCATCATTTTAGTGGCTTATGCCAATGGCTATGTCATGAAAAATCGTTCCAAAGAACTGGGACTCTACAGTGTTTTGGGAATGGAGAAGAAGCACCTCCTCGTCATGACCTTATGGGAATTGCTTATCTTCTATATTCTCACAGTTGGCGCGGGACTGGGTTTGGGGCTTTTATTTGATCCCTTGATTTTTGCCCTGCTCTTAAAATGTATGGGGCTTCCAGTCGTCATTCAATCAACCTTCCAGATAGGGGCTGTTCTTAACACTTTACTTGGGTTAGCCTTAGCTTTTGGCCTCATTCTTTTGTTGAATTCTTTCCGCCTCTTGCGCTACAGTTCCCTTCATCTTATGCAGCAAAAGAAAGCAGGAGAGAAGAAGGGAAGATTCTTGCTGGTCCAAACTCTTTTAGGTCTAGGGCTCTTAGGAATTGCTTTCTATTTGGCGCTAACAGCGGAGCGTCCGGTTGCGGCTGTCCAAGGATTCTTTATTGCTGTCATTTTGGTCATTCTTGCGACTTATCTCTTATTCAACGCAGGCTCCATTACCTTCTTAAGATTTCTCAAAGGTCGGAAATCCTACTATTACAAGCCAGAGAATTTTATATCTGTCTCTAACTTAATAGCTCGGATGCGAAAAAATGCAGCGGGCCTTGCGACGATTAGTATTCTATCCACCATGGTTTTGGTCACCTTAACCGGGTCGCTTAATATCTTTGTTGGAGGGAAGAACTATCTAGATACTGTTTACCCTTCTGATTACATGATTAGTGTGGGGCATATGCCTTCAGATGCTGAAACAGAACCGGTTATCAAGGATGTTCAAGCTATTATTCAGAAAACAGCCGATGCGACACATCTGTCAGATTATCAGGTGGCACAGACAACATACTGGTCGGCTGAAATTCGAAAGATTGATGGAAGGATCTTAGAGGTGAATGATCAGTCCACTCCATCAACTGGTCAGGAGTTAAAGTCAGAAGGAACAGTCTACTTTTTTGATCAGGCGACTTATGAGCAACTGACCGGTCAAAAAGTTGAGCTTGGGGAAAATGAAATCCTAGCCTATGGTTATCAGTATCCGGGAAGACTAGACTCGAAATTAGAAATCAATGGGAAGACCTTCACGATTAAACAAAAATTAGACTCTAACTTTATCCAAGGGAAAATCCCTCAAATCGAACTGTTTCAACATCAAATGGGCTTGCACCTTGTCCTCCCTGACTTGAACCAACTGGGACTAAAAGTTGATAAAAATTTGGAATTCTCTATTACTGCTAAAAATAAAGAGAACCAAGATTTTATCTCTAGCTTGATCAAAGAGCTGTATTCGACAGACAAAATGAGTCAATATGGTGCGACTCTTTTTGGTGGATATGAACGATACAGCATAGAGAAAGAGTGGCGTGAATCAGCAGGGACTCTCCTCTTTATTGGAGTTTTCCTATCTGTGATCTTTCTATTGGCTACGGTTCTCGTGATTTACTACAAGCAGATTTCAGAAGGCTATGAGGACCGGGAAAATTTTGTGATCTTGCAACAAGTAGGATTGGACCAAAAGCAAACGTCCATCACGATTCGCAAACAGATTCTCACCGTCTTTTTCCTTCCATTATTCTTCTCCTTCCTATACCTAGGAGTAGCCTACAAGATGATTGCAAAAATCGTTGCTATCTTAGGAGCAACCAATGCGGGCTTGGTCCTTCAAACAACTCTCTCTATCTGCGCCGTCTTTTTCATCTCCTATATTCTCGTCTTTCTTCTGACTTCTAGAAGTTATCGGAAGATTGTCGTGAGATAGCGGTTGAGTCTAGAAAAGATTGAGAAATGAAAAAGCCGATAAGTAGACAACCTGTTTTTTTACTTAGAACAAGCTAAGTGTTGCGGAAAGAATTATAATAATGTATGTTATTAAGCTTATTTAAACAAATACCGAAACTTTCCGCCGTGAGAAAAGTGCTAGAAATAATAGTATTTCTAGCACTCGGGAGTTTTGGAACTTCGGAGAAGTTCGCTAACGTCCGTACTCACCTAAGGAAAGTTTCAAAGATAGTTTTATCCTTAACCAAAAAACACCGGGGATTTTATCCCCGGTGTTTTCTATCGTGATTATTTCACGTGTTTTGCAAGTTCTTCTTGCGCTTTTTTGTTTGATTCTTCTTTTTCTTTCAACCAATTCTTATAAGCTTTTTCGTAGTCAGCAGTTGTGACTGTCTTGTCTTGAAGTTTTTGGTATTTGAAGAAGTTTGAATCTCCCTTGATACCAATTGAAGAACGAGCGCCTGAGAATGGTGTTACCTTCGTGATAGATGGAACTCCACCCTTAGAGTAGATTGGAAGAACCATTGCGTTTTCTGTCAACCAAGCTTGAGCAGCAGCGTATTTTTCATAACGTGCATTAGTGTCTAATTTTTCAGCATTGGCAGCATCCAACAATTCTTTGTACTCGTTCAAACCGATTTTCTCGATGAGCGCTTGGTCTTTCTTAGGATCAAGTCCCATACCAGTCAAGGTTGAACCATCTGTTGGGTTTAAGATATCCAAGTAAGTAGATGGGTCTTGGAAGTCAGGTCCCCAACCAGTGATATCCATGTCAAAGTCTTTTTGCTCTGGTGATTGGGCAAAGTAAGTAGCGTTATCCGCATCGTCTGTAGACAATTTTTGCACATCGATCACGACATTGTCTTTACCAAGAGCAGATTCGATAGAGCTCTTCATAGAGTCTGCTTGTTGAACAAGTGAGCTAGAAGATTGGTCTACGACATAGTCGATATGGATTGGGAATTGAACCCCTTGTGATTGCAATTCAGATTTTGCTTTTGCAAGTTCTGCTTTGGCTTTATCCGCATTGTGCAAGCTATCTTGAGCATCAGCAAAGCTAACACCTTTCCACTCATCTCCTGTTGCAGCAAGTTTTTCTTCAACGAGTGTACCGAAGTCTTTTCCGTTGGCTTGCACAAATGTAGGTGGAACTAGTAGGGTACGAAGAGTTTTTGATGCTCCATCTTTCCCATTCACTTGAGCGCTATATGAGGTTCTATCTAAAGCAAAGTTCAAGGCTTGACGGAAGTTCTTGTTTTGAAGAGCTGTCTTAGTGCTGTTCTTTTGCTCGTCAGAAGTCTTCTTAGTATGACCGTAGTTTTGACGGTTGACGTTGAAGTAAGCATAGTAGACAGTCGCATCTTGTGGTGAATAAACGATGTTATCCTTGAATTTCTTCTGAATTGTGCTGTAAGTTGAGCTCGTTGGGAAGAGACGAGCAGAAGATAAGTTGCCATCTGAGAAGTTACGAGCCAGATAGTCTTGGTCTGATCCATCGAAGTAAGTTAATTTAACGGTATCGATGTGAACATTTTTCTTGTCGTAGTATTCAGGGTTTTTATCCAGTTCAATTTGTGATTTTGAAGTGAAGGATTTCAAAATGTATGGACCGTTGTAGAGGATACCACTTGGTTTCACGCTACCAAAGTCTTTACCAGCTGATTCAAGGAATTTTGCATTAACTGGCATCATAGTAGCAGTCGTCAATTTAGAATTCCAGAAAGATTCTGGTTGGTTCAAAGTATATTGAAGAGTGTGATCATCAACAGCTTTTACCCCAACGGTTGAGAAGTCTTTAGTTTTCCCGTTTACATAGTCATCCAAGCCTTTGACTGAGTTTTGAACCAAGTAAAGAGCATCAGATTTTTTATCTGCTACGTATTTTAGAGATGTCACGAAATCTTTTGCAGTGACGTCAGCGTATTCATTTCCTTCTGAATCATACCACTTCGCATCTTTTCGAAGCTTGTAAGTATAAGTCAGACCGTCTTTTGAGACGGACCAGTCTTCTGCAAGAGCAGGAACTAAGTTACCGTATTGGTCGTTTTCAAACAAACCATCGACCAAGTTGGTAGTAATGTCGCTTGTAGTTGCACGGTTTGAAGTCAAATAGTTCAAGGTATCAGGGTCAGAACTATAGACATATTTATAAGTCGTACCTTTTGACGCATTAGAAGATGAGCCACATGCAGCAAGGAAAAGCGTTGAAGCCGCGGCGACACCTGCTAAAAGAGCAAGCTTCGATTTTTTCATATTCGTGTCTCCTTTTGAATAATTTTAATTATTATACTCCAATCAATCTACAAAATAAAGTGTTTTTTGAACTTTTTTTGTATATTTACACACGAGTATACAGAGAAACCTTGATTTTAAGGGATTTTTAAGGAATAAAAATTTTTTTGAAAAAAGTTACTATTATGCTTTACATACTAGCTGAGAAAGAGTATACTGATAGTGAAAAGACTAGTATGTAAAACAAACTAGTGAAAAATGTGAAGAAAGAGGTGAGAAGGATGAAAGAGTCCCAATTACTAAAGGGAGTCTTGGAGGGCTGTGTGCTGGAGATTATTTCAAAAAAGGCCATCTATGGCTATGAATTGATCCAAAGTCTCAAAGAGATGGGATTTGATAAGATTGTCGCTGGGACCATTTATCCCCTGCTTCAAAAATTAGAAAAACAAGGGGTCATTCATGGGGAAATGAGGCCGTCTCCAGATGGTCCTGATCGTAAGTATTTTTCACTCAGTGATGCTGGAAGAGAGCGCTTAGAGGAATTTTGGGACCAGTGGCAGGAGCTAGTCACAAAAGTAGAACGTATCAAGAAGGAGGGAGAAGAATGGTAGAAAGTTATACAGAAAAAATGTCAGATGAATTGATTCATCTAAACAAAGAGGATCAAGCCTATGTGAAAAAAATGGTGGCCTATATTGGGGCCAAGTCCTATTTTTATGATGATGAAGCGCTCGGTGAACAACTCTACAATATGGTTTGCGACCTGAAAGTTGCTGAAAAAGAAGGCATTCGGGCGGTGGATTATTTTGGAAAGGATCCACGGGCGATGGTGGATCAAGTTCTTTCAGACTTGCCTAAACGCTCTTTAGGATCTTATGTGGGACTCGTCTTCCTACTTGGAGTGATCTTGGTTGGCATGCGTTATTTAATGGATTTTACCTGGATGACGCCACTAAAAATCGAACCCTTGACCTATGTTGTCATTCTCCTCAATTTCTTGGTGTTCAGCCAGTTCATCACGTGGCTTTGGTCTAAACAGAGCTATGGTGAAATGAAGTGGTCTTGGGCTATGTTTATCAGTGTGATCAGCCTGATGGTATTTCTGAACATCGTACGACAATTTTCGATCTATTTTGGCCACATTGGGAGTCTCTTCTTATCAGATGGTTGGGCGATTGTTCTCGCTGTCCTAGTCTTACTTGGGTTTACGGTCATGGCTTTTAGAAGCAGGAATCGTCTGATGTCGAGTCTACTAGTCATGGGCCTGACTTTCCTAGTTACAGGATGCTGGATTCGTCTTGTGAATCAGGAAACTGCTCAATTAATAGGCTGGTTACTTCCTCTCATGGGACTAGTCCTGACCCTTATTGTATTTTGTCTCCAAAGAAAGAAGGAAGAAGCATGAAATCAGCAATGTATTTTGAAGAAACGCAGGCCTTGATGCAAACCTTTAGCCAGGAGGACCAAGCCTATTTCCAAGATCTCTGGGATTATTTCAATTTTGCAGGTTTCTTATATGAGGAGAAAGCCTTAAGAGAGCAGGTCTATAATCTAGCGCTAGATTTTTCGCAAGCAGGAGCGGATGGCTTAACGGCCAAGGACTATTTTGGTCTCGATCCAAAGGGAATGGCAGACCAAATCATCGAAAATATGCCCAAAGAATCGACGCGGTCTGTTTTGAAATATGGGGCTATCTTTTCAGGTATTGTGATATTTTATCGCCTCTTAAGTGATTTTGCTTCTCAAGCGGTCCTTGTGCTCAAGCCACTAGTCTATTTGACAGACATCATTTTGGGACTCCTAGCTGTTGGGATCATCTTCTATCTCCTTCGTCGTCTCATTTTTGCGGAGGAAAAAACGAAAAAAGCAATTTATGTAGCATTTGTTCTAGTTCTAGGATTCTATTTTGTCGGTGAAATAGTGGGAGTCCGCTTCTTGCCAGCTCTTGCTTGGTTTGTAGTCCCTAGTCCTTGGGATGCTCTTCTCATGACAGGGTCTAGCGGAGCTCTCATCCTTTGGCAATGGAAAGAAGAGTTTGGACGAGCTTTCATCTTTCCTATCGTCGCCTTTTTAGTGGTTGGATTCTTACATCGCTGGACCTTGGCACAAGGAGTTCAGAATCTTGGTATGACGGTTCTTCTGCCCACAGTGATCATCGTTTTTGGGCTCGTTATTTATTATTGGTTTACGATTCGTGCTTTGAAAAAGAATAGGACGGAAAGTGATAAATAGAAAGAAAAGGGGGGCTGGGACAAAAGTCCTAGCCTCTCAATTGTTTTTGGATTGTCGAGCAAGACGCAGTGGTTGAGTGCTCAAAGCACTGCTTTGAGGTGGTAGATAGGACTTGCTAAGCAAGTTTCCTAAGTAGTTGTTCGCTTTTCAAGTTCCAAAGATGCCCTACTCAACTGTGCGGAGGTGGGACGACGAAATTGAATTCTGACGAATTACCGATTTCTGTCCCACTCTCTTTCTTGTCCAAGTATGATAGAATAAACTCATTAGATGGGAGAATATACATGAATCTATTTCGAAAAAAGGGACTTTGGCAAGTACACCCGGGTCTAAATCGCCATTTACGATTGTGGGATTTGATTATTTTAGGAATCGGTGCCATGGTGGGGACAGGAATCTTCACAATTACGGGAACAGCAGCAGCGAATTTAGCTGGTCCAGCCTTGATTATTTCGATTGTGATTGCGACTTTTTGCGTTGGCTTATCTGCCCTCTTCTTTGCTGAATTTGCGTCTCGCATCCCTTCAACTGGTGGGGCCTATAGTTACCTCTATGCCATCTTTGGAGAGTTTCCAGCCTGGATTGCAGGTTGGTTGACTGTGATGGAATTTATGACAGCTGTATCAGGGGTGGCTTCAGGTTGGGCTGCGTATTTCAAGGGCTTGTTGGCCAATCTTGGCTGGAGCCTGCCGACAGCTTTAAACGGGACTTTTGATCCAGCTAAGGGAACTTATGTGGATCTCTTGCCTATTTTGGTTATGGTCCTCGTCACAGCCTTAGTCCTTATGAATGCAAAAGCGGTTTTACGCTTTAATTCCTTGCTGGTCTTACTCAAGTTCTCCGCTCTTGCCTTGTTTATTCTTGTCGGGATTTTTCACCTAAATCCTGGCAACTGGGCAAACTTTGCTCCGTATGGATTTGGCGAAATCTATGGTGGTCAGACAGGGATTATGGCTGGAGCTTCGCTCATGTTCTTTGCCTTTCTTGGTTTTGAGTCCATTTCAATGGCGGTCGACGAAATCAAGGAACCACAAAAGAACGTTCCTCGTGGGATTGTCCTCAGTCTCTTGATCACAACCGTTCTTTATATCTTGGTCACCCTGGTTTTGACCGGTATGGTTCCTTTTAAGAACTTAAATGTAGAAGACGCGGTTGCCTTTGCCCTTCGTCAGGTCGGAGCTGGTTGGGCTGGAAATTATGTATCCTTAGTGGCTATTTTGACCTTGATTACCGTCTGCATTTCCATGACCTTTGCCCTTTCACGGATGATTTACAGTTTGGCGCGGGATGGGCTTTTGCCAAAAGCTATGAAACAGCTCGATCCAAAAACTAGAATTCCCAAAAATGCAACACTAGTAGCTGGCTCGATGGCTGCCATTGCTGGTGGAGTCTTTCCACTTGCAAGTATCGCTTCCTTCTTAAATATTTGTACCTTGGCTTACCTAGTTATGTTGGCCTTTGCCCTCTTGAAATTGCGCAAGGAACACGGGGCTCCTGGACCTGGTGAATTTAAAACACCCTTGGTTCCAGTCTTGCCAATCCTGTCGATTGTGGTCTGTCTGTCCTTTATGACCCAGTATTCCCTATCGACCTGGCTGGCCTTCGGAGTTGCTCTCCTGATCGGGGTCGGAATTTATTTCGGTTATGGGTATCGCCATTCAGAAGAAAATCAATAAAAGATGAAAGCTAGAGTAGAAGAACTCTGGCTTTTTACATAGAGAAAGCTCTTTTTTTGGTATAATAAAGGGAGAAAGTTAACTAGATAACAAAGGAGAAAAAAATGACATTTGAAGAGATTTTACCAGGCTTAAAGGCTAAGAAAAAATATGTGCGAACAGGATGGGGTGGAGCAGAAAACTACGTCCAACTCTTTGATACCATTGAGCAAGATGGGGTGGCTCTGGAAGTGACACCTTATTTCCTCATCAATGTGTCTGGTGAAGGCGAAGGTTTCTCCATGTGGAGTCCAACCCCTTGTGATGTCTTAGCGACAGATTGGGTGGAAGTCCATGACTAAAAGGGTCTTGATTACAGGCGTGAGTTCCGGGATTGGTTTGGCTCAAGCTCGTCTCTTTCTAGAAAAGGGCTACCAGGTCTATGGCGTGGACCAGGGAGCGGATCCGCAGTTGTCGGGTGCTTTCCATTTCTTGCAGAGGGACTTAACTCTGGATTTGACGCCGATTTTTGACTGGTGTCCTGAGGTAGAGGTCTTGTGCAATACAGCTGGGGTCTTGGACGATTACAAGCCGCTTCTGGAGCAAAGCGCTCAGGAGATTCAGGAGATTTTTGAGATCAACTATGTGACCCCAGTGGAGCTGACACGTCATTATCTGACTCAAATGTTGGAGAAGAAGCAAGGGATCATCATCAATATGTGCTCCATTGCATCTAGTCTAGCTGGTGGAGGCGGTCACGCTTATACTTCCTCCAAACATGCTCTAGCGGGCTTTACCAAGCAGTTGGCCTTGGATTATGCAGAAGCTGGAATACAGGTCTTTGGCATCGCGCCAGGTGCTGTCAAAACAGGCATGACCGCAGCAGACTTTGAACCAGGTGGTTTGGCGGACTGGGTAGCCAGTGAGACGCCCATCAAACGCTGGATAGAACCAGAGGAAGTGGCAGAAGTTAGCCTCTTTTTGGCAAGCGGAAAGGCGACAGCTATGCAAGGACAAATCCTGACGATTGATGGTGGATGGAGTTTGAAGTAGGAGGATGAAAAAGCAAGAGTTAAAATCTTGCTAAGAAATGTAATTGTTTTTTCCTTACTGAAAGAGGATTAAACCTAGGTGAACAATTAAGTTAGGACAGTGGTGAGACAGGTATTTACCTCTATGCTAAAGAAGATCTTACTGAACGAAATTAAACCTACCAGAGTGATCATGATGAATCAGATTTTTTTATAATTAGTCAAGATGGAGGTCTAGCCTATTTCATCAAAAAATACGGGGATGATAACATTTATGAAGATAACGGAGGGTTAGTTCAGAATAACTTTCTGAATGGGATACTTGAAACTTTAAGAGATTTTTTTAGAAGAAACGAATAGTACAATTGATTTGCTAAGTCATTATGGAATGAAGGTGAAATCATGATTAAATTAGTGAATGTTACTAAATGTTTTAGTGATGGATCGAATGTCAGATATATTTTCAAAAATTGTAATTTTGAATTTAAAAAAGGTAGCACGACTGCAATAGTTGGCCGTTCTGGATTAGGAAAAACTACTCTTGTTAAATTAATATTAGGGATTACCAGTTTAAATGAGGGGGATATCTTAGTCTGTGGTAGTTCCGTTTTAGATATGAAAAATTTGAGTAAGGTAAGGCGTAGGAATATTGGCTGTGTGTTCCAAAACTTTAATTTGATTTCAGGTTTTACGGTGAAAGAAAATATTCTACTTCCAAGATATTTTTTTGAAAATGGAGAGAATAACATTAACGAAATTTGTAACACTCTAGGTCTTTCAAAAGAAATGTTAAGTAAGAGTATTGATAAGATTAGTGGAGGTGAAAAACAAAGAGTTGCTTTGGCAAGAGCTCTTATTAATAATCCAGAAATATTGATAGCAGATGAACCTACTGGTAATTTAGACGCTGATAACGAACAAAATATAATAGAATTGTTAAAGAGGATCAATGAAGAGTTAGGTATCACGATTATAACAGTAACTCATAGTGATAAGGTGGCGAATAGTATGCAGTCTATTTGCACAGTTGTTGATGGCAAAATTGAGTACGTAAGGAGATGATAAAATGAATCATTCCATATTATTCATTGCTAGAAGAGATTTAGAAGTTAACAAACGAAGATATAGATTAGTTAGACTGTCAATAGCGATCTCTGTTTTGCTAATTGTTTTAGTGATGCTCATTTCTAATTCATTCTATAATAAAATGATTAAAGAAATGACTGTAGCAAATAAAAATGTTGTTACTGTTGCCTTTGGTAATAAAGAAAATTCTCTGAATTATAAAGCTTTGCCTTTGTTTTCTAATGAAGATATTGATCGAGTAAAAAAAATAGATGAAGTAAAGAATGCTACTGGTGTAAAACTTTTATTTACGGATGATATCAAATTCCAAAATGGTAAGACATCGGTTTCCAATACCATCCATTGTCTAGAAGAAAAGTATTTAAAAAACCTGAATATTAGAATTGCTGATGGAAAATTTCCAGAGAAGGACAATGAAATATTAATCGGAAATTCCGTACACAAGGCTACATCAATGAATGTCGGAGATACGGTGACTATTAAGATTGATAATCATTATGTAAAGTTTGTAATTTCGGGCATTATAGACAAGCAAGAAGCGCAGTTGTTTTCTACGTTGCCAACAGAAATAAATCAAATGATGGCAATAAATATTAATAGTAGTAGCGTCTCATCAAATAAATATTACTATCTGAATGCTACTGTAAAAAATGGAACCGATTTAAATGAGGCAGCAAACAGGATAGAAAAGATTGTTTTAAAAAATGAAAATTTAAAACAATCTTTATCAGGGACAGGATTAGATGTTGTTGTAGCAACACAACAGGATGTTATAAATATGCTATCCAGATGGTTTTCCTACATTGACCTTTTTATCCTATTAATCATAGTTCTTATCTCTATTGTAGCGATTATTAATATTATCAATATTCTAGCCATTACCATTCAGGAGAATCATAAACAGATCGCAACTTTTAAAATCATCGGTGCATCTGATCGACAGATAAAAAGAATTTATTTATTTGAAAGCTTCATGATGGGAGTACGAGGTACAAGCGCGGGATTGGTGATAGGAATTGCTATTTCTTATTTGATCATCTTTTTGAGTGGATTACCACTAGATATTGAACTTATCAGATTGTTGTTCCCAGTATTAATAGGGATTCTCACTTCAGTTTTTGCAGGATTTTTGGTATCTAAAAAAATTACTAAAATAGATATTGAAAAAGTATTAAATCAATAGAGAAGAAATGATTAGTGGCAATCATAGATGGTGTTGCAAAAAGAAAAGCTATACTGATTTCATTATCGACTGAGCTTTGAATGAAAGTAGGAGGATTTGATGAAAATCAAACATCACTTTGGGGTATACGGAGTCTGTCTTCAAGAGGGAAAACTGCTCTGTATTGAAAAAACAAGAGGACCTTATCAACATCGTTTTGATCTACCGGGTGGTAGTCAGGAACTCGGTGAGGGGTTGACAGAAACCCTCAAGAGAGAAGTTCTGGAAGAGACGGGCTATACCCTTAGCCGTTACTCAAATCCTAGGGTTTATGACGTGCTGGTTCAAGAAGAAGGGCAAGACTTCTGTCTAAGACGGTTGATTGAGCGATCAGTATGGGTTGAAAAAGTAAAATAATAAAGTAAAATAATAAGGATAAAATGAGTCTAGTAAAACCGCTAGGCTCATTTTCTATTTTAGCTTTATGGAAAGGGAATCTTATGGTATGATAGACTAAAAGGGACCTGTAATATGGAGGTCAAACTATGGAAAGAGAGACTCAAAAAGGAGAAGGGATGCTTGTATTGACAGACACAGATCCAGCTATTTCAAGAGAAGATCTTTTACAATTTGAGGAGTTTCTTGGAAAGAAATTGCCGGAAGCCATGAAGGATTTTTATCTCAAGTACAACGGTGGCCAGCCCCAAGTAAGGGGTGTTCACGATGATTATCATCTCTTTCCTTTCAATTCCTTTGACTCACTTGAGGAGATAAGGAAGTCTCTTACCTGGTTTGACGATGAGGCTGTGCCTGCGGGATTTAAGGCCACAGACCTTCTCCATTTTGCCTATGATCCTGGATCGGGCAACTATGCTCTTTCTTTAAGGGCAGAAGATTATGGCAAGGTGTACTTCTATGTTTTAGAAGAAAAAGCTGAGTTGTATGGTCAATGGCCATCTTTTGAGGATTTTTTGAATTCCTTTGTTGAAGAGTGAGACGAAAAAGGAGATGGATTACGAAAACATAAATGAAATAATTGCCCCTTTTACCTTGCTAGTCTTTGATGAGAATCCTTAAAATGTTCGAGGGTCGTTTATTTATTACCCAGATGGAGAATACAGACAGGAAGTGTTTGACACTCGAGAAGAGGAGGGATTTGAGGAAATGGCTATGTTTGGGTATCCTTGGCTTTGGTATTTTTGGAGGAAAAAATGCCTGAATTAAGCGATGCAATAGACTTTGATCCTGAAGGAAGTATGTTTTGTGCCTATTCTTCCAAGGTAGACGCCTTAGCTAGATTTGCACTTAGATTGAAAGAGTTTGTGATGATACCGACACCATGAAAGACTTGTTTAGCCGAGCAGAGTTGGATTAGTTGACTAAAATCTCTTTAAATTAAAAAAAAGAATAGAAAGGATTTCAGATGAAGCTACCTGAAGTAGTTGAACAACTGGAAAAACATCCAGATCTACATCTCTATTTAGAAAAAATTTTAAAAAAGAATAAGAAGCCCAAAACTACCTATCTCGAATCGCTGAATCATCTGGCCTATTTACTTTATCTGGATGGCCAAGAGAAAATGGCTAAGGAATTATTAGATAGGATCATACAAGTTCCATTTGAAGGGAATTATAACACCTGGACCTTTGTTGATGGCTCTCTGGTTTTATTGGCCTATCTGGAAAGAGAAGCAGAAAATCAGGTACTCGTCTATAAAAAACTCCTTTTATCTCCATTAGAACAAGGGGAGGAATCCACTCAGAAAATAAGAAGGAGAGTTCATCAGAGATTTTTGAATGGTGATAGCTTGGAGCAAAAGCTTGCAAAAATCGAGCAGGCTTCAAGTCCTGAATCAGAAATGGAACGCCGTTTGCTATACTTGACAGATTTATTGAAGATTCACCTTTTTATTGATGAGTCAACGTGTGAAGAGACAGATATCCAGGCAAAAATTAAAGAGAATATGGAGATACTAAAGAAGTATATTAAGGAGCATGAAATCTATAACCTCTTTCCTTTTTAAGGGATAAGGTGTTCTAGCAATCTTGGACTTTTAGAAAGAGTAGAATATGGAAATCAAAAAACACTTTGGTGTCTATGGCGTTTGCTATGAGAATGGGAAATTGCTTTGCGTTGAGAAAACGAGAGGCCCCTATCAAAATCGTTTTGATCTACCGGGTGGTAGTCAGGAAGTAGGGGAGGGACTAACTGAAACCCTCAAGAGAGAAGTTCTGGAAGAGACAGGGTATACACTTAACAGTTACTCAAATCCTAGGATTTATGACGTGCTGGTTCAAGAAGAGGGGGAAGACTTCGCTGTACATCATATCATGGCCTTTTATGATGTAGTGCTCGATTTCGAGAGCTCTCAAAAATCCCTTCCTCATGAAGTTCTTGATGGAAGTAATGATTCAGCAAAGGCAGTTTGGGTCCCTATTGAGCAGATGACCCAAGAAAATGCCTCACCTTTAGTATTAAAAGTGAAGGCAGAGTTACGAGGATTTCCTGAATTGGAACTGACAAGTTATAGGAATTGGAAAGTAAAAGAAAAGAAGGAGAAAAAATGACACCTCAAGAAATGTGGAATGCCTACAAGCAAATTAACCCCTCTATCGGAGATGAGATAGATGCCTGGGCTTTTGGAGTGGAACCAGACCTTTTAGCAGATTTGGTGCTTAAAGGCGAAAAAACGGCAACCGCCTCTGCCTACGACCTTTACGCACTAGAGGATGAACCCCTTCCCCAAGAAGGAACCTTTGATATCATTTTAGATAGCCAAGATCAGGCTATCTGCATTGTCGAAATTATCAAGGTTTCTGTTCAGCCCTTCCATCAAGTGTCTGCTGACCATGCCTATAAGGAAGGTGAGGGAGACAAATCTCTGGCCTATTGGCGTCAGGTTCATGAAGATTTTTTCAAAGACTGCTTTGGAGAAGCAGGGCAGGCTTTTACACCTGACAGCAAGGTGGTTTTAGAAGAATTTCGCAAGGTTTATCCATTATAGAACGAGGCTGGGCAAAAACTGTCCAGCCTTCGATGTTTAATAGGAATAACTGTATGACGCAGTGGTTGATTGCTCAAAGCACTGCTTTTAAGTGGTGGATAGGACTTGCGAAGCAAGGTTCCTAAGTATTTGTTCGCTACTTAGCTCCAAAGATGACCTATGAAGATGGAAAACAATGTTTTCTTTATCTGCAACCTCCAACAGTCTCCCAGACTGTTGGAGGTGTGCGGGGGTGGGAAAATTGAAAAGGTTTGGGGAACCTTTTCAACTTTTGTTTAATTAGTCGAAGTTCTTTCCCACTCCCTTTGGTTCGGGTCTTATTTTCCAAAAGGGGTGAAAAATGGTATAATAAGTACGATATTGTACAGAAAAGAGAAATGTTATGCCAAATTATGCCATTATTTTAGCAGCGGGGAAAGGTACCCGTATGAAATCAGATCTGCCCAAGGTTCTTCATAAGGTTGCAGGGATCTCTATGTTGGAGCATGTCTTCCGTAGTGTTGGAGCCATCTCACCAGAAAAGACTGTAACAGTTGTGGGCCACAAGGCAGAATTGGTAGAGCAAGTCTTAGCGGGACAAACAGAGTTTGTCAAACAAACCGAACAATTGGGAACTGGTCATGCGGTAATGATGGCAGAGCCAGTCTTGAAAGGTCTTGAAGGGCATACCCTCGTCATTGCAGGAGACACTCCTTTGATTACGGGTGACAGTCTCAAACACTTGATCGACTTCCATATCAACCACAAGAATGTGGCAACGATTTTGACAGCCGAAGCAGCTAATCCATTTGGCTATGGTCGGATTGTCCGTAATGACAATGCGGAAGTGCTTCGCATCGTCGAGCAAAAAGATGCGACAGATTTTGAAAAACAAATCAAAGAAATCAATACAGGGACTTATGTCTTTGACAATGCGCGGCTTTTTGAAGCTTTGAAGAATATCAATACCAACAATGCCCAAGGTGAATACTATATCACAGATGTGATTGGGATCTTCCGAGAAGCAGGAGAGAAAGTTGGAGCCTATACGCTCAAAGACTTTGATGAAAGCCTTGGGGTTAATGACCGCGTGGCCCTTGCGACAGCGGAAGGCATCATGCGTCGTCGCATTAACCAAGCTCATATGGTCAATGGGGTGAGCTTTGTCAATCCGGATGCGGCCTATATCGATGTCGATGTCGAAATCGCACCTGAGGTACAAATCGAAGCCAATGTTACCCTAAAAGGGCACACAAAAATTGGGGCTGAAACCGTCTTAACTAATGGAACCTATATTGTGGACAGTGAAATTGGGGTAGGTGCCGTTATTACCAACTCTATGATTGAAGAGAGTACGGTAGCCGATGGCGTAACGGTAGGACCATATGCTCATATTCGTCCAGCTTCTAGCCTGGCCAAAAATGTCCATATTGGAAACTTTGTCGAAGTCAAAGGTTCGTCTATTGGCGAAAATACTAAAGCAGGTCATCTGACCTACATTGGCAACTGTGAAGTTGGTAGCAATGTCAACTTTGGTGCTGGAACTATCACGGTGAATTACGATGGCCAACACAAGTTTAAAACAACAATTGGCAACAATGTCTTTGTTGGTTCAAATTCGACCATCATTGCACCCGTCGAGCTCGGAGATAATTCCCTAGTCGGGGCTGGATCCACCATTACCAAAGATGTGCCAGCAGATGCGATTGCGATCGGTCGTGGCCGTCAAGTGAATAAAGAAGAGTATGCTCTTCGCTTGCCACATCATCCTAAAAATAAATAGGAGAATCTCATGCAATTTGAAGAAAAAACCATTGAGCGCAAGGAAATTTATCAGGGACCGATTTTCCAAGTGGTGACTGATCAAGTAGAACTACCCGCTGGAAAAGGTCAAGCTCAGCGTGATTTAATCTTCCATAATGGAGCAGTAGCGGTTTTGCCGATCACAGATGAGGGCAAGACGATCTTGGTCAAGCAGTACCGCAAGGCGATTGAAAAGACTTCTGTGGAGATTCCAGCAGGGAAGTTAGAAAAGGGAGAAAATGCAGATCCTAAAGCGGCTGCTCTACGCGAATTGGAAGAAGAAATTGGCTACACAGCGGATCTAGAGTTATTGTATGATTTTTATTCTGCAATTGGATTTTGTAATGAGCGGATTAAACTCTATCTTGCAACCAACTTGAAAAAGGTGGAAAATCCACGTCCACAAGATGCGGATGAGACCTTGGAGTTATTAGAAGTAACCTTGAAGGAAGCTAAAGACTTGATCCAAGCTGGCGAAATCTGTGATGCCAAGACCATCATGGCCATCCAATACTGGGACTTAATCAATAAATAGAGGAGGATCCGATGGGAAAACCTTTATTAACCGATGAAATGATTGAACGAGCGAGGCGAGGTGAGGACCTTTCGAGTCCTAAAATGGTCGATGCTGAAGAGACGAAGATTATTCGGACAGACCACAGGGGATTTGGCTACGAACGTCCTATGAGAGAAAGTCGTAGGGAGCGGCCGCAGGAGAGCTATTCACAGGATACCTTGCAGATCCAAGTGGAGCCCACTGTGACCAAGAGTCGTCGGATTGAAGAGCGCAAACAAAGTGTGGTCCAATCCAAACTCAATAAGATTTTGTTCTGGATCATTGTGCTCCTCATTGCCTTGATCATTGCTATTTGGCGTCTGTAAGGTCGTCACAAGGAGAGAATGGATATGAAAATTGGAATTATCGCAGCCATGCCCCAGGAGTTAAAGATTCTGGTTGAAGCCCTTGAAAATGGGGAAAAGCATCTGCGTCTTGGAAAAGTCTACTATACAGGATCGATTGGTCGCCATGAAGTCGTTTTGGTTGAAAGTGGCATCGGAAAAGTCATGTCTGCCATGAGTGTAGCCGTCTTGGCCAATGATTTCAAAGTGGAAGCCATTATCAATACCGGATCTGCAGGAGCAGTCGCACCGGGAATGGCTGTAGGGGATATCGTCCTTGCGGACAAATTGGCTTATCATGATGTGGATGTGACAGCCTTTGGCTACAAGTATGGTCAAATGGCAGGTCAACCGCTTTACTTTGAATCCAGTCGCTATTTCGTATCAGAAATGAAAAAAGTTCTGGAAGAAGAAGCTGCAACCACATATGTGGGCCTGATTACAACAGGAGATAGCTTTATCGCGAATGAAGAAAAAGTTGCAGCGATTCGGGAGCAGTTTCCAGAAGTCTTGGCAGTTGAGATGGAAGGGGCAGCCATTGCCCAAGCCGCTCATGCAGCTGGACGTCCCTTCATGGTCATTCGCGCCATGAGTGATACGGCAGATCACGCAGCCAATCTCTCTTTTGATGAATTTATCGTAGAGGCTGGCGAACGCTCTGCTCAAACCCTGATTACGTTCTTGAAGAGATTGGTGTAGAAAAAATATAGGGAAATTGAACATGTATCGTGAATCGTATTTTGATGGAGGCCTATTTTCATATATTGGCCATGTTTTATTAGCAACCTTCATTACAGTATTGACTTTGGGGATTTGTGCTCCTTGGGGCGTGTGCATTATGTATAACTGGAAGGTCAAGCATACCGTGATTGATGGTCGTCGTCAGTATTTTGACGGCACGGCTATGCAGTTATTTGGAAATTGGATCAAATGGTGGTTCTTTACCATCATTACATTTGGTATCTATGTGTTCTGGTTAAATATCAAGGTCACACAATGGATTACCAAGCATACTCATTTTATAGACTAATTGAAAAGGACTCGTCTAAGGACTAGTCCTTTTTTGAAGCCGAATCTTTCAGAAATAGGGAACTTTCATGCTATAATAAAGACAAGTAATGTAAAGGAGAGAATATGGTTTTATCAAAGAAACGGGCACGCCATGTGATTGAAGAAATTATCGCCCTCTTTCCAGATGCTAAACCGAGTCTGGATTTTCGTAATCATTTTGAATTACTAGTAGCAGTCATGCTCTCAGCTCAGACGACAGATGCAGCTGTTAACAAAGCGACACCAGGTTTGTTTGCGGCTTTTCCAACCCCGCAAGCCATGGCAGCAGCCAGTGAAGCCGATATCGCCAAGCATATTTCTAAATTAGGCCTCTATCGAAATAAGGCCAAATTTCTAAAAAAATGTGCCCAACAATTGTTAGACAACTTTGATGGTCAAGTGCCTCAGACTCGTGAAGAGTTAGAAAGTCTAGCAGGAGTAGGACGCAAGACAGCAAATGTTGTCATGAGTGTAGGCTTTGGGATTCCAGCTTTTGCTGTCGATACCCATGTGGAGCGGATCTGCAAGCACCATGATATTGTCAAGAAATCAGCGACGCCATTGGAAGTTGAAAAGCGGGTCATGGATGTTCTGCCAAAGAGCGAATGGCTAGCGGCCCATCAAGCCATGATTTATTTTGGACGGGCTATCTGCCACCCCAAAAATCCTGAATGTGACCAGTACCCACAACTCTATCATTTTGATTAGGAATCAGTTCCTCTGCTCGAAAGTGCAGAGGTTCTTTTTGTGATGAAACGTATATTTATTAAAAGGATTGAAAGGTGATATCTTTGTTGGATCTGGTGGTAGGTGCCTAGACTCCCCTATCCGGCTTCTTTGAGATCGATTTCAAGATGCTTTTTCTTTATATCTTATTATATTCATTCAGAAATAACGAACTTTTTTAAAATAAATTTGGTTTTTTTTAAGAAATAGTGTATAATGGTAGAAAATCTAACATAAGGAG
This sequence comes from Streptococcus parasanguinis, assembly GCF_001073155.1. Classification (GTDB taxonomy): domain Bacteria; phylum Bacillota; class Bacilli; order Lactobacillales; family Streptococcaceae; genus Streptococcus; species Streptococcus parasanguinis_D. Next base: position 29,060 of record NZ_JVEE01000026.1, read on the forward strand.
ATAGTGATGAAAGCAAAAAAACTGTTAGCTCTTGCAGGAGTTTCTGTTGCAGGTGCCTTTCTTTTAGCAGCATGTGGCGGTGGTAGTAGCAATCAAGCAACCTACTCATTCGTCTATTCAGCAGATCCAAATACCTTGGATTACATCGCTGCAACTCGTACAACGACTTCAGATGTCACAAGTAACCTTGTAGATGGTCTTCTTGAAAACGACCGATACGGAAACTTTGTGCCAAGTCTAGCAGAAGATTGGACTGTCTCTGAAGATGGATTAACCTATACTTACAAACTTCGTAAGGATGCCAAATGGTATACGAGTGAAGGGGAAGAATATGGTGCTGTAACGGCTCAAGACTTTGTTACAGGGATCAAACACGCGGTTGAGTCTAAATCAGAAGGTCTCTTCTTGATTCAAAATTCGATCAAAGGTTTGGATGCCTACGTAAAAGGGGAAACCAAAGACTTTAACACAGTTGGAGTCAAAGCCTTAGACGACCACACCATCCAATATACTTTGGTTCGTCCAGAAAGCTTCTGGAACTCAAAAACAACCTCAGGTGTTCTTTTCCCAGTCAATGCGGATTTCTTGAAATCTCAAGGGAAAGATTTTGGTTCTTTGAAACCTAGCAGCATCTTATACAATGGTCCATTCTACTTGAAATCTTTGACTTCAAAATCTGAGATTGAATTGGTCAAGAACAAAGACTATTACGATGCGAAAAATGTTCATATCGATAATGTCAAATTGACCTTTAACGATGGATCAAACCCAGATTCTATCATTAAGAACTTTGAAAAAGGTCAATATTCCTTTGCATCTGTTATGCCAAACAGCTCGACTTATAAGAGTGTCAAGAAAAACTTTGGCGACAACATTGTCTACGGTTTGCAATTGGGAACATCCTACTATCTTGGATTCAACTTGGACCGTCAAAAGTATGACCATACTGCCAAAACAACGGATGAACAAAAAGCTTCTACCAAGAAAGCAATCCTGAACAAGGACTTCCGTCAAGCGGTGAACTTTGGTTTTGACCGCAAATCATATGCGGCACAAGTATCTGGATCTGATGCGGCTGAAAATACCCTTCGTAGCACTTTGGTGCCACCAACTTATGTCCAAGTCAATGGAGAAGATTTTGGTAAGGTCGTTGAAAAACAATTGGTTACCTATGGGGATCAATGGAAGGGTGTGAGTCTGGCCGATGGTCAAACGAGCCTTTACAGCCCAGAAAAAGCCAAGGCTTCATTTGCGAAAGCTAAAGCTGAATTGCAAAAACAAGGCGTTCAATTCCCAATTCATTTGGACTACATTGTTAGCCAAGTGGACAACAGCATGGTCCAACAAGCTAGCTCCTTCAAACAATCTGTAGAGTCAGCGCTTGGTGCAGACAATGTCGTTGTGGACCTTCAAAAGGTATCGGATGATGATTTCCAAAATATCACCTACTTCAGCGATACAGCGGCTGCGAGAGATTACGATATCTCAGGCGGTGGTTGGGCTCCTGACTACCAAGACCCATCGACTTACCTCGAAAGTATCAGCCCAGTAAATGGTTCTGTCTTCTACTATCTTGGTATTGATGCAGGTTCAAACAATCCAGCCATTGCAACAGTTGGTTTGGATCAATACGCTAACATGTTGAAAGACGCCGATGCTGAATTGTTGGATCAAGGAAAACGCTATGAAAAATATGCAGCAGCGCAAGCTTGGTTGACAGATAGCTCGATTACGCTTCCAACTGTCTCAAATGGTGGTGCTCCAATGCTTCAACGGACTGTGCCATACAGCCGTGCTGCTTCATGGGTTGGTACAAAAGGAACAGGAACATTCTACAAATACCTTGAAATGTCTAAAGATGTTGTCACTACAAAAGACTTTAACAAGGCCAAAGAAGAATGGTTGAAGAAAAAAGCAGAATCCAATAAAAAAGCTCAAGAAGATCTCAAAGATCACATTGAGAAGAAAAAATAAAAAAATCAATCATTGGTCTATCAATGAAGATAAAAAAGTCGGAGCCGTCATGTAAGGGCTCCGGTTTTTTTATGTCTCGAAAGTCAGTCTGTCTCATTTTTTAAGATGAAAGATAAATAAATCACCCGCTATTGAACTGTACTCACAAAAATAGATTTTTGGGTATGGTCCATAGACGGGTGATGATCATTCTATTCACTAAATCTTAAAAAATAGCCATCTGGATCTAAAACTGAAAATTCATGAGGATAGATATACTGTTCACCAACACGAAATTCTCTTTTGGTCAATGGACGATGAATAGGATAGTTAGATTCTAGCAATTTTTGATAGAGTCTAGGGACATCTTTTATGCCAAAGGAGATATTGACTCCACGACCAAATGGATAGGTCAGTTCAGCTAGCTCCTCCTTTGTCCCCTCCTCTATCATTAGCTGGCAATCTTCGAGAGAAAGGAAAAGGAAGTTCTCTTCTGGTCGCCCGTATTCGATGGTAAAACCCAGTAAATCACAGTAGAAGGAACGGGACTGCTCTAAATTCGATACAATAAACTCAGGAATCACTGCATTGAAATTCATAAAGACCATCCTTACAAATCAATTTCTAATACAATTGGTGTATGGTCTTGGCGAGCGCCTGAGTCGATCATATCTGACTTGGTAACTTTGTCTGCCACACGGTTACTTGTGAGCCAATAGTCGATTCTCCAGCCTGTATTGTTGATTTTTGAGGTTTTACTTCGTTGCGCCCACCAAGTGTAGCGTTCTGGGACATCACCATGGACATGGCGGAAGGTATCTGTAAATCCTTTGGCCAAAAGATTTGTAAATCCTTCGCGTTCTTCGTCTGTGAATCCTGGCGAACGGCGGTTGCTGGCTGGGTTAGCAAGGTCGATTTCCTTGTGAGCAACGTTGTAGTCACCGGTTGCAAGGACAGGTTTTTCTTTGTCTAATTCAGCCAAATATTCAGCATATTTGACATCCCATACTTGACGTTCTTCTAAACGTTTGAGACCATCACCAGCGTTAGGTGTGTATACCTGAGTAACGAAAAATTTATCAAATTCCAAGGTAATGATCCGACCTTCCAAGTCCATGGTCGAAGGGGCTCCGATCTCTGGGAAAGTCACAACGGGTGTGAGCTCTTTTTTATAGAGGAACATGGTTCCAGCGTAGCCTTTACGAGCCGGTTCTTGAGAAGAGCGCCAGGTGTTTTCATAGCCAGGGAAGAGTTCCTCAAGGATTTCAAGGTGTTTTTTGGTAGGTCCTTTGGCGGATAACTTGGTTTCTTGAATGGCAATGATATCCGCATCCTCAGCAACCAAGGTTTGGAGGACTTCTTGAGAAAGTTTAGCGCGTGCTGAATCACTGGTTAATGCAGCATTAAGCGAGTCGATATTCCATGAAATGAGTTTCATTGTGTTTCCTTTTCTTGACATGATGGATAATTTTATTATAACAAAAATTTAATGATTTTCTGATTAGAATGCCTTGAATTCTCTCCTGAAATACATTATAATAGCTTGAATTCATTTGGAGAAAGGGAGTTCATTATGAAATTTTACTCTTATGACTATGTATTGAGTCAGATTAGTCAGCAAAATTGGGTGACCATTGTGATCTCTGGTTTGCTCATTCTACTGACTGGTTTTTTTGCGGTGAAAGCCTATCGGGATAAGCACGATAGCAAATTCCGGGAATTATCCATTATTTCCATTTTGACTCTGGTTGCAGTGGTCTTGATCGGCATCAGCAATTTCCAAAATAGCCAAAGTAATAATGACCAATTCCAACGTTCTCTGCATTTTATTGAGGTCATCTCAAAGGAGTTGGATGTCAAAAAAGAAGACGTCTATGTCAATACTTCAGCAGCCACAGATGGGGCGATCCTGAAGGTTGGAGAGGTTTATTACCGAGCTATCGCAGGATCTGACCCAGATAGCTACCTATTAGAAAAGATGGATCTGTATAAAACAGACGTGGAACTTGTGGAGGTGAACAAATGATAGTAAATTTTTTAAACATCTTGATTAAATTAGCTTTGGGCTTGATTTCCTTGGTATTTGTCATCAATGTGACCGGGAAAGGAAACTTAGCACCAAATTCTGCAGTAGACCAGATACAGAACTTTGTTCTTGGGGGCATTATTGGTGGGGTCATCTACAATAGCTCCATTACCATTCTTCAATACATTGTGATTCTCTTAATGTGGACTATTTTGATCTTGCTCTTAAAATGGCTCAATACCAATGTTCGTTTTATGAAGCACTTGATTGATGGAAAACCAACTGTCATCATTAAAAATGGGAAACTGGATCCGGAAGCGTGTCGTTCCAAAGGACTTTCTGCTTCAGATGTTGCTTTGAAACTACGTGGACAAGGGATTTTTCAATTAAAAGATGTGAAGCGCGCTGTTATTGAACAAAATGGTCAATTGATCGTTGTCCGTGCGGGGGATGAAAATCCTAAATACCCGATTATTACGGATGGAGTGGTTCAGCTTGAAATTTTGGAAACAATTGGAAAAAGCGAAGAGTGGTTGCTGGCTGAATTGGAAAAAGAAGGCTATGACAACGTTCTGGACATTTTCATTGCCGAGTATGACAAAGGCAAGATCAATGTTGTGACCTATTAGAAGAAGGGATTGGACGAGCCTGTCCAATCTTTTTTCTTTGTAAAATTCCAGGAAAGGGCTCTTCCTTTTCTTGAGATACTCTGGGAAAAATAGTAAAATGGAAGGTAAGTGTTGATTAGAAAAGAAGGATAGAAAATTTCATGAAGAAGAAAATACGGAAGTTTGAGAATCATTCGATTACACGCAGACTCTACCTGCTGTTTAGTTTGATTTGCCTTCTTTTTTTGGTGCTGATTGCCCGACTTGGCTATATGCAGATCACTCACCAAGCCTACTATACGGATAAATTGGCAAAAGCTACGAAAAAGACGGTCAAACAAGGGAGTGTGCGAGGGCAAATCTATGATGCTTCTGGTAAGCCCTTGGTGGAAAATGTGGGAAAACAAGTCCTGACTTTTACGCGCGATCGTAAAATGACGGCCCAAGAAATGCGAGAGACAGCTGGGAAACTCCTGCAGTATGTCGACGTAGAAAATCCTCAAGTAACCGAACGGCAAGAAGTGGATTACTATCTAGCCAATACCAAGGTCTACCAAGAGGTCGTGGAACACCTGCCTGAGAAAAAGAAATTTGATACCGATGGCAACCGCCTGCCGGAAGCCAAGATTTATCAAGCGGCAGTGGATAGTATCGACCCTTCAAAACTCGGCTATACAGATGATGAGAAAAAGATTATTTATCTCTATAGCCAGATGAATGCGGTAGAGAATTTTGCGACTGGGATCATTACGACGCAGGCACTAGGAGCTGAGCAGATTGCGACCATCGCTGCGGACAGTCAGGACCTTCCGGGAATTGCCATCACGACTAGCTGGGACCGCAAGGTTTTGGATACTCCTTTAGCTTCTATTATTGGAAATGTATCGACCGAGCAGGCGGGACTTCCAGCAGAAGAGGTTGAAGATTATGTCAAAAAAGGCTATGCTCTCAATGACCGGGTTGGCACCTCTTATTTGGAGAAAGAATACGAAAATGTCCTTCAAGGAAAACGCAGTGAAAAAGAAATTCTCCTAGATAAAAATGGCAACATGGAGAAAGTGGTCGACGTTTCAAAAGGGGCCAAAGGAGAAAACCTCAAGCTCTCGATTGATTTGGATTTCCAAAAAGGAGTGGAAGATATCCTTCGCTCCGCCTTTAGCGCAGAGTTGCAAGCTGGAAATGCGACCTACTCCGAAGGTGTCTATGCCGTAGCTCTGGAGCCCGATACAGGAAAGGTCCTTGCCATGGCAGGGATTAAACACCAGGCTGGTAGTCAAGATCTATCAGCAGATGCTTTGGGAACAGTGACCAACGTCTTCGTTCCAGGATCCGTGGTCAAAGGAGCGACCTTGACTTCTGGATGGGAAAATGGAGCCATTTCTGGGAATCAGGTTCTGACCGATCAGCCGATTGTTTTTGCAGGATCAGCACCTATCAATTCTTGGTTTACCCAATACGGTAGTCGTTCCATCAATGCGGTGGAAGCCTTGGAATACTCTTCTAATACCTATATGGTTCAAATTGCCCTTAAGATGATGGGGCAACCTTACACTCCCAACATGACCTTACAAGTGGATCAGGTTGAACCGGCTATGAAAAAACTGCGCTCTACTTTTGCGGAATACGGTCTTGGAACATCAACGGGGATTGACCTTCCCAATGAATCGACCGGTTTTATTCCGAAAGACTATACAGTCGGTAATTATTTGACCAATGCCTTTGGTCAGTTTGACAACTATACGCCTATGCAATTGGCCCAGTATGCGGCAACGGTAGCGAATGATGGGAAGAGGGTGAGTCCTCATGTCGTCGAAGGCATCTATGACAATAATGATCAAGGGGGCCTTGGTCAGTTGAAAAAAGCGATCGAAACTAAAGAGCTCAATCAGGTGCATATCTCAGCGGAGGACATGGCTTTGATCAAGCAAGGGTTCTACCAAGTTGCAAATGGTACGAGTGGGTTAACGACAGGAAAGACCGTGGGTCGAGGTGCTAGTGTGCCCATTAGTGCAAAGACAGGTACAGCTGAAACCACAGTCGATGGAGGCAAACAAGCCATTAATACCAATGTTGTGGCTTATGCACCATCAAACAATCCAAAGATTGCGGTAGCAGTGGTTTTTCCACATAATACCAATCTACAAGCGACGGTCAGTCATTCCATTACGCGTGACATTATTAATTTATACAATCAGAAACACCCCATGAATTAGAAAGGAAATTATGCTTTATCCAGCACCTATTGCAAAATTAATTGACAGCTATTCGAAGTTGCCAGGAATTGGGATCAAAACAGCGACTCGTCTGGCTTTTTACACCATTGGTATGTCAGATGATGATGTGAATGAATTTGCCAAAAACTTACTGAATGCTAAGCGTGAGCTAGGGTATTGCAGTATTTGTGGCAATTTAACCGATGAAGAAACCTGCGAGATTTGTCGAGATGAAACGCGGGATCCATCCCTCATACTTGTTGTAGAAGATAGCCGGGATGTATCTGCTATGGAAAATATCCAGGAATACCATGGCCGTTACCATGTCTTGCATGGCTTGATCTCGCCCATGAATGGCGTGGGACCCGATGATATCAATCTCAAGAGTTTGATTAGTCGCTTGATGGATGGAACAGTCACAGAGGTCATTGTTGCGACCAATGCGACAGCAGACGGGGAAGCAACATCTATGTATATCTCGCGCGTGCTCAAGCCAGCAGGGATCAAAGTGACACGTTTGGCACGTGGTCTGGCAGTTGGAGCCGATATCGAGTATGCGGACGAAGTGACCTTGCTTCGCGCGATTGAAAATCGGACAGAATTATAAGAGAAGTTCTTTCGAAAGGGCTATCATTGTGGTATACTATCAAGTAAGAAATCAAGGGAACAATTAGGGAGAAACTATGAGTAAACAAGACTTAATCCTGTTGTATGGTGGACGTAGTGCAGAACGTGAAGTATCTGTTCTTTCAGCAGAAAGCGTGATGCGCGCGATTGATTACCAAGCATTTTCGGTTCAAACCTACTTTATTACGCAGTCAGGAGACTTCATCCAGACGCAAGCTTTTGAAGAGAAACCAGCGGATGATGAGAAATTGATGACCAATGAGACAGTGGACTGGTCTAAAAAAGTGGCACCATCTGCGATTTACAAGGAAGGAGCAGTAGTCTTTCCAGTTCTTCATGGACCAATGGGAGAAGATGGTTCCATTCAAGGCTTCTTAGAAGTCTTGAAGATGCCTTATGTCGGCTGTGGTATCCTGGCTTCTAGTGTTGCGATGGACAAGATCACGACCAAACGGGTCTTGAAGTCTGCAGGAATTCCACAAGTTCCTTATGTAGCTGTAGTGGAAGGCGATGACGTGGATGAGAAAATTGCTGCAATTGAAGCCAATCTCTCTTACCCTGTCTTTACCAAACCATCCAATATGGGTTCAAGCGTAGGGATTTCAAAATCTGAAAACCAAACAGAGCTTCGGGCTGCTCTTGAATTAGCCTTTAAATACGATAGCCGTGTTTTGGTAGAACAAGGGGTTAATGCGCGTGAGATCGAAGTTGGACTGCTTGGAAACTATGATGTGAAGAGCACCTTGCCAGGTGAAGTTGTGAAAGATGTGGCCTTCTATGATTATGATGCCAAATACATCGACAACAAAATTACCATGGCGATTCCGGCTCAATTGGACCCTGAGGTTGTGAAAATCATGCGGACCAACGCAGAAAAAGCCTTTCGTGCGATTGGTGGTCTGGGCTTGGCGCGTTGTGATTTCTTCTATACCGATAAAGGAGAGATCTTCTTAAACGAACTCAATACCATGCCAGGATTTACCCAATGGTCTATGTATCCCTTGCTTTGGGACAATATGGGACTTAACTATACAGATTTGATCACCAAGTTAGTAGAGCTTGGAAAAGAAGTCTTCCAAAAACACGAAGCGCATTTGTTGTAAGAAAAGAGAGAGTGGGACAGAAATCGGCAATTCGTTAGAATTCGATTTCGTCGTCCCACCTCCGCACAGTTGAGTAGGGCTGTAAAAGCTGATGAAATCAGCGTAGTAGAGCCCACTCAACCACTGCGTCTTGCTCGACAATCCTAAAACAATCAAGAGGCTAGGACTTCTGTCCCAGCCACTTTTTTTGTGGTCTAGAATATGGTATAATGAGAAGAATTTGATAGGAGTGTCCAAATCTTAGAGGACGCTACGGAGAACTGAGGAGTTGGATATGAATCTCACATTACATGAAGTTGCTCATCTAGTACATGCAAAAAATGATATCAGCCAATTTGAAGATGTGGCCCTCGTCAAGCCGGAATTTGACAGCCGTTTGATTGGGCCTGGAGACCTGTTTGTTCCTTTAGAAGGAGCGCGTGATGGTCATGACTTTATTGAGACTGCTTTTGAAAACGGAGCCGTAGCCACTTTTTCAGAGAAAGTGGTAGAAGGCCACCCTTATATTTTGGTGGAAGATGTATTGAGTGCTTTTCAAACACTTGCTGCAGCCTATCTTCAAAAGACAAAAGTAGATGTTTTTGCAGTGACGGGGTCAAATGGTAAAACCACCACAAAAGATATGTTGGCACAGCTTTTGTCCACCACCTACCTGACCTATAAAACACAAGGAAACTATAATAACGAAATTGGTCTTCCTTATACGGTTTTGCATATGCCAGAAGGGACGGACAAACTGGTCCTTGAAATGGGGCAAGACCATCTAGGAGATATCCATCTCTTGTCAGAACTGGCGCATCCAAAAGCTGCTATTGTCACCTTGATTGGGGAAGCCCATTTGGAATTCTTCAAAGATCGAAGTGAGATCGCAAAAGGAAAACTCCAGATTGCGGACGGGATGCCAGAAGGTGGTCTTCTGGTAGTTCCAGCTGATCCGATCGTGAATGCCTACCTTCCTGAAAAGCAAACAGTCGTCCGCTTTGGTCCAGACGAGGAGATTTTTATTACCGAGTTAATCGAGCGAAAGGACAGCTTAACTTTCCGAGCGAATTTCTTAGAAGAAGCGATTGATCTTCCAGTAACAGGAAAATACAATGCGACCAATGCCATGATTGCAGCTTATGTTGCCCTGCAAGAAGGGGTGAGTGAAGCTGCGATTCGAGACAGTTTTGAAACCTTGCAATTGACGCGCAACCGCACAGAATGGAAAAAGGCCAGTAATGGAGCGGATATCCTATCCGATGTCTACAATGCCAATCCAACGGCTATGCGCCTAATCTTAGAAACTTTCTCGACTATTCCTGCTAATCCAAATGGTCGAAAATTAGCCGTCCTGGCAGATATGAAAGAACTAGGGGAGCAATCTGTAGATCTGCACAACCAAATGATTCTTAGCCTCTCGCCGGATGTTTTAGATACGGTTATTTTCTACGGCCAAGACATTGCAGGATTGGCTCAGTTAGCGAGTCAGATGTTCCCACTCGGACATGTCTATTATTTCAAGAAGACAGCTGAGGAAGATCAGTTTGAGGACCTGGTCAAACAAGTCAAGGAAAGCTTGAAAGAGCAAGACCAAATCCTTATCAAGGGAAGCAATTCCATGAATTTGGCAAAATTGGTAGAGGAATTGGAGAATGGTAAGTAATAATGTACTGAAGGATATTCAGCGCTTGATTTCAATCACCAATACAGGCTTAGCGTTCTCAAAAGATCCATTTGATCAAGAGCGCTACCAGGATATTCGTGAAATTTTACAGGATCTTGTGAGAGAAACGACTGATCTGAATTCACAAGAATTATCGGATTTGTTTCGACCGACAGACCATTACGACACTCCCTTGATTGATGTAAGGGCCTGGATTGTCAAAGATGACAAACTTTGTTTAGTGAAAGGTCAGGGAGAAGAGACCTGGGCTTTGCCGGGTGGTTTTGGTGAGGTTGGCTATTCTCCTAAAGAAAATATTTTAAAGGAAATCCAAGAAGAAACGGGCTATGTAGCACGTGTCAATCGCTTGTTGGCAGTATTTGATACCAATCGCTACCAATTGCAAAGCCGCCAATATGTGAAATTGGTATTTGAATGTGAATTGCTGGATGGAAGTTTTCAACAGAATCAGGAAATTTCCGATCTTGCATTTTTTGAGAGAGAGAAGATGCCTGCTCTTTCTACCAAGCGCAATACAGAAGAACAATTGAATTTCCTTTGGGAGGTTTATGATGGGAAACGAGATTTGTATTGTGATTAAAAACGATCTATAAATTAAAGGGATATAAAAATGACACTTTGGGATTTATTGTTTACGAACCAAAAATCAGCCCCGCCTGAGTTTGGACTCTGGTACTTTTTCCTACCAGTTTCCTTGTTGGTGGTTGGCTACTTTTCTATCAAGTATGCGCAGTCAAAAAGCTACCAGCGCTTTTGGTACTGGGCACAATTGATTCAAGTCTTGACCATCAATGCTTGGTATATTCTAGCCCACATGCCTTTGACAGATAATTTGCCTTTTTATCATTGTCGCTTGGCCATGCTTGCAATACTCTTTGCACCTAGAGGGACCTATATCAAGCAATATTTTGCCTTGTTGGGAGTTCTAGGATCGATTGCGGCCTTGGTTTACCCGGCCTTTGACCCCTTCCCTTTCCCTCATATTACTGTGCTCAATCTGATTTTTAGTCACTGGGCTTTGCTTGCCAATAGTTTGATTTACCTACAGGATCATTATCAATCTGCAAAACAAGACAGCTTGAGAATTTTCAAGATTACTTTTGGCATGAATGCCTTGATTTTCTTGGTCAACCTTTTGACGAAAGGAGATTACGGCTTCTTACGACGTCCACCAATCATTGGAGACCAGGGTGCTCTTTTGAACTACCTCTTGGTCAGCATTGTGATGGTAGCTGGTATTTGCTTGGTCAACCAGCGCTACAAATACAAGATGGCTGAAGAGACTGTTGTTTCGCGTTCGGAATAGAAAAAAGAGTAGATGAGGGAAAGAAATCATGGCACTTTGGAACTTATTTTTCACTAGTCAACCAACATCCCCTCCTCAATTGGGGGTCTGGTATTTCTTATTGCCGACTTCTTTGGTAGTGGTGGGAGTTCTGTCCGTTCGATTTGCTCACTCCAAAAGCTACCAAACCTTTTGGTATTGGGGGCAGTTGATCCAGCTGCTCATCATCAACTCTTGGTATCTAGCTGCTCGCTTGCCTCTTTCAGAGAGTCTTCCCTTCTATCATAGCCGGATGGCCATGTGGATCATTCTTTTGGCGCCCAAGGGCAGCTTTAAACAATATTTTGCTCTCGTGGGAGTCTTTGGCTCCATTATGGCCTTGGTTCATCCCGTTTTTTATCCCTACCCTTTTCCTCACGTTTCCTCGATCAACAATGTCTTTGGTCACTGGGCTCTCTTGGCTAACTGTTTGATCTATCTGGTTCAATCCTACCAGGTGGAAGAAGGGGCTGTTTGGAAAATCTGTCAGATGACGTTTGGGGTCAATGCCATTATTCAGCTTGCGAATCTCGCAACGGGTGGGAACTACGGCTTTATGCGTCGCCCTCCTGTGATCGGTGACCATGGCCTTGTGCTCAACTATTTGATCGTGACAGTTCTCATGACGGGGACACTGATTTTCATCAATACAATCGTTCAGTACAGTAAGAAAAGAAGAATACCTGAATCTGTTTAAATAAGGAGACTTTATGCATCATTTTTTCACTACAGAATCAACAGCACCACCAGCAATCTCAGCACTTTGGTATAGTTTGATGGTCTTGTTAATTGTGACAGCGATCATGATGTCACTTCGCCATTATCAGAATGAGCAATTTCGCAAATGCTTTCAATACTTACAGGGCTTCCAGTTAATTTGCTTGTATCTTTGGTATTTTGCCTACCACATTCCTTGGTCCAATAGCTTACCATTTTATCATTGCCGCTTGGCCATGTTTGCGGTCTTGTTTTTACCAGACCGCTGGAAAAGCAAACAGTTCTTTGCCTTGATGGGAGTGAGTGGAGCCATCTTTGCTTTGGGCTATCCAGTCTTTGATCCCTACACTTTCCCTCATATTACGAGCTTTTCTTTCCTCCTCGGACATTACTGTCTCCTGATCAATTCCTTGATTTATCTCTTGAGATGGTATGATCGAAACCTCTTAAAAAATAGTCAGATTGTTCTCTATACCTTTGCCTTAGATTTATTCCTGGTTGGAGTCAATCAATTGACGGGAGGAAATTATGGCTTGATGGCCCGCCCTCCGATTATGAGAGGTGATAAGGTATGGCTCAATTATCTGGTTGTATCCAGTATTTTAGCCCTTGCTTTATTGCTCTTTAATCAGTTCTTCAATCGCAGAAGTGAGCGGGTGAAACTGAGAAAATAACCATGATTGAAGAAGACTAGAATCTATGGATTTTGGTCTTTCTTTTTGCTCTCAAAGAAGAATCATCGTTGAAAAAAGTGCCTATTTTCGCTATAATAGGACAGATAGAGAAATTGAGGAGAAATCCGATGTAGAGATGAATTTGTAAATTTATCAAAAAATAAGAAGAGAAAGAATTAGGAATATGAACGTACAAGAAGAAATCAAAAAACGCCGTACCTTTGCCATCATCTCCCACCCGGATGCTGGTAAAACGACAATTACTGAGCAGTTGCTCTACTTTGGGGGAGAGATTCGGGAAGCCGGTACTGTTAAAGGGAAGAAAACAGGAAACTTTGCTAAATCTGACTGGATGGATATCGAGAAACAACGTGGGATTTCGGTAACCTCATCTGTCATGCAGTTTGACTACGATGGAAAACGGGTCAATATCCTTGATACCCCAGGGCACGAGGACTTCTCAGAAGATACTTACCGGACCTTGATGGCTGTGGATGCGGCGGTTATGGTCGTAGACTCTGCCAAGGGTATCGAGGCCCAAACCAAGAAATTGTTTGAGGTTGTGAAACACCGTGGGATTCCAGTCTTCACTTTTATGAATAAGCTGGACCGTGACGGTCGCGAGCCACTGGACCTCTTGCAAGAATTGGAAGAAGTCTTGGGCATCGCGAGTTATCCAATGAACTGGCCGATCGGGATGGGGAAAGCCTTTGAGGGGCTTTACGACCTCTATAATCAACACTTGGAACTCTACAAAGGGGATGAACGTTTTGCGAGTTTAGAAGATGGAGACAAGCTCTTTGCCAACAATCCATTCTACGAGCAAGTGAAAGACGATATCGAACTTTTGCAAGAAGCTGGAAATGAATTCTCAGAAGAAGCCATCCTTGCGGGTGAATTAACACCAGTCTTCTTCGGATCCGCTTTGACCAACTTTGGAGTACAGACTTTCTTGGAGACTTTCCTCAAGTTTGCTCCAGAACCACACGGCCACAAGAAGACCGATGGAGAAATGGTCGATCCTTATGACAAGGATTTCTCAGGCTTTGTCTTTAAAATCCAAGCCAATATGGACCCTCGTCACCGTGACCGGATTGCCTTTGTACGGATCGTATCGGGTGAATTTGAGCGTGGGATGAGTGTCAACCTGCCTCGTACTGGTAAGGGAGCGAAACTCTCTAATGTCACTCAGTTTATGGCTGAAAGCCGTGAGAATGTCAGCAATGCCGTAGCAGGAGACATCATCGGGGTCTACGATACAGGGACTTATCAGGTTGGAGATACGCTGACTGTTGGTAAAAACAAGTTCGAATTTGAACCACTGCCAACCTTTACGCCTGAAATCTTCATGAAGGTATCTGCCAAGAACGTTATGAAGCAAAAATCCTTCCACAAAGGGATTGAGCAATTGGTGCAAGAAGGAGCTATCCAGCTCTATACCAACTACCAAACAGGTGAATACATGTTGGGTGCCGTTGGTCAATTGCAGTTTGAAGTCTTCAAACACCGGATGGAAAATGAATACAATGCAGAAGTGGTCATGAGCCCAATGGGTAAAAAGACCGTTCGCTGGATCAAACCAGAAGACTTAGACGAACGAATGTCTTCAAGCCGAAACATCTTGGCTAAGGACCGCTTTGACCAACCTGTCTTCCTCTTTGAAAATGATTTTGCCCTCCGTTGGTTTGCGGACAAGTATCCAGACGTTGAGCTGGAAGAAAAAATGGGTTAAGAAACAATTCACAACCGATTCATTAAAATAGAAATACGAAAATGGACACTACCCGTTTTCGCTTATAAAGGAGAAATGATGGGATTATTAAGTGGTTTGATGGGCAATGCCTCTCAAAAAAATGTCGATAAGGTAGAAAGAGATCTAGAAGATATCTTGGTGCCGGGAGAGCAAGTTACACTTGCTTTTAGCTTGATTCGTGATTTAATCGTCTTTACAGAGTTTCGTTTGATCTTGGTGGATAAGCAAGGAGTAACAGGAAAGAAAACGTCCTACAAATCCCTTCCTTATCGTTCTATCTCTCGTTTTTCAGTGGAAACATCTGGTCATTTTGATTTGGATGCAGAATTAAAAATCTGGGTCTCTTCTGCAGTGGAGCCTTCAGAAGTGTTACAATTCAAGAGTGACAGCAGCGTCATTGAAATCCAGCAAGCATTAGCCAGTGCAGTTTTTAAATAAAAATATCATTTTGATAGAGAACAGTTGAGAAAGGAGACGGAATGTTTATCGAAAAACAATTGGGTCAAGATCGGAAATGGATCAATATCGACTCGGATATGATTGCTGAAAACTCATATCTTTATAAAAAATACGAGATTGACAAAGAAACCATTGAGTACGCGATGGATAAGAACGAACGTGCCCATATGGATTATAATCGAGAAAACGGTACGATCACATTTATCTACAATGTATTGGATTTAGAAAAGGACAAGGAATACTACGAAACCATCCCTATGACCTTTATCGTTCAAGATACGCGACTCGTGACCATCAGTAACCAGGACAATGCCTATATCATTGAACAAATGGTTCGCTATTTGGAAAGCCATGGGGAGTTGTCGATCTATAAGTTGCTTTTTGCAGGTCTTGAAATGATCAGTAATGCTTATTATCCGATTATTGATCGCTTAGATAAGCACAAGGATGAACTCAATCGTTTGCTTCGAAAGACAACGACGACCAAGAATCTTTATGCCCTGTCTGACCTTGAGACCGGTATGGTGTATCTGGTCGCAGCAGCCAAGCAAAATCGGATGTTGCTAGAACATATTAAAGCGCATGCCATTTATCGCAGGATGAATGATGTTGAAAAAGAGCAGTTTGATGATGCCATGATCGAAGCGCGTCAGTTGGCTTCGATGACTGAGTTGATTTCCAATGTCTTGCAACAGTTGTCAGGATCTTACAACAATATCCTAAACAACAACTTGAATGACAACTTGACAACCCTAACCATCTTTGAAGCCTTGTTGGCGGTTTTAGCCGTTATCACCGGTTTCTTTGGAATGAATATCCCTCTTCCGATGACAAAGGATCCCAATGCTTGGATTTATGTATCCGTATGTAGCTTTATATTATGGCTCATTTTGGGAAAGGTTATGCGGTGGATTGTGAAACAAAGATAAAAAAGAGGCTTGGAGAAATCCGAGCCTCTTCGTATCTAGAATAATCTGAGAAATAGGAACCATCTAGACACCTGCCCTCCTCTCCAAAGAAGGGGCAGTGTGAATAGTTCATTGACTGTACAAAATCTTCTTGGAAATAGTAGGAGTAGATTTAATAGTACTGAGTGGTTCTAAATAAATCAGAACTTAGAATAAATCGTTGAATCAGATAAAATGATCCTATTTCTTTATACAGAAATATTTTAGATACTAACTGTATTATACATATTTATTTGTAAAAACGCAAGAACTACCAAAAAAAGTTTTTCCGAAGTTTTTATACTCCTATTTAAAGGGATTCTTGAACGGTGTCAGAAGAAAGTCAGCTAAATCTAGGGGAAACTGCCCTCTTGACTATTTTCAAGTTTTTAAAAATTTTTCCTAAAAAATAAAATTATTCTCCTTTGACTATCATTTGGTCGTCCATTGTGTTATACTAGATAAGTTGCAAACTTGTATGAGAGAAATGCTAGGGAGGCAGAACAGATGGAAGGATTCTGTTCGAAAGAAGACTCCCGCAAATAGGATCATGTTGCCTATTTGTTTGAAAAAACGATTCTAGTCAACAACATCCGTTAGGACGCAAAACATTTTTCTCTAAAGAAAATGTAGTCTTAAACAGACGGACTAGTTTTTCTTTAGATGAGTCTTGCGACAGGTGACCGGGAAGGTGACTTCCTATGCAATCAGTGCGTATTCGCATTGAAAGAAGTTTGATAAAGTGGCTTCGCACCACTTTTTAGAAAGAAGAAAGAATTGAAATTCAATGAATTTAACTTATCTGCTGAATTATTAGCAGAAATCGAAAAAGCTGGCTTTGTAGAAGCGAGCCCGATCCAGGAACAAACCATTCCGTTGGCTCTTGAAGGAAAAGATGTCATCGGTCAAGCGCAAACAGGGACTGGTAAAACAGCCGCTTTCGGTCTTCCAACTTTGGAGAAGATTGATGTCGATAACACAGTAATCCAAGCCCTTGTTATTGCTCCGACGCGTGAGTTGGCGGTTCAAAGTCAGGAAGAACTCTTCCGTTTTGGACGCAGCAAGGGTGTTAAAGTCCGCTCTGTCTATGGTGGATCAAGCATTGAAAAGCAAATCAAAGCCTTGAAGTCAGGTGCTCATATCGTTGTGGGAACCCCTGGACGCTTGCTAGATTTGATCAAGCGCAAGGCCTTGAAACTCGATCATATTGAAACCTTGATCTTGGATGAAGCAGATGAAATGCTCAATATGGGCTTTTTGGAAGATATCGAAGCTATCATTAGCCGTGTTCCAGAAACACGTCAAACCTTGCTCTTTTCAGCAACGATGCCAGAAGCCATTAAACGCATTGGTGTTCAGTTTATGAAAGAGCCCGAACACGTTAAGATTGCGGCCAAAGAATTGACCACCGACTTGGTCGATCAATACTATATTCGTGTCAAAGAAGGCGAAAAGTTTGATACCATGACTCGATTGATGGATGTCGAGCAACCGGAGCTTGCCATTGTCTTTGGTCGGACTAAACGCCGGGTCGATGAATTGACGCGTGGCTTGAAGATCCGTGGTTTCCGAGCAGAAGGGATTCACGGAGATTTGGATCAAAACAAACGTCTTCGTGTCCTTCGTGACTTTAAAAATGGGAACTTGGACGTCTTGGTGGCAACGGACGTTGCGGCACGTGGGTTGGACATTTCAGGTGTGACCCATGTCTACAACTACGATATTCCACAAGATCCAGAAAGCTATGTTCACCGGATCGGACGGACAGGTCGTGCTGGGAAAACAGGGCAATCCATTACCTTTGTTTCGCCAAATGAAATGGGCTATTTGCAAATCATTGAGAACTTGACTAAAAAGCGGATGAAGGGAATGAAACCTGCAACAGCAGCAGAAGCCTTCCAAGCGAAAAAACAAGTAGCGCTGAAGAAAATTGAGCGAGACTTTGAGGATGAAAAAATCCGAACTAACTTCGAGAAGTTTGGTAAGGATGCTCGCAAATTGGCTGCAGAATTCACTCCTGAAGAATTGGCTATGTATATCTTAAGCTTGACCGTTCAAGATCCAGATAGTCTTCCAGAAGTTGAAATTGCGCGTGAAAAACCATTGCCATTTAAACCATCCGGTGGTGGCTTTGGTGGGAAAGGCAAAGGGGGCCGTGGAAATGGCCGTCGTGGAGACCAACGCCGTGACCGAAATCGCAGAGATGACCGTGAAGGTGGACGCCGTGATTTCAAACGCAAGTCCAATAAAAATAGCCGAGACTTTGAAGGTAAAGGCAACAAACGTCCTCATCGTACTTCTAATGAAAAGAAAAATGGATTTGTCATCCGCAATAAAGGGGATAAATAAGTCCTAAAGACGGTCTAGCAATAGGCCGTCTTTTTAATGAAAATCAAAAATACAAGGGTTAACTAGCTGTTAACCCTTGTATATTTATAAGGAGACCTAAATGATAACTGACTCTTTTAGAAAAATGTATCATGATAAGGAGCATCCTAAAAAAGTCAGAAAACAGAAAGAACGGATTCCTAAAGCGGAATGTTTCTGTTAACATATTAAGTTTACAATTATTTCTAAGCTTTGTCAAGGTTTTTTTCTTATATTTTTAAAATTTTTAACGAAAAAGATAAAAATTGACAATCTTAGCTAAAAGGTTATAATGAATATAATAACTATATTAATCATAAAGAGGTGTCGTCCATGGTGATTGCATTAAAAAACGATGATCTAGAAGTACAATGTAAGACATTTGGAGGGGAATTGAGCTCCATTCGTAATAAAGAAGGCGTAGAATATCTCTGGCAAGGGGATCCGGAGTATTGGTCGGGACAAGCGCCTGTTTTGTTTCCAATTTGCGGAAGCGTTCGTAATGGCCGAGTACAGTATCATCTAAAAGATGGAGTGAAGACAGGTCAGCTGCCAAGACACGGTCTCATTAGGAAGAGAGAGTTTGAGCTTAAAGAACAAACAGACAATCGTCTTGTCTTTGAAATTACCTCTAACGAAGAGAGCCTGCAAAATTATCCCTACCATTTTCGAGTTGAAATCGTTTATGAATTACAAGGAAAAGAAATCACCATCACCTATCGTGTACAAAATTTAGAGTCTGATCAAGTCATGCCTTATTTCATTGGAGGGCATCCAGCCTTTCATTGTCCTCTTTTAGCAGATGAAGACTATGAAGACTACGAGTTGATTTTTGAAAAAGAAGAAACCTGCAGCGTCCCTCTCTTGTTCACAGAAACTGGATTGGTCGATCGCCTGCAGCGGACGCCATTTTTTGATCATAAGCGTAGCCTACCTTTACGACATGAACTATTTGAAAAAGATGCCATTATTTTAGATCAGTTAACCTCTAAATCTGTGAAGCTGATCTCGAAAAAATCAGGTAAAGGTTTGGAATTTGATTTTGCAGATTTTGAAAATCTGGTCCTTTGGTCTACTAATAACAAGGGCCCCTTCATTGCCTTAGAGCCTTGGACAGGTATTTCCACATCTGCAGAAGAGGGCGATTTCTTCGAAGACAAAAAAGGTGTGATCCAGTTGGACCCTCAAGAGACGCGGAGTCATCAGTACCGTATCACCATTTTATAATTGAAAAACCGTTGGACTATGGAGTCCGACGGTTCTTTTTGATATAGTTTAGCTTTGCCTGGCGCGATTTCTTTTTAAAGAGAGCTTCGGCAGACATCGCAGAGGGTTTATCTGGATAGGATTCTTTGTAAAGAAGTTTAACGGGGAGGCGAGCCCGTGTGTATTTGGCCCCTTTTCCAGCATTATGAGTCTTCAGGCGTTTTTCGACATCAGTGGTATAGCCAGTGTAGAGAGAGCCATCCGCACACTCTAAAACATACATGTAAGCCTTAGTTTCCATAGTAGATCTCATGAATCTCATCTGTATAGCTGCCATCTTCATTGTGAATAAAGAGAGGAGGCAGAATTTTTAACCCATCCAGTGAGCCATCCTTGATCGCCTCAATCAATAACATATTCGCCTCTTTGGTCACTTTTGGATAGACAAACTGGATCCGCTTAGGTGCAAGATTATAGCGCTTCATGGTTTCGATGATATCCAAAAAGCGATCTGGACGATGGACCATCGCTAAGCGACCATTTGATTTGAGAACCCGCTGGGCCACATGGCAAATCTCATCTAAATTGGTGGTAATTTCATGCCGGGCTAAGAGGTAGTGTTCACTCTCATTGAGATTGGAATGCTCATCAACCTTGAAATAAGGGGGATTACAGAGGATAATATCCACCTTACTCCCCTTGATATGTTGAGGCAAATGCTTGAGGTCATCGGTGATCATGGATATTTGCTGGTTCAAGCCATTGAGGGCAATCGAGCGGGTAGCCATATCCGCCAAACGTTCCTGAATTTCGACACCAATGATCTGAGCCTCTGTTCGGGTACTTGCAAATAGTCCCACAGCTCCATTTCCAGCGCAGAGATCCACGATCAATCCTCGCTTGGGCAATTTTGGAAAACGCGAGAGCAGGACGCTATCCACGGAGTAACTAAAAACTTCCCGATTTTGTATGATTTTTACATCACTTGAAAAGAGTTGGTTTACGCGCTCGCCGTCTTTTAATTCGATATCTGTCATGGCTCTATTATAGCATGAAAAGAGGCTCGGGGAAAGGTGGGCAGAACAGAAAAAGTTGAGAGTTTTTCTCTCAACTTTTTTTAATCAAATTCATATTTTTGTAGAATCGTTGTGAGGATAAAGACTCCTGTAAAGATGGCCATCAATGCCAGATAAACTGGGAAAGTAGTGGCTGTAAGGAGTGAAATCTCGATCAAGTTTTTCAATACGACCGCAGATGCGTAGAATCCTACAACAGAGAAGAGAATGAGGAGGGCTCGCCAGATATTTAGTGGAAGGCAGGCACGGATGACGGATAGGAAACCGATGGATCCAAGTAAGTAATAGGATACAGTAGACATATCGGCTGCAGACCAACCATGGCTTGCTCCCCAAAGGCGAATGAACAAGACACTAAAGACGACCATCAAGGCGCTTGGTAAGGCTAACAGAAGGGAACGTCTTAAGAAGTGTTTTTCAACCGGTTTGATATTGCGTTCAAAGGTCAACACAAATGGTGGGAATCCTTCGACGAATTGGTCGATCAGGGTGATTTGAATAGGGATGAAAGGGAAAATCAGCAAATAATTGACGTTGAAGAAAAGGGCACTGGCGATACAGATAATAGCCAAGAGGAAGGAATAGATCGTTTTGATAAAGAAGATTGGAGCGATTCGTCCAATGTTATTGACCACACGACGACCTTCGAATAGAATTTCTGGAACATCATTAAAGTCAGAGTTCAAAAGAACAATATTTGCAATTTGACGGGTTGCAGGATCTCCTTCAGCCATTACGATGGAGCAGTCTGCTTCACGAAGAGCAAGGATATCATTGACTCCATCTCCTGTCATAGCTGTCGTTCGACCAGCTGCTTTCAAGGTTTGGATGAGCAGTTTTTTCTGGTGAGGAGACACGCGCCCAAAGATAGCTGTTTCTTCTGCTTGATCCACTAATTGATCATCAGAAATTTTTGAACAATCGACGTAGTTCTCATAATTTTTGAAGCCAGCTTGTTGAGCGATATAAGAGACTGTTACAGGGTTGTCACCGGATATGATTTTAAGATCCACGCCTTCAGAGCGCAAATACTCAAGAGTATCTGAAGCCCCTTCACGAATGGGGTCTGTAATCTCAATAACGGCAATCCCTTCAAGATTTTCAGGTAGTTTCAATTCCTGCATGCTGATCCGTTCTGAACTGTGGGCTAAGACGAGAACGCGCGATCCACGGCCTTGTGCTTCGACGACAGCAGTTGGATTTTCTTGAAGGAGCATTTCAGGAGCACCGAGAAAGACAGTTCCGAGGTTGGATAGATGCATAGCTCCCCATTTCCGATCACTTGAGAAAGGAATAATGTTTTCTGCAGTATAAGCATGCTCCAACTCTCCATAAGCCTTGCGAATAGCTTGAGCAGTAGGATTGGTGTCCTCACTATTTTGCATGTAAGCAGAGAGGATGACCTGGATCGTTTCCTCAGAAAAATGTTCGGATAAGCTATGGAGAGCTTCGACTGTCATCTTTCCTTGAGTAATGGTCCCGGTCTTATCTAGACACAAGGTATCCACACGCGCCAGGGTTTCCACTGAATACATTTCTTGAACAAGAACCTTGCGCATGCCGAGCTTAATGACAGCAGTCAAGAGAGACGTAACTGTCAGAAGGGCGATTCCTTTTGGCAACATTCCCAGGAGAGCTGTGGAAGAATTCACGACAGAATCCTTGATCGGCAGCATCTTGATCAACAATGCTTCAAAGAAGAGGGCAAGGCCAAATGGGATGATAATTTTACCAGTGAAGCTTGAAATTTTCGCTAAGTTATAAAGAATACGCGAATTGATAGGCTTCAAGGTTTTAGCTTCCATCATCAGTT
Source organism: Streptococcus parasanguinis (assembly GCF_001073155.1). Taxonomy (GTDB): domain Bacteria; phylum Bacillota; class Bacilli; order Lactobacillales; family Streptococcaceae; genus Streptococcus; species Streptococcus parasanguinis_D. Next base: position 51,592 of record NZ_JVEE01000026.1, read on the forward strand.
TGTTGGCATAGTTGTTTGCTCCAACTCGCTTGACACGGGCATAGACTTGACCACTGGCAATATAACTACCAGAAAGCAGTTCATCACCAACTTCTTTTAAGACCAGGTCACTCTCACCAGTCAGCATAGCCTCATTGGCTTCTGCAATACCAGACATGACTTCGGCATCACTAGGGATCTGCTCACCCGAAGATAAGAGCATTAAATCACCTAGAACAAGCTTTTCTGGTGGAATCGCATCTTTTTCCCCGTCACGAATGACAGTCACTAGCTCACGACTCATGAGGTTGAGCTTATCAATCATCCGCTTGGCGCGCATCTCGGTCATGATCCCTGTAATGGCATTGAAGCAAATGACTGCAAAAAAGATCATATTGCTCCAGGCCTGTACAGCAGCCAAGGCCACAGCAATCACAAAGTTTAAGGTATTAAACAAGGTGAAGACGTTGCGCTTGATGATTTGCCAGGTGCTGGTACTGGTATTCGTTGTAAAATCATTGGTTTGTCCGCGATCCATTTTCTTGCGGACTTCACTGAGGGACAAGCCCTTTAAATCAATAGTTTCCATAGACAATATGATATCATTTTTTTGAGAAAAAGACTATCTAGAATCGGTCCGCTGAGACAATTTTTATCTAAAAAAGGTTTGCGGTCAAAATCAGGATACGGTATAATAAGAAAGAACCTTTTACAGGATGGAATATCTTGTAGAGAGACGAATGAAATGGATTTGAGGAACAACTATGTTTTATACCTATTTACGTGGCCTTGTTGCCTTTATTCTTTGGGTTTTAAATGGGAATGCCCATTACCATCATAAGGACAATATTCCAGATCGGGAAGAGAACTACATCTTGGTATCCCCTCACCGGACTTGGTGGGATCCGGTCTATATGGCCTTTGCAACCAAGCCAAAGCAGTTTATCTTTATGGCGAAAAAAGAACTCTTCACCAATCGTATTTTTGGCTGGTGGATTCGTATGTGTGGGGCATTTCCGATCGACCGTGAAAATCCGGGAGCAGAAGCCATTAAGTATCCTGTCAATATGCTGAAAAAGAGCAACCGTTCTTTGATTATGTTCCCAAGTGGAAGCCGTCATTCTCAAGACGTCAAAGGTGGTGTTGCCATCATTGCCAAAATGGCGAAGGTCCGTATCATGCCAGTGACTTATACTGGTCCAAGAGACTTGAAAGGGTTGGCAACAGGTGAACGCATTGATATGAACTTCGGACATCCTATTGATATTTCAGATATTAAAAAGATGAATGACGAAGGAGTGGCAGAAGTTGCCCGCCGTATCCAGGAGGAGTTTGATCGCTTGGATGCGGAAGCACAAGCGATCAACACCCCAACAAAACCTTTTATCTTGATTCGTTTGTTAAAAATCCTTTTGATTCCCCTTGTCTTAGTCGTTGGCATCTTGACCTTGCTCTTTAGTTACCTAGCAAGCTTTGTATGGGATCCAGACAAACATCGGAAAAATAAGTAAAAAAGCTGAGAGTTTTTCTCAGTTTTTTTTATTTTTACGAATAATAAAAGTGAGAGGAGGTTTCTTATGGAGGATATCATCGAAAAAATCAAAGAATATAAGCTCTTTTTAGCTCTTACTGCTATCGGACTCTTACTTGGAGGGTATTTTCTTTTTCATCGACCTCAGTCAAGTGCATCCACCATACCGGATCTTTATCAGTCTTCGAGTTCAACTTCGAGCAAAGAAAAGGTGCAGACCGCTAGTTCCAAAGAAGAAAAGACGGGGACTTCTGTGTCTGATGCACCTGAGATCATTACGGTCGATGTCAAAGGAGCCGTCAAACAACCAGGTGTCTATGAGTTGCGCTCCAATAGCAGAGTCCACGATGCCATTTATAAGGCAGGCGGGATGACAGCAGATGCCAATAGCCAATCGGTCAACTTGGCGCAAAAACTCACCGATGAAGCAGTGATCTATGTTGCTAAAGAAGGGGAGGATGTTCCAGCACTTGGAAGTTCAGAAAGTCCTGCAACTTCGTCAGCGCCAGCAGAAAAAACAGGCAAGGTCCATTTAAATCGAGCAACCGAATCAGATCTCCAGACCGTATCAGGCATTGGCCAGAAACGTGCCCAGGATATTATCGCCTATCGCGAAGCAAATGGTCCTTTTCGATCAGTGGATGATCTGAAGAATGTTTCAGGAATCGGAGAGAAAACACTGGAGAAACTAAGAGATGCTTTCACGGTGGATTAAAGACCTTCCTTTTTCGCTTGTCCATCTCGCCTTTTTGCTCCTATGGCTGTATTTTAGTATCTATCAACCATCTTGGCTTTCAATCATCGGTCTAGTAGTAGTGGGAATTTTAGCGGTTCATCACTATAAAGGGGATCGCTCAAGTTTGCTAGGGCTTGGTTTAGCATCCCTTTGTTTTGCGGCCTTCTTTGTCTTTCAGCGACTACAGGATCATCCAGTACAAGCAGAAAGTCAGCCCCCATCCCACTTACGCCTGATTCCAGATACCATCAAGATCAATGGGGACGCCCTGTCTTTTCGTGCTAAAAATCAGGGAAGAACCTATCAAGTCTTCTACACTTTAAAATCAGAAAAAGAAAAACAGCAGTGGCAAAGTCAAACCCACTTGCTGGAGTTGACATATAAAGGTGTTATAGAAGAACCAGAAGCGCAACGAAATTTTAGAGGATTTGACTACCGGTCTTATTTGGAAACACAGGGAATTCACTATCAAATAAAAATTGAAGCGATTCAATCTGCGGTTCCCATCCAAACGTGGAATGTTTTTGACTGGCTATCTCAATGGAGGCGCCAAGCCATTGTTTGGAGCAAGGAGCACTTTCCACAGCCGATGAACCAGTATATGACCGGCCTTCTTTTTGGTTATTTAGATAGGGATTTTGAAGAGATGGATCAGCTTTACACGAGTTTGGGAATCATCCATTTATTCGCCTTATCTGGGATGCAGGTCGGCTTTTTCATTAATGGGATCCGAAAAGTTCTCTTACGCCTAGGGATCTTGCAAGAAACAGTCGATATTTTGATGGTTCCAATCTCTTTGGTCTATGCTGGCATGACAGGTTTTTCTGTTTCAGTGGTTCGCAGTCTCTTGCAGAAGATCCTCTCTCAAAAGGGCATCCGAGGGATGGAGAATATGGCGATGACCTTGATGCTCTTAATGTTTCTCATGCCCAAGTTTCTCCTGACAGCTGGAGGGGTTTTGAGTTGTGCCTACGCCTTTATTTTGACCTTGGTAGATACCAGTTCTTATTCCGGAATGAAAAAGCTACTAGTGGAAAGTTTATGGATTAGCCTGGGGATTTTGCCCCTTTTGACCTATTACTTTAGTGTCTTTCAACCGTGGTCACTCCCTTTAACCTTCCTCTTTTCTTTCTTATTTGATCTTGTCCTTCTTCCAGGTTTAACGGTGCTATTTATCTTATCGATTCTAAAGCCCCTTACAATTTTTAACAGTTTCTTTCTTCTTATAGAGGAGTGTATTCGTTGGATTTCAAAGCTCACGTCGCTACCTTTGGTATTTGGTCAGCCGACGGGACCAGCTCTGATCGCTCTCTTCCTTCTTTTAGGGATCTTGTATGATCTTCGAAAGCAAAAAAAACGTCGTTTCCTGTTAATCGGTATGATTCTACTCATCTTTTGTTGGACCAAGCATCCTTTAGAAAATGAGATTACCATGGTGGATATCGGTCAAGGAGATAGTATCTTTTTACGCGATTGGAAAGGAAGAACCATATTGATTGATGTCGGAGGACGTGTCACTTTTAAAAGTGGAGAAAAGTGGCAAGAGCGCAGTCAATCTGCTAATGCGGATCAAACCTTGATTCCCTATCTCAAGAGTCGTGGTGTTGGAAAACTCGATGCTTTGGTCTTGACTCATACAGACCAGGACCATATGGGCGATATGGTGGAGGTTGCCAAACAAATCCCAGTTAAAAAAGTGTATGTCAGTCCAGGTAGTCTAACTAATTCTCAATTTCGAGAGAAATTGAAACAGCTTCATAGTCCGATTAAAGTAGTCCAGAGAGGAGATCAACTACCTATTTTTGATCATCATCTAGAAGTCTTATCCCCTGATGAAGTGGGGGATGGTAAAAATGATGATTCGATTGTCCTCTATGGGCAGTTCTTTCAGAAACGATTTTTGTTCACGGGTGATTTGGAAGAAGCTGGAGAGAAAAAACTATTGAAAAACGATCCACAATTACAAGTAGATGTCTTGAAAGTAGGCCACCACGGTTCTAAAGGTTCCTCTAGTGATGTGTTTTTAGATCAGTTACATCCTCAGTTGGCCTTGATCTCTGTTGGAAAGAAAAATCGCTACCAACATCCCCATAAAGAATTGCTCGATCGTCTAGAGGAACGCTCTATTTCTTACCTTCGTACCGATGAAAGGGGAGCGATTCGCTTGATTGGGTGGGACCATTGGAGGGTAGAAACGGTCCGCTAGAGACGAGGAGAGGTTTGCTTTCTATGCTGAAAATTGCTATTATAGAAAGTGAAATCAATGTAAAGGTAGAATCGTATGAACGCATTTAAGCAATTTTGGATACAGTATGCAGATTTTTCAAGTAAGACCAGTCGGGCCCATTTTTGGCTAGCTTTTTTCTGGAATTCCCTGATTTCTTTGCCTCTTTGGGTTTTTTACATCGTGACCTCTTTATCCCATCAAAATGCTCAAGAAACGCTCAATTTTTCAACTGTTCATTCTAAGACAGGTTTATGGGCGCTCGCTTTCTTAGCATTCTTTTACTTCCTCATTTTGGTACCCAGTCAAGCCATTTGTGTACGTCGCTTGCGGGATGCGGGAATCCATTGGTCTTGGATCTTTTTGAACCTTGGTCCGGTTCTGCTCTATTTGTTGACGGGGCTAGATATTTTCCTATTTCTTTGGGGGATTACAGTTATTTCTCTCTTGATTCTCATGATGCTTCCAGGGAAAAACACCTTCCCACAACCAGTAGAAACTCCTATGGGAGTGGCTTCTGAACCACAGGTCACAGCGACAGGGGGGAGCTTTGGAGGCAACTCGTTTGAGCAAATCCCTAATTTTGTAGCAGCACCTGATTTGTCTGATGAAAAACCACCATTGGAACAAAGAATGGCTGCTGAACACGAAATCCACTAAAGTGATAAAGATAAGAGAGTTTCATGCAAGCAATTACCGACATTAAACATCTGACGGTTCAAACTCTGCCTCCTATTCTTGTCTTGACGGGTGAGGATGTAGGTCAATTTGAATGGTTAAAAAAAGACATTTTAAAAAAAATAGGCTATGATCCCTCAGATTTGAATTATTCTTATTTTGATATGAAGGAAGCCTCCTATGCTGAAGTCGAGCTGGATTTGGTCAGTCTTCCCTTTTTTGCAGATGAAAAAATTGTGATTTTGGATCACTTATTGGATTTGACCACTGCCAAGAAACGCAATTTAACCGATGAAGATCTGAAGCAATTTGAAAACTATTTGGAAAATCCTTCTGAATCGACCCGTTTGGTGATATTTGCAGAAGGAAAATTAGATAGTAAGCGTCGCTTAGTCAAACTCCTAAAACGGGATGCCCAGATCATTGAAGCAACATCTCCTAAAGAGCAAGATTTAAAGTGTTATTTTGCAAGTCAGGCACAAGAATTGGGCATACAGTTTGTGGGCGATTCCTTGGACCAGCTACTCTTAAAATCTGGCTATGATTTTGGAGAGTTACAGAAGAATCTCGCTCTGTTGCAGGCTTATAAAGAAGATGGTCAGATTACCCTCCAAGATATTGAGGAGGTTGTTCCAAAGTCCTTGCAAGATAATATTTTTGATCTGACACAGATGATTCTCAAACGCCAAATCGATCAAGCCCGGAATTTGGTTAAGGATCTCCGCTTACAAGGAGAAGATGAAATAAAATTGATCGCTATTTTGTTGGGACAATTCCGAATGTTTTCTCAAGTTAAAATTTTCTCAGAAGAAGGTCAATCCGAAAGCCAAATTGTAGCGAGCTTGTCGGAGTTGTCAGGACGCAAGGTCAATCCTTATCAGGTGAAGTTTGCCTTACGGGATAGCCGCAGGCTTTCCTTGTCCTTTTTGAAGCAAGCTATGATGACCTTCATCGAGACGGATTATGCGATTAAAAGTGGAACATATGAAAAAGACTACTTATTTGATTTGGCCCTGTTGAAAGTAGCTAATAGCGTCTAACGATGAATGAAATCACAAGCAGATTAGTTGAATAATTTAGCTGTTTACGTTATCATCAAGTCAGTAATAAAGAAAAGAGGACCATAAAATGGCTATCATTTTACCAGAATTACCATATGCTTATGATGCATTGGAACCTTATATCGATGAAGAAACCATGCATTTGCACCATGATAAACACCATCAAACATATGTAAACAATGTGAATGCAGCTCTTGAAAAACATCCTGAAATTGGAGAAGACCTTGAAAGCTTGTTAGCTGATGTTGAATCCATTCCAGCTGATATTCGCCAAGCTGTGATCAACAATGGTGGTGGTCATTTGAACCACGCTCTTTTCTGGGAATTGATGACTCCAGAACAAACAGCTCCTTCAGCAGAACTTGCTGCAGCGATTGATGCTACATTTGGTTCATTTGAAGACTTCAAAGCAGCCTTCACAGCAGCAGCAACGACACGTTTTGGTTCTGGCTGGGCATGGTTGGTTGTTAACAAAGAAGGCAAACTCGAAGTAACTTCAACAGCAAACCAAGATACACCAATCTCTGAAGGTAAAACACCAATCCTTGGTTTGGATGTTTGGGAACATGCCTACTACGTGAAATACCGTAACGTACGTCCTGACTACATCAAAGCTTTCTTCTCAGTGATCAACTGGAATAAAGTTAATGAATTGTTTGCAGCAGCAAAATAATAAAATGAAGGAATCTATAAGAGCATGTATTGGCTCTTATAGATTTTTTTATGTGCATCCGGAAAATCGGAGTATAATTTCTTGCGTTTGGTCAGGAAAATGATACACTAGTAGGAGTGTGTCTTACTTGTCTGAAGCCTGGTTTGAAGGGCCTAGGCAAGGAAAAGATAAACCTTAAAATGAAAACTGAAACATTCAGGGAGAAATGAAATGACTAGTATTACTATTACCAAAGGAGCCGTTGAGACGCCTATCTATTTGCGGATGTTGAATCGTCATGGCTTGATTGCAGGTGCAACAGGAACAGGAAAAACGGTTACTCTCAAGGTCCTAACAGAAAAATTAAGCAAAGAAGGCATTCCGGTCTTTCTAGCCGATATCAAGGGAGATTTATCTGGCTTAGCCAAAGCCGGGCAATGGACGCCAAAACTGGAAGAACGCTATAAGCTTCTTGGGATCACAGAACCGTTTGAGCCACAAGCATTCCCAGTTCGATTGTGGGATGTTTTCGGCCAAGCTGGTCATCCTGTTCGGGCGACTGTCGAAGGGATGGGGTCATTGCTTCTTTCTCGTCTGCTTGATTTGAATGAAACCCAATCAGGAATTCTCGCAATTGTCTTTAAAGTAGCCCAAGAGAAAGATTGGCCTTTAATTGATTTGAAGGACCTGCAAAGCCTTTTAAAGGAAGTTTATGAACACAGCTCAGACTATTCGGCCCAATATGGCAATATCACCAAACAATCTGTCGGAGCCATCCAAAGAAGTCTCTTGGTTCTTGAAGAAGAAGGAGCAGACCAATTTTTCGGAGAGCCCGCACTTGATTTAAATGACTTCATGCAAGTCGATGCATCTGGTCGTGGTTATATCAATATTCTTTCGGCTACAAAGCTCTTTCATTCACCAAAATTGTACTCAACCTTTTTGATTTGGATGCTGTCTCGTCTTTTTGAAACACTTCCAGAGGTTGGGGATCCTGAAAAGCCAAAATTGGTCTTCTTCTTTGATGAAGCGCATCTTCTCTTTAAGGATGCAAGCAAGCTCTTTCTTGAGAAGGTTGAGCAAGTGGTACGCCTAATTCGTTCTAAGGGTGTAGGGATTTACTTTATTACCCAAAATCCTCAAGACCTTCCAGAATCTGTTTTGGCACAGCTTGGAAATCGTGTTCAGCATGCACTTCGAGCTTATACACCAAAAGAAATGAAGGCAATTAAGGTTGCTGCCCAAAGTTTTCGTCCAAATCCAGATTTTGATACAGAAACAGTGATCACAGAGTTAGGGACAGGGGAAGCCTTGGTTTCTTTCCTCAATGAAAAGGGACAGCCTAGTGTAGTTGAGCGTGCTTATATTCTCTCTCCTCAATCGAGTTTTGACCTCTTAAATGAGAGTGAACAATTGGCCTTGATCACGACATCGCCTTTCCATCAAAAGTATGCGACGACGATTGATCGAGAATCTGCCTATGAAAAATTAGCAGCTAAAGCAAGCAAGGAAGCAAAAGAAAAAGAGCAAAAAGAAGCAGAAAAGGAAGAGGCTGCAGCAGATAAGGCAGCTCAAAAACGTAGTCCAGGTCGTCCAAGAAAATCTAGTCTTGAAAAGGCAAAAGATTCCTTCTTGAGTTCCTTATTCCGGACGATTGCGCGTGAGATCGCTAAGCTAATTATGGGCTCCTTTAAACGAAAATAAGCCTTTGATGAAAAGAAATAATCTTTTTAAAAAGAAATCGTTTTCTATTTCTGATAATTCTTGTTATTTTCAGTAGAATCTTTTATAATTAATCTCGTATGAAAAAATATTTTAATCTACGCTCGATCATGATTGCGATCAGTATTCTATTGTGCTTAGGGGGAACAAGCGCACTGGGCTACTTGCATGTTACGCAACCAACAGCATCAGCAATTGAAAAAAAAGAAAAGAAAACAAAAGAAGCAAAAGAAAAAGATATAGAAAAGTCTACGCCTGAGACGAAAAAACCACGTGTCAAATCTCCTGAAGCCAAGCAAGCAGTGGTCGATGCAGACATGGAAACGATGAGTGCTTATGGCCTTGTCTATGATTATGCTAATAAGGGGTTGGTAGAGGTTGTCCAGGATTTCCTAGCAGAAAGTGGAATTGATCCGTCACAAGTTGCCTTCACGTATCGCAATGCCATTACAGGAGAGCAATTTGCCATGAATGATCTTCAACCAATGACGGCAGGTAGTACCTATAAGCTACCGTTGAACATGTTGGTGGTGGATGAAGTCGCAAAGGGCAAACTCAATTTAACAGACCGGTTTGACATTACCAATACTTACTATGAATATGTAGGAGAGCATGACAATTACGTTGCTGCCTTTGATGGAGCCATGTCTATTCCTGATATGCAGCGCTATTCATTGGTTTACTCTGAAAACACCCCAGCCTATGCTTTGGCAGATCGTTTAGGGGGGATGGAGCAAGCGCGTAAGTTGTTCAGTCGCTATGGTCAATCTCGTTCACCAGAGGTTAAAACCTTTAGCGAAGATAATAAAACGACAACGGATTATTACATCCATGTCTTGGAATATCTTTGGAATCATCAAGAAAAATATGCGGATTTACTAGAACTGATCGGGGAGTCTTTCCCAGGTGAGTACTATAAGAAATTCTTGCCAGATTTGGTCATTCAACAAAAACCGGGCTATGTTGCGGAAGCGCTCAATGTGGATGCCATTGTCCATGAATCGACCCCTTATTTGGTTGCCATCTATACTGCAGGACTGGGTGGAACGACTCCAGAAAGTTCTGAAATCAGTGGCGTTGGTCTTTATCAATTAGGGCAACTGGCTTATGTTATCAATGAATGGCATCGTGTCAATATGAATGAATAATCGACAAAAGGTCTGAGGGTTGCTCAGGCCTTTTATTCTATCACAGTAGGATGAAATTCACTTGGTGTTTCGAATTACTTTTCTGTTCTAAAGAGACTTCTTTCCCTTTTCTATAAAAAGTATGTTATACTACTAATAGTAATAAGAGGAAGTATAGACATGATTACAAAGGAAGATTACCAGTTGCTCCGCTCGCATCCAGCCTTTTCTGCGCTACCAGTGGAGCTATTTGATAAATTAGCTGTTGAAATTCATGCCAGGGATATCCCTAAAGGACAAATTTTATTTTATGCAGGAGATAGGCGGGAGCGCATTTTTCTTCTGACAAAAGGCTTTGCTCGTATTGAGCAATTTGATTCGTCTGACCAATTCTCCTATATGGATTATATTAAGAAGGGGGCTCTGTTCCCTTATGGTGGGATGTTCCAGGATGAGCGTTACCACTATACAGCTAGTGCGGTGACGGATTTGCGTTGTTTCGTGATTCCCGTCAACCTCTATGAATTATATGCCCAAGAGAGTAAGGAGCAGTTGCTCTTTATTATGAGAAAGCTCTCCTCCATCCTAGAATTTCAAGAGTTGCGCTTGCGCAATGTCGTGACAGCTAGTGCCAGTGAGCGCGTGATTCAATCCTTAGCCATTCTGTGCAAGGACTATGAAGGTCTAGGAAATCAGCTTCCATTTCCAATTAGTATGAAGGAAATGGCCAAATTAGCAGCCACAACTAGAGAAACCGTCAATCAAGTTTTAAAGAAACTCATCGATTCTCATAAGATCCAGTATGAGAGAAAACAACTAACTTTTCTAGATACAGCCTACTTTTTAAAAAGTTTTGAAGAGATCAACTAATTCGTTGATCTTTTTTTATTTTTTACAAAAAAATATATATTCATAAAAATAATATAAAAGGCAAAATATGCAAAGAAAACGCTTCATATTAACTAAAAAATAGGAAGGATTCAAAAAAAAGCCAAATTCTTTGCATTCAAAAAGTAGAATCCTTTGTGAAAGCGGTACCAATAAAGAATATAATAACAATTGTAATAAGCTTGTGAACAAGCTCAAAGAAAAAAGGAGGACTATAGATGTCTACACACCCAATTCATGTTTTCTCAGAAATTGGAAAACTGAAAAAAGTTTGTTTGCACCGTCCAGGTAAAGAGTTGGAAAACTTGATGCCTGACTATCTTGAACGTCTTCTTTTTGATGATATTCCATTCTTGGAAGATGCTCAAAAAGAACACGACGCATTTGCTGAAGCACTTCGTAACGAAGGAATCGAAGTACTTTATCTTGAACAGTTGGCTGCTGAGTCATTGACTTCTCCAGAAATTCGCGATCAGTTCATCGAAGAATACCTTGAAGAAGCGAACATTCGTGGACGCCAAACAAAAATTGCGATCCGTGAATTGCTTCACAGCATTGAAGACAACCAAGAATTGGTTGAAAAAACAATGGAAGGGGTTCAAAAAGCTGAACTTCCAGAAATTCCTGAAGAAGCAAAAGGATTGACAGACCTTGTTGAATCTGACTATCCATTTGCTATCGACCCAATGACAAACTTGTACTTCACACGTGACCCATTTGCAACAATTGGTAATGCAGTATCATTGAACCACATGTACGCAGATACACGTAACCGTGAAACTTTGTATGGTAAATACATCTTCAAATACCACCCTGTTTACGGTGGAAAAGTTGAACTTGTCTACAACCGTGAAGAAGATACTCGTATCGAAGGTGGAGATGAGTTGGTACTTTCTAAAGATGTATTGGCAGTTGGTATCTCACAACGTACTGATGCTGCATCAATCGAAAAATTGTTGGTAAACATCTTCAAGAAGAACGTTGGCTTCAAGAAAGTATTGGCCTTCGAATTTGCTAACAACCGTAAATTCATGCACTTGGATACAGTATTCACAATGGTGGACTACGATAAATTCACAATCCACCCAGAAATCCAAGGTAACCTTCGCGTCTTCTCTGTAACTTATGAAAACGAACAATTGAAGATCGTTGAAGAAAAAGGTGATTTGGCTGAATTGCTTGCTGAAAACCTTGGTGTTGAAAAAGTTACATTGATTCCATGTGGAGGTGGCAACGTCGTTGCTGCTGCACGTGAACAATGGAACGACGGATCAAATACTCTTACAATCGCACCAGGTGTGGTAGTAGTATACGACCGTAACACTGTTACCAACAAGAAATTAGAAGAATACGGACTTCGTTTGATTAAGATCCGCGGAAGTGAATTGGTTCGCGGTCGTGGTGGACCTCGTTGTATGTCAATGCCATTCGAACGTGAAGAAATCTAATCATCCTTCCATAGGTTAGACGGGCTCAGTGTCTAAACTGAGCCCTCTAAACTGGTTGACAGGATCCAATCAAGCATAATAAAAGGAGATAATTAATGACAACTTCAGTATTCCAAGGACGTAGCTTTTTAGCAGAAAAAGACTTTACACGTGCAGAGTTAGAATACCTTATCGGACTTTCAGCTCACTTGAAAGACCTTAAAAAACGCAACATTGACCACCGCTACCTAGCTGGTAAAAACATTGCGCTTTTGTTTGAAAAAACTTCAACTCGTACTCGTGCAGCCTTCACTACTGCAGCCATCGACCTTGGTGCTCACCCAGAATACCTTGGTGCAAACGACATCCAGCTTGGTAAAAAAGAATCTACAGAAGATACTGCTAAAGTTCTTGGACGTATGTTTGATGGTATTGAATTCCGTGGTTTCAGCCAACGTATGGTTGAAGAATTGGCTGAATTCTCAGGTGTTCCAGTATGGAATGGTTTGACTGACGAATGGCACCCAACTCAAATGCTTGCAGACTACTTGACTGTTCAAGAAAACTTTGGACGCCTTGAAGGTTTGACACTTGTGTACTGTGGTGACGGACGTAACAACGTTGCAAACAGCCTTCTTGTAACAGGTGCTATCCTTGGTGTGAACGTACACATCTTCTCACCAAAAGAACTCTTCCCAGAACAAGAAATTGTTGAATTGGCAGAAGGATTCGCAAAAGAAAGTGGCGCTCATATCTTGATCACTGAAGATGCTGACGAAGCAGTGAAAGGTGCAGACGTACTTTACACTGACGTTTGGGTATCAATGGGTGAAGAAGACAAATTTGCAGAACGTGTTGCCCTTTTGAAACCTTACCAAGTAAACATGGATTTGATTAAGAAAGCTGATAACGAAGATTTGATCTTCTTGCACTGCTTGCCAGCCTTCCACGATACAAACACTGTTTACGGTAAAGATGTTGCTGAAAAATTCGGCGTAGAAGAAATGGAAGTTACTGACGAAGTGTTCCGCAGCAAATATGCTCGTCACTTTGACCAAGCTGAAAACCGTATGCACACCATCAAAGCGGTTATGGCAGCTACTCTTGGTAACTTGTACATTCCAAAAGTTTAAGACTTTATAACCGTATACCAACAGCTATAGGGGCTGGACTGCTAGCTTTAGTCCTGCTCCTATTTTTTATAGAAAGGGATAACTTATGTCAAGAAAAATCGTCGTTGCTTTGGGAGGAAATGCTATTCTCTCATCTGATCCTTCTGCTCAAGCTCAACAAGAAGCACTTGTAGAAACAGCAAAACACTTAGTCAAATTAATCAAAAACGGGGATGACTTGATCATCACTCACGGAAATGGTCCTCAAGTAGGGAACCTCTTGCTCCAACACTTGGCAGCAAACTCTGAAAAGAACCCTGCTTTCCCACTTGATTCATTAGTTGCTATGACCGAAGGAAGCATTGGCTACTGGCTTCAAAATGCTCTTCAAAATGCTCTTCTTGAAGAAGGAATCGAAAAAGACGTGGCTTCTGTTGTGACACAAGTCGTTGTTGATAAGAACGACCCAGCTTTTATCAACCTCAGCAAACCAATCGGTCCATTCTACTCAGAAGAAGAAGCAAAAGCAGAAGCTGAAAAATCAGGAGCAACTTTCAAAGAAGATGCTGGGCGTGGCTGGCGTAAAGTCGTTGCTTCACCAAAACCAGTGGATATCAAAGAAATCAATACCATCCGTACTTTGTTGAACGACGGTCAAGTCGTTGTGGCAGCCGGTGGTGGCGGTATCCCAGTTGTGAAAGAAGCAGATGGTAGCTTATCTGGTGTTGAAGCTGTTATCGATAAAGACTTTGCCTCTCAACGTTTGGCTGAATTAGTAGAAGCAGACCTCTTCATCGTCTTGACTGGTGTCGATTATGTCTTTGTGAACTACAACAAACCAGACCAAGCAAAATTGGAACATGTGAATGTGGCTCAATTGGAAGAATACATCAAACAAGACCAATTTGCACCAGGAAGCATGCTTCCTAAAGTGGAAGCTGCCATTGCCTTCGTCAATGGTCGCCCAGAAGGAAAAGCAGTTATTACATCACTTGAAAACCTTGGCGCTTTGATTGAGTCTGAAAGTGGAACAATCATCCAAAAAGACTAATGAAAAATTAGGAAAAAACTAGTATTTTAAAGCTTATTGTGATAGAATAAATCTATAGGTAAGCGTTTTACAAGAGACTCTTGTAAAACATCACTCACACTTTGTTGCGTTAGGAGGAAGACAAATGAGTGAAAAAACGAAAAAAGGATTTAAGATGCCTTCATCTTTTTCCGTATTGTTAATTATCATTGCTATTATGGCAGTGTTAACTTGGATTATTCCAGCTGGTCAATACAAGGTTGACGATGCAGGTGCTATCATTGCAGGTAGTTATGAATCTGTAAAAGCACATCCTCAAGGGATTTGGGATGTCTTGATGGCCCCAATCAATGCCATGCTTGGTAAAGCACCAACCAGTGCAGCGATTGATGTAGCCTTCTTCATCTTGATGGTCGGTGGTTTCCTTGGAGTTGTGAACGAAACAGGTACCCTTGATGTAGGGATTGCTTCTATCGTTCGTAAATACAAAGGCCGCGAAAAAATGTTGATTTTGATCTTGATGCCATTGTTTGCCCTTGGTGGTACAACTTATGGTATGGGTGAAGAAACCATGGCCTTCTATCCACTTCTTGTACCTGTTATGATGTCCGTTGGTTTTGACAGCTTGACAGGGGTAGCCATTATCCTTTTAGGATCACAAATCGGATGTTTGGCGTCAACATTGAACCCATTTGCGACAGTTATCGCATCTGATACTGCAGGTATCTCAAGTGCTTCAGGTCTCTTACTTCGTGTGATCTTCTGGATCGTATTGACAGGACTTAGCACATACTATGTATACCGTTATGCAGATAAGGTTCAAAAAGACCCAACCAAATCTCTCACCTATGCAACTCGTGAAGAAGATTTGAAACACTTCAATGTTGATAGTGGCGAAGAAATTCCTTCACAAATGAACAAGAAACAAAAACGTGTCTTGGTCGTCTTCATCTCAACATTCGTTATCATGGTTGCTGGATTTATCCCATTCAAAGATTTGGGTATTAAATTCTTTGAAACCTTCAACGAATCTCTCCATAAAATTCCAGTACTTGGTCAATTGATCGGTAACACAGATGCTCTTGGTACATGGTACTTCCCACAAACAGCTATGCTCTTTGCCTTCATGGGAATCCTCGTTGGTATCATTTATGGCTTGAAAGAAGATAAAATCATTTCATCTTTCATGAATGGTGCAGCTGACCTCTTGAGTGTTGCTCTTATCGTAGCGGTAGCACGTGGTATCCAAGTCATCATGAACGACGGTATGATCACTGCGACAATTCTTCACTGGGGTGAAGAAGGACTGAAAGGTCTTTCATCTCAATTGTTCATTGTCTTGACTTACATTTTCTACTTGCCAATGTCATTCTTGATCCCATCATCATCTGGTCTTGCCAGCGCAACAATGGGTATCATGGCACCTCTTGGTAAATTCGTCAATGTACCAGGTAGCTTGATTGTCACAGCTTACCAATCTGCATCTGGTGTCTTGAACTTGATCGCACCAACTTCAGGTATCGTAATGGGAGCTCTTGCTCTTGGACGTGTTGACTTGAGTGCATGGTGGAAATTCATGGGTAAATTGGTCGTAGCGATTGTTGTGATCACCATTGCCCTTCTTCTACTAGGAACTGTGGTTCCATTCTTGCAATAGAATAAAGTAGGTGTTTCATGAAAAATAGAATAAAGAACGATGTAAAAGAGCAGTTTTTAAACTCGCTTCAAACCATCATTTCTTACCCCTCAGTATTAAACGAAGGGGAAAATGGAACACCGTTTGGACAAGCTATCCAAGATGTCCTAGAAAAAACCTTAGAGCTTGCTCGAGAATTAGGTTTTCAAACATATATAGATCCTGAAGGATACTATGGATATGCAGAGATCGGTCAGGGGGAAGAACTCCTGGCCGTTCTTTGTCACTTGGATGTTGTTCCAGCCGGTGATCTAAAAGATTGGCAAACGCCACCTTTTGAAGCGACTATTGTCGGTGATTATTTAGTAGGTCGTGGTGTGCAGGATGATAAGGGGCCGTCCCTCGCTGCCCTCTATGCAGTTAAGAGTTTGTTGGATGATGGCATCCAGTTTACCAAACGAATCCGCTTTATCTTTGGGACGGATGAAGAAACCTTGTGGCGCTGTATGAACCGCTACAACCAAATCGAAGAGCAAGCAGATCTTGGATTTGCACCGGATTCCTCTTTCCCATTAACCTATGCTGAAAAAGGCTTATTACAAGTGAAATTGCATGGTCCAGGTTGGGATGATCTTCCCTTACAAGCTGGTCAGGCCCTCAATGTTGTTCCAGACAAGGCGACCTATGCTGGTCATCGTTTGGAAGAGTTGCTTCCTGTTTTGGATCAAAGTGGGGTTCAGTATAGCCAAACAGAAGATTCTGTAACGGTCTTGGGTGTTTCCAAGCATTCTAAAGATGCAGCTGAAGGAGTGAATGCCATTGTCGGTTTAGCGGAAAGTTTATCCCTCATCCAACCCCATCCAGCTTTGCTCTTTATCGCATATGCAGTTGGTGAGGATGCAACTGGTGAGGCTCTATTTGGCAGAATTACAGATGAACCAAGTGGAGATCTTTCCTTCAATCTTGCGACCCTTGTGATCGATCAAGAACAATCGGAAATCGGAATTGATATCCGGATTCCAGTTTTAGCAGACAAGGATGCCTTGGTAGCTCGTTTGCAAGAAATTGCAGCTAGTTATCAGTTGGAATATGAAGAGTTTGATTATCTGGCTCCTTTATATGTTCCTTTGGATAGTCCTTTAGTCAGCTCTTTGATGGCCGTTTATCAGGAAGAAACTGGTGATAAGACGCCAGCTATGTCTTCTGGTGGTGCGACATTTGCGCGGACCATGGAAAATTGTGTCGCTTTTGGGGCTCTTTTCCCAAGTGCAGAGCAGACTGAGCACCAAGCCAATGAACGTGCAAAAATTGACGATCTATACGCTGCGATGGAAATCTATCGAGAAGCCATTCAACGCTTAGCCACAACATAAAAAGTTTGGAAACCAAGTTTCCAAACTTTTTATTTACTAAAGAAGAAGGGTGGGGTGAATTCTTTTAATTTTTCAAAACAATCCAAAGCTCCTTGGTTGTCTTCGCAGATGACCAAACAGACATCGTCTCCGCAGATGGTCGCTACAATTTCTTGGAGTTCCAATGCATCTAAGATCGCTCCAAAGGATTGGGCAAGACCTGGAAGAGTTTTTACAACGACCTGGTTTTGAACGGGCCGTAACATAACTAAGGCATCTTCCATATACATCCGCAGGCGCTTTTCCCAACGGGAAGGAGCGATGGTGTTCATGGCATAGTAGGAACTATCCCCCTCGTTAATTTTTACTAGATTCAAGGATTTGACATCCCGTGAAAGGGTAGACTGGGTAACGAGAACGCCATTAGCTTCTAAGGCTTCTTGAAGTTCTTGTTGGGTATGAATCCTACGCTCAGAAATGATAGAGCGGATCAAGCGGTGGCGACTTTCAATTTTATTCATGAGAGACTCCTTTACTTGATGAACATAGCATCCCCAAAACTGAAGAATCGGTAGCGTTCTTGAATCGCATGGTGGTATGCTTCGAGGGTTAATTCACGGCCGGCAAAGGCAGAAACCAACATGACCAGAGTTGATTTTGGAAGGTGGAAGTTGGTTGAAAAGGCATCGACGACTTTCCATTCATAACCAGGCTTGATAAAAATATTGGTCCAGCCTGAATCAGCTTGGATGTCTCCATCAAATTTGTTGCCAATCGTTTCAAGAGTTCGGATAGAAGTCGTTCCGACGGCTACGATGCGTTTTCCTGCAGCTTTTACCTGACGAAGGGTCGCAGCAGCCTCTTCAGAAAGTTGGTAAAATTCAGAGTGCATCTCATGGTCTTCAAGATTGTCCACGGATACTGGACGGAAGGTTCCCAGGCCCACATGAAGGGTCAAATAGACCAGGTGAACCCCTTTTGCTTCAATCTTTTGGAGCAATTCTTGGGTGAAATGAAGACCTGCCGTTGGAGCTGCAGCAGAACCATTTTCTTTGGCGTAAACAGTTTGGTAGCGCTCGCGGTCAGCAAGCTTTTCGTGAATATAGGGAGGAAGTGGCATTTCACCAAGGCTTTCCAAAACTTCTAAAAAGATCCCTTGGTAGTGGAAGCGAACGATGCGCCCTCCATGTTCCAATTCTTCCTCGACAGTTGCGGTCAAACGACCATCTCCGAAGCTGACTGTGGCCCCGACCTTTAAGCGTTTTGCAGGTTTTGCCAAAACTTCCCAACAGTCATCTTGAGTATTTTTAAGGAGAAGGAATTCGACGTGACCACCTGTTTCTGGTTTGACTCCATGAAGACGGGCAGGTAGAACGCGCGTATTGTTCATGACAAGAGCATCTCCTGGCTCTAATTCATCCAAAATTGCATCAAAATGACGGTCTTGGAATTGCCCTGTTTTTCGATCGAGGATCAAGAGTTTAGAGGCATCTCGTTTTTCAAGAGGGGTTTGGGCAATCAGTTCTTCAGGCAAATCAAAGTCAAAGTCGTTGGTATTCATTTGCGCTCCTTTTATAATAAATTTGTGAGTAGATAGATGGTAGTCCCGACAGCTAAGAGCATCAGGCTGATTCCCATCAAAAAGATCAGGACCTTGAGAATCTTTCTTTGATGAATCAAGAAAGATAAGAGAAAGACAAGGAGTCCGATCAATAAAATGATGAATAATAGTGATACAATCATACCTTTCATTATATCACGAATCGACTTGAAAATGAAAAAAATGCCAGAAAAAGATAGCGGTTTCACTTGACAAAAATTGGTCTATACCATATAATAAAAGCATAGAGAAATAGGAGGTCTATCCAATGAAAATTATTGAAGTAAAGGACCAAATTGAGGGTGGAAAAGTTGCCTTTGATATATTGAAAGAAACTTTAAAGGAAGGTGCTCAAACCTTAGGTCTTGCGACTGGAAGCAGTCCCCTTGAGTTTTATAAACAAATTCGTGAAAGTGATTTGGATCTGTCTAATCTAATCAGTGTGAACTTAGATGAATACGTAGGGTTGACGGGAGATGATCCTCAATCTTATCGGTATTTCATGGAGAAAAACCTCTTTGATGACAAACCATTCAAAGAAAGTTATCTCCCATCAGGTGTAGAAGAATCTGCCGATCAAGAAGTGATCCGTTATAACAAAATACTCGAAGACCATCCAGTGGATCTTCAAATCTTGGGAATCGGACGCAATGGGCATATCGGTTTTAATGAGCCAGGGACATCCTTTGATAGTCAGACCCACTTAGTTCAGTTGGATGACTCTACCATTGAGGCCAATTCTCGTTTCTTTGATAAGATCGAAGATGTACCAACCCAAGCCATTTCGATGGGGATTGCCAATATCTTAGCTGCGAAATCAATTGTCTTGTTTGCTTATGGGGAATCAAAAGCCCAAGCAATCAAAGGTACAGTAGAGGGTGAAAGGACAGAAAAAGTGCCAGCTAGTGCCCTTCAAGGACATCCAAATGTGACCATTATTGCGGATAAGGAAGCCTTGAGCTTGTTAAGTCGATAAAAAACAGGACCTATCGCCGATTTATTCGGGCCAGATAGGTTTTTTTCTGCTTCAAAATATGGTACAATACAAGTAATTATCTGCTGGGCTTAGCTCTTTTCATCTACTGGGAGACAAGAGGAAAGGGCATGAGGGCTAGAAGCTTATTTTAGCCTCCAGCTGATTAGTCTGTTATAAAGGAAAAGTTTATGATAAAAAAATATTTGATCCATATTTGCCTCCTTCTGAGTCTCTTATGCCAGCCAATTCTAGCGAGTGCGGATGAATTGGTGGATATGGCGCAAAAGATGTATCCAAATGACAATGTCCAAGCCATTAACCGTCCACATTCTTCGCTTATTATTGACGGAAATACGGGCAATGTTCTTTGGAAAGACAATATCGATGAAGTCAGAGATCCTGCCAGCATGAGTAAGCTCATGACGCTCTATCTCTTGTTTGAAGATATGGCAAATGGCAAGATCAGTAAGGATACAGTGATCAAGGCGACCGCTTCAGACCAAGCGATCGGAAAGATCTATGAGATCTCCAACAATAATATTGTTGCTGGGGTAGACTACACAATTCCTGAGTTGATTACCATGACAGTGGTTCCATCCTCAAATGTATCGACCCTCATGTTGGCCAATCTCATGTCCAACAATGATCCAGATGCCTTTATCGAGCGCATGAATGCCAAGGCTAAGGAATTAGGGATGACCAATACGGTCTGGAATAACCCGAGTGGGGCGGCCATCTCCACCTTGCAGGGCTACTATCAGGTCAACAATTATCCAAATGATGCGGCCAACCAGACAACTGCGCGTGATTTAGGGATTCTGGTTTATCATTTTATCAATCAATACCCAGATATTTTAAACTATACCAATCAAGCACAAGTCACGGTCAAAAAAGGGACTCCATATGAGGAAACCTTTGATACCTACAATTATTCATTGCCAGGAGCCAAGTATGCCTTGAAAGGTGTGGATGGTTTGAAAACTGGTTCAAGCCCTCGTGGAGCTTTCAACTATATCGCGACCATCAAACGGGGCAATCAGCGCTTAATTGCTGTCATTATGGGCGTAGGAGATTGGGCAGACCAAGATGGGGAATATTACCGTCACCCGTTTGGCAATGCCTTGATCGAAAAAGCCTATAAAGATTTTGGCTATAAAAAATTGCTAGATGCAGGTGTCCAGAAGATTGACGGCAAGACCTATACACTTGAAAAACCCTTCTATGCAACGGTCAAAAAAGGTGCTAAAGAACCGACCCTTGCGGTAAAAGATGGCTATCTGACAGTAGATAATGATCTCTACACGTTGTCTGAAGGTATCCGAGATGATATGAAGGTAGAAGAAGGGGCCAAGCCAGAGCTTGTCAAAGAAACAGCAAGTGGGAAAAAGACAACGGCTAAGCACAGTAAATGGCTTTCGCTGGATCACTTCCTGATCTTGATTCCAATTCTCATTCTTGTCATCATTCTCTCGATTGAAAAACAAAGTCGTGAGAGACGCAAAAAAGAGGCTCAAAAGCGCTATAATAAAGAGTAAAATAAAACCTAACTGATTGTCAGTTGGGTTTTGTCATTGTCTCATTCCGATATTTTTAGAAAGGATTCATATGAAAAAATTCCGAAATTCTTATGCGGCTTATATGTTGCTCTATAGTTTTTATTTTATGTCCACATCTCTCTTTACGACCCTCATTTCCGTCTATTTGATGGGAAAGCACTATAGTGCAACCCAAGTGTCGACCTTGGTATCGGTTGCTTTTTTCTTATCCATGGTAGCCCAACCCTTCTTTGGTTATATCAATGAGCGATTTGGAATCGTAAAAATGACGACCCTCAGTCTGAGTGTGATCATTGGTGGTGTCTTAGGTTTTCTTTGGGCCCCCAATCTCTTTTGGCTGACCGTTTTTTATGGGATTGTTCTAGTCTGTTTGAATGGGACAGCTCCCATGATGGAAGTATTTGCAACGCAAAGTCCATACGCTTTTGGGAAGATTCGCGTTTGGGGAACCATTGGCTACTCGGTCGGTGTCCAAATAGCCGGCTGGGTCTATCATCAGTTTAGCCCCCAAGCTGTCTATTATACGGTTTTGATCACCATTGTACTCAGCATTTTCTGTCTAAGTGCCGTTCGGATGAAGAAAAAAGAGACAGTCGTAGAAAAGGAAAAACACCCTGTCTCTATTCGTCCTCTTCTTCACAATGGACCTTACCTCTTCTTTATCATTTTGATTGGCTTGGCTTCAGGGGTTGGAAATATTGGTCATACCTATATTCCTGAGTTGCTCATGGATAGTGGTCTACCAGTTCATATTGCCTCAACGGTTGTAGCTATCTCCGTCGTAGTGGAAGCCCCCTTGATCTTTTTCTCTGATCGATTCATGGACCACTGGCCTTTACGGGTTTTGATCGCTCTTCCAATTGGAATTATTTTCGCTCAATATGCTGTCTATGCTCTTCCAAGTCCTGTCTTCTTAAAAGTGCTTTTGACTCTTTTAGCCAAGCATACAACAGGGATGGTTTTGATTATGGTCTCCTTACGGTTTATTGCCCAACAGGTGAATGGCAAAGACTTGGTTCTTGCCATGGCCATTGTCCAAGGAGCTCGTTATTTAGGAACCATTCTTTTACAACCCCTCGCAGCCCTCTGTATTGAAAGAGGTGGTTACCAAGTCATGAGTTTCTTTTTAGCAGGGGTTGTAGGGATCGTCTTTTTGCTGAGCTTTGCCTTAAAAATGCCCCAAGGGAAGGCTCACGGCCTTTTTAGTGGCAAAGTAGACTAATGAAATTGTCACAATTGTATGACTAATCATCGAGGAGTTGGACAGAAACACTGATTTCACAGTGTTTTGTCCAACTTTTTTGCTATTATTAAGAACTAGTGATTAATTTGACAATCAAAGTATTCGATGGTAGAATGAGGTAAAATAAATATAAAGGAGACCATTTTATGAAAAAAATGATCTTATCGACAGCTGCTCTTTTGACGATTGTTTCCCTAGCTGCTTGTTCAAACAAACAAGACACAAAGAAGGAAACTTCAAACAGTCAATCAACTACTAAAGTGACGAGCAAATCTGCCAACACTTCAAAAAGCAAGGATACTTCAACAGGTTCAGAAGAGACTTCATCTTCTAGCCTCTTAACAGACGCTGAAATCAGCAAGGCTAAAACAGTTGGAGACTTTAAAAAGTTGTTTGCAAAATTAATGGATCAATCTGTTTCTATTACTGAAGAAGCAGGTACTTCTGTGACAGGTTCTGCAAAAGAACAATACGATGCAATGATTAGTACCTTAAAGCAAGGATTAGAAAACCAAAAAGATATCTTTAATGAAGGCTTGGAAAGCATCGGTTCAGATAGCACAGTCGTTCCTAAAGAAGACCGTGAAGCTTTGATCGAAATCTTGAAAGATGCTCGTGAAGAGTTGGAAAGCACTCGTAAAGAAATGAAAGATATGCAGAAAGAATTGAGTAAATCTCCTGTTGCAGATGACGACAGTGATGATTCAGATTCAGATTCTGAAGAATAAAAAGAAGAAAAGGTTGGAATTTCCAGCCTTTTTCTTATTTTTTTTCGAATGATATAGATGAGGAGGTGGGTCTATGTTTATTGCCATGGATAACAATCAAAAGCGGTGGAACTGTATGGAAGAGATCCCAGCTGTGACAGAAGGGCCCTTCTATTGTCTAGCATGTCATAGTCCAGTGCGTCTAAAAAATGGCTCGGTTCTACGGGCTCATTTTGCTCATATAAAATTACAGCATTGTCCCTATCATCACGAAGCTGAGAGTTTTGAACATCTGGAATTAAAAGCTTGTCTTTATGATTGGGCCTCTAAGGAATCTCATACAGAGGTAGAAAGTTATTTAGCAGACTTTCAACAAATTGCCGATCTTTTGGTAGTAGACAAGAACTTAGCTTTGGAAGTGCAGTGCAGCTCCTTATCTTTAGAACGCTTGAAGGAGAGGAGCGATGCTTATCGATCCAACGGTTACCATGTCTATTGGTTACTTGGTAAAAAGTTGTGGCTCAAGGAAAGACTAACAAAGCTGCAGGCTGGTTTTCTTTATTTTAGTCAGAATCGAGGGTTCCATCTTTGGGAATTGGATCTGACAAAGAAAGAGCTACGTCTGCAATACCTCATCCATGAGGATTTACGAGGGCGATTGTATTATCAAACAGAAGTTTTCCCTTTTGGTCAAAGGTCTTTACTGGAAGTCTTACGGACCCCTTATCTTTCGCAACCCATGCAGCAAATGGCAGTCGAGCCCGATCGTACATTTTTAACCTATATACAGCAGCAACTCTTTTATCGTCATCCAAAGTGGCTGAAGCTTCAGGAAGAACTCTATATGCAGGGACACCATCTGATGGAACTGGGGCTGGATTTCTTTTATCCTCTTTGTCGTCCGATCCTTTCACAGAACTTGCTCCAAATTAAAGAGGATGTAGAAGGTTACTACCAGCAATTTATGACCTATTATCAGTCGCAAGGGATCCAACCCGTTCAGATCCTTTATCCCCCACGTTTTTATGCTCAACAGAAAAGCTAACTTTCTAAGATAGAAATCCTCCCGAAATGTTCATTTTTATGCTAAAATAGTGACATACACCCCCTAAACCCTTGATAACACTGACTTTCTGAAGTGCTGG
>NZ_JVEE01000027.1 GCF_001073155.1 Streptococcus parasanguinis
CGAAGAGGCTAAACGCGGCGGACTGTAAATCCGCTCCTTCGGGTTCGGGGGTTCGAATCCCTCTCTCTCCATTAGCGTTCATTGTGACGATGATAAAGTGACTAATGTCAGCGCTCTTTTTGGGGTATAGCCAAGCGGTAAGGCAAGGGACTTTGACTCCCTCATGCGTTGGTTCGAATCCAGCTACCCCAGTTCTTAGGTAATATCAGATAAGTGATAAAATATCTATCCAGGTATTTTATTTCTTTATAGGATGAGTCGTTAAAGATTGTAGTTGATCTCATTGCGAGTGCTTGCTTAGGAAAAATAATTATAAGTATGTCAAGTTTTAGAAAACTTGATTGTTGGAGGATTTTTTAGATGAATGAATTTGAAGATTTGCTAAACAGTGTTAGCCAAGTTGAACCAGGTGACGTTGTTACTGCTGAAGTATTGACAGTTGACGCGAACCAAGCTAACGTTGCAATCTCTGGAACTGGTGTCGAAGGTGTCTTGACTCTTCGCGAATTGACAAACGATCGTGATGCTGACATCAACGACTTGGTAAAACCAGGTGAAACACTTGAATTGCTTGTTCTTCGTCAAGTAGTTGGTAAAGATACTGATACAGTAACTTACCTTGTATCTAAAAAACGTTTGGAAGCTCGCAAAGCATGGGACAAATTGGTCGGACGTGAAGAAGAAGTTGTTACTGTTAAAGGAACTCGCGCTGTTAAAGGCGGACTTTCAGTAGAATTTGAAGGACTTCGTGGATTTATTCCAGCTTCAATGCTTGATACTCGTTTTGTACGTAACACTGAACGTTTCGTAGGTCAAGAATTTGATGCTAAAATCAAAGAAGTAGATCCAAAAGAAAACCGCTTTATCCTTTCACGTCGTGAAGTTGTTGAAGCTGAATCAGCTGCAGCACGCGCAGAAGTATTTGGTAAATTGAACGTTGGTGATGTCGTAACTGGTAAAGTTGCACGTATCACAAGCTTCGGTGCTTTCATCGACCTTGGTGGTGTTGATGGATTGGTTCACTTGACAGAATTGTCACACGAACGCAACGTATCACCTAAATCAGTTGTAACTGTTGGTGAAGAAATCCAAGTGAAAGTTCTTGACTTGAACGAAGAAGAAGGTCGTGTATCACTTTCATTGAAAGCTACAACACCTGGACCTTGGGATGGCGTTGAACAAAAATTGGCTGCTGGTGATGTTATCGAAGGAACTGTTAAACGTTTGACTGACTTCGGTGCATTCGTTGAAGTATTGCCAGGTATCGACGGACTTGTACACATCTCACAAATTTCACACAAACGTGTTGAAAATCCAAAAGATGTTCTTAAAGTTGGACAAGAAGTAACTGTTAAAGTTCTTGAAGTAAATGCTGCAGATGAACGTGTATCACTTTCTATCAAAGCTCTTGAAGAACGTCCAGCTCAGGAAGAAGGCGAAAAACAAGAAAAACGTCAATCTCGCCCACGTCGTCCAAAACAAGAAAAACGCGACTTTGATCTTCCAGAAACTCAAACTGGATTCTCAATGGCTGACTTGTTTGGCGATATCGAATTGTAATATTCAAAAGAGGCTGGGACAAAAGTCCTAGCCTCTCAATTATTTTTGGATTGTCGAGCAAGACGCA
>NZ_JVEE01000028.1 GCF_001073155.1 Streptococcus parasanguinis
TGATAATCTCCATGTTGGAAAACCTGAGGTCTATCTTTTAACAATTCTCGATTTGCATTTAAATAATCAATAAAAATCTGACCATTTTCGTATTGAACGGGACATTCTTTGTATTTTTTGATTTTGTCATCAATTTTTCGATTATAAAAGACCTCCCAATCTTCACGAACTTCTGTGACAGGGAGTGAATGAATTTTTTGAAGGATTCTTCCTGCTTCTACTCCGTAAATGTATTGTTGTTCTTTTGAAACAGTTAAAATGGTTTCTCTTGCATCTTTCCCGTCTATCCATTCGTGAAAAGAATGTACTTTGTCATCGCAGAGTTCAATGCTAATTGGTTTACACATCGGAACTCCAAGAGAAGCTACTTTCTCCATCATATCAAATTCAAATTTTTTAGAATCTAACTTCTCCTTATCAGAAACACGCAAGAAATATTTTTGCTGTTTTTGATCTGTCACACAATATTTTTTATCATCTGACCACCCTTTATTTATGGCTATCTTACCACTAAAATCCATCAATAACTCCTCGATTAACTTTACAACATTACTATATTCTTAACTAATGAAAAGTAATTCGTAGTCCGTCCATTCTTTTACACTTCCTAAAGATATATAAATTTTGACCACGTTCTGAAATTATAATTTCTTCTTAAAGTGAATAATTCTATTTGCCTCCTGGAATCCAATATTGAGATGAAATCTTATAGAATCCGTATTCGTTAAAGTACAATCACTTGCAAATTCCTTACATCCTTTATTTTTCGCCCATTCCTCACATTTTGTACAGAGATTTTTAGCAATATCCTTTAAACGATATTCCTCGTCGACAATAATCCCTTCTAAGAATCCAACAGGACTATATTTACAACCTTCAACATAATCAAATCTGAGTGAACATAGTGCTAACCCTACAATTGTGTCACCTTCAACTTCAGTAAAGATTGCAGTATTTTTGCCATTCGTATATTTTTTTACTTCATCAATAGCTTCTTTATCTGTCAATTGGGGCCATAATTGTTTCATTAGTTCAGCCGTTTTTATAGAATCTTTTGTTATTCCATCCATATTGATGTTCCTCCGCAAATTACAAGCAAATGTTTCGAATCAAGCTGTTACTTTGTTACTCATTGATTGATACTAATACCATCTCCTTCTACTTTTCGACTGACTCAGTTCGGAAGAGCAGAGCCACGAACTCGGCAGTTCGCTGTTACCGTATCATTTCGTCGGTTTCCCTCCTCATTCTACGAGTACTATCCCATAGGCGGAGCATCTACTTCTACTTCGCTGATGACTCAGCTCGTACAAGCAGTGATACCGCCTCAACATGTCGTGATAGCAAGCATGTATATTATAGAACGATACCCAAATGATATGAGTTTTAACGATACTATGATACAAAACAAACAAATAAAACTATTCTATTTCACAAGACTTAGTATCATAGGTATCTCCAAATTATTAAAAATCTACACGATTAATAAAGTATTTTACCATTTAAATATTCAATGAATGCAGCAAAGACTATTATAAGATTCGAGTAGAGATGTCGAAAATCTCTTTCTTCTTCGCTTAACTCCGAGCCGTGTGCAAGTTTGTTTCGTGTTTCAGAATATTTTGTCAAGGTATTGAGTATTACGTTTTCTATACTACTTTGATTTCCGAAAACTTGACCAAAATCAATGATAGTCAAATCTGTTGGATTAGAATTAATATGAGATAGCTGTGATATCAATTTAATAATATCTTTTAATTTATCTTTTGTTAAATTACGTTGGTCATTTGAAAAATTCCTATATAAATTGACATACCATAAGATATTATCTAACCCCTTACGTTCATATTTTAGTTGATTAGTTTCCTTTTGAAATTCTTCATTTGGAGAATCTGAAAAAAAGTATTGGAGTTCTTTAAACGTGAGTCCATCCATACCATACTGTTCGTAATATAATTCACGTACTGTTTTTCTAAGAAACTTTGTTTTTATTGTATAGATGATGTTTTCAATAAAAGACTCAATTGCAATAAACCCCAGAAGAAAAGCTAATTTGTAGTTACTATTTTGGTAATTTCTGAAAGAATCAGCTATATATGTTTCCCAAATTTCAGTATCTACATAGTGTGTTATTTTAACGCTAAAGAAAAAATCCGACGTCGCAGGATATTGGCCTTGATATTCATTGAAATCAAATGTGACTATGTAGTCAGTTTCGTTATTTTTAATAACCTCTAGGTTGGTAACATTATTATCATTATCAGTGATTCTGGATTCAAGAAATGAATCATAAGTTAACAATTTTGCAGAATTTTCATCAGTATAAAGTATATTTTGATAATTAATAAGATCTGAATCAGGCTTATAAACAATTTCTTCTAAAACTTCTGAAGAAAACTTGCGATCATCTAAATTAATTTCATTTAACTTGTTAATCTGTATATTATCAATAAAACGAAGATTTTCACGATATTGATCAGTGTAGTAATTATTAGAAGGCCCATAAAAATATTTACATGCTACTTTAGCATCTAGCAGTCTACAAATTAGAACGTTTGTAAGAGTACAGTTTTCATCAGATAAATTCAGAGAGAAAATTTGATGAGTAATTTTGTTTAATATCGCATCTCTAACTTCAGATGAATCTGATAGCTTTGAAGTTTTAATTTCAAAGATAGGGATTATTAATTGATCACGTAAATTTTTATAATCTGAACCAGAAGGAAGTTTGCCATGTGATAAAAATGTAAAGAAGTTTTGTACTAAACTATTATCGATTTCAGAAAATTTTTCATTATAAAGATCTTTAATAATCGAAAAATATAATGCCGGATTTTCTTTAATTATCCAAATCTTTTTGTTCTGCTTTAAATTATTGATTTCATCCAGTAATCCTATCAAAATTGATGATGACTTTTGATTCATATTTAACCTCGAGTAATTTTGTTTTTTTTAATAACAGGTATAATAACCAATAGTATATACTTTTTCACTATTCTCTACAAAAATTCAAAAATGGTACAAAAACAATTGTTAACAATAACGATTTCTACATCTTTTATTTCTACACCTCAACTTCTGTTCGTTTAAAAAATTACTGTAAGTTCCTCACCTTGTAAATTACTGAATATACACGTTCAAAGTACAAACTCGAATGCCATTGTAATTTTTCTATTTTTTACAGTTTACGTCAAATTTAATCTAATTACTAAAACATAGTCTTTGTAATAATTATAACTGTGTTATTTACTTCTAGAAATTAGTAAATTACTAAAACACCAAAACACAAAGTTAGCAGTAGTACCTTTTCTTACTTAGATATTGTTCTTTTTGTTCTCTAGAATTTTCATGATTTCTAATTCCTAGTAATTCGTCTGTTGAAGAAACTATTGGGTCAATCCAGTCAGCTTTGGATCTAATCCAATCAATTTCCTCTTTACTAAGTTTCCCTGCTATCTCCAATTTATCAGCCATCAGTCTTAAATCATTTGCTGTTTGAAAATCTTCCAACATATTAAGAAGTGACTTTGTCCGCTTCTTCTCTTCTTCGATTCTTTTTTGTAATTTTCTTTTTCGCTCCTGCTCCTCTTCGTATAGTCTTTCTCTCTCTTCACGTTCAAGTCGTAAGTTCTTAACTTTATAATACTCTTGGTAAATTAAAACAATTATTTCTGGTATTGATTGTTCAAGTGTAAATTCTTTAGTATCTTTAATGTATTTACCATCTATTATCTTAAATCGAAATTTTCCGTTTGGTATATAGTCATACTTCTTTATTCTTGGTTTAAAAGCATATCTATTAAACTTAACGCTATCATTGTACTCTGCTAGTTCTTTAGCTTCTTCTTTTGTTAATTCATGAGTTACTTTGTCTGTTGATTCTATAACTTCAAAACGAACAATATCCTTTTCAATTTGAATATCCCAATTTGAAGTTACTTTATCGCCGATTTTTTCAATTACAGTAACTAGTGTATCTAAAAAGCGATATAAACGTGGAAGAGAATTTAGTGAAATACTTTTTACAAATTTAGGTTCTTTTAAATCATTATATCTGTGCCTAGAATCAAAGTAAGGATAAGAAGCTGCTTTTTCCCTCTTACTCCACTCTGTAATTTTATCTCTTAGATTAGCTACAGATTTATGTAATCTCTTATTTGGATCCTGGTTTAGGTTTGAAACTACTTCAATAATACGCTCTATTTTATCGTCCTCTATAAATGATAATGAACCTCTTATACTAGTTGTATCAAGTTTAACAGTATCTTCGTTTTTATCCTCCGTACTATCTTCTTTATGTTTAGCAGCTTTAATTCTACTGTTCTTTAAACTTTTTCTATCAATATGAACCTCATTTATGTCATTTTGTGGTAATGGAACGATAAGTTCACTTAAGTCTTGTCCAGCATTCTTACGATACCAATAACTACCCTTTGGAATTGGGATTTCAAATTCTTTACATTTCTTGAGTAAGTCAGAATAACTTAAATCATATTTCAATGAAACTTGTTTCGCACTTATCTCCCAGATTTCTTCATAGAGTTCTTCTCTAGAAAAGGTCTTTATCATCTTCATTTGAAACACCTTTACCCTTATATTTTACATCACCATTTTTATATTTACCAAGCGAAAACGCAAATTCAAAAACTTCTAATTCTTCACTTCTGCATTTTCGCTTAATATAAAAAGTAAATCTTGTTTTAAACCGTTAAATTCCTCTATAATTTTATCTAAACTAGTTTCAATATTCTCAACACGGATCTCTGATAGTTTTCCGTGGTTGTATGAAATCATTCTTTCAGCGATAATATGATATGACCAACTCTCAGTGAAACGTCTGTCTCTTTCTTCGTTATGAATAGCAAAACCAATTGGAAGAAGATTATTTCTAAGACCTATCGCAACTGCTTGTGAACTTATGCCTAAATAATCACCAGCAATTTTTAATGTGATTTTATTTAATTTTCTAATATCTTCGTCGGTATATTTCGGCATGTTAGTACTCCTTTGTTATAATTCAAAATGCAATATCATCTATGTAAAAATATCTTAATACGATGCTATCTAGTCGCTTTCCCTAATAATAAAATTAATATGTAGCATACCATACTCTAAAAGCTAATTATCTAAAAGCTATTCAATGAAAATTGATTCTCAATCAAAAACAATCTCTTCAAATTCATAGTTACGATGTTTTCTATGAAAGCCTAAAAATATTTTTCGGTAAATTACCTTTTACTATAGTTCTTTTCTTTTTCTGTAAGGTGAAAAACACCATTTAAAAGTAAATCCATTAGTTGGCTCCAGACTAGACGTAAATAGTTATTTATTATCTAAATCAAAACCAATCTGCCAAAATCCCATATCAAGAATTTTCATTTGAGGATATAGCATGTCAGCAACAATAAATTTTTGGGGGACTGAATCTAATTGTTCTATGTTGTTCTCATAAAAAATTACTAGTTGTAAAATAGATTTAATGTTATAGGTTCCAATGACAACCTTTTGTGATTTTAATCCAAAAACAAAATATCTATCAAAAGCTGGTACACAACCGAGTGTGGCCATTTCGATATATCTATGTGATTACAATTAATTTTAACTATCTAGAAAATCTTTCAAAATTTCAAAAACTTCATCCCTATTCAATAAAATATCATCATTTTGAGGAATAGTTGATATCACAGACTCAAGTTCTATCACAAAACGGTGCATATCTGCTTTTACCGTGTCACTAGAGGTTATATTTGATAGCTTTTCACTCCCTACTAATAGAGCTGTTA
This sequence comes from Streptococcus parasanguinis, assembly GCF_001073155.1. Classification (GTDB taxonomy): domain Bacteria; phylum Bacillota; class Bacilli; order Lactobacillales; family Streptococcaceae; genus Streptococcus; species Streptococcus parasanguinis_D. The sequence continues at coordinate 5,784 of NZ_JVEE01000028.1, forward strand.
ATCGAGTAATGTCGTTCAGATGTTTTTTAATGGCTTTACTTAAACCTTGAGTACCAGTGGCGGAGCGTTCTCTCATATCCAACCAAGCTTTAGCCTTGAAAATAATTAAACCACGATTACTCAACACTGAGTATCCCTGAATGGATTCTTTTTCATGCACCAATATATTATAATAATCCTTATCCAATAATAAGGCCGACAAACTAGCATCTTCATCAAAATGTAAGGGTGTTTCTCTCCCCTCCTTCTTTAATGGGTATTCTGGTAAAATACTAAATAGTTCAATCATAGAAGGAAACTCAGGTTTATTTGTTGTAAATCGAAATAATTGCGCTTTTTCATCCTTCTGACTTCCTTGATATTCTCCCAATTCTAAAAAGTGATTCAAGGTATCATAAAATTCCTTATTTTTTAATTCATCTATGATGACCATATCATAATCTTTTGTTGTCCGACTTTTAAACCCTTGCGAGTCCAATACAATAGAGGTTGCAGTCCCTCCAATCAAAACATAATAGTCTTGAAAATTCGCAAACATTTCTTGAAAAATAGCTTTCGTATTAGCTGGCATCATCTTCTCCTAGATACTGTAATATATTATTTTTTAGTACTTCAATCTCTTCCTCCACACGTGGATCATCATCATCTTTTAAGGTCAAATAAAGAGAAATAGGATCTACAAACTGTCTATCTTGATTTTCTTTAAAATCGTTCCAAAATTCAGATACAAAAGGACTATATCGCCATATCTCTAATACCTTGCCTTCTAAAACATGCTGAGATAATGGCAAGGATAATTTATTGAATTGTCTATGTGATATGACATAGCTACTATTTTCATCCGATTCAGCTAAAAAAGTCAAATAGGATAAAGCATAAGTACCACCGTATAGAAGACTAGAAGCAGATTTTATATTCTCTAGATCTACATTGGGCAATAAGAGCCGTTTTTTGATGGGATTAAATAAATAGGACTCTGATTTTAAGAATAATTCTTTCTTTGATGCAGTATAGGTGTAAAGTTTATTTGGCTTATTTAACCAATCTAAAGCTTTAAAAGTCCTCAAACATCTATAAATCGTTGAGTTTGGAAGTCCAGTTACCTGTGAAAGCATATCAACATCTACTACTTTTTGACCTTTTGTCAATAAAAAGGCAATCCAAGTTAATTGTTCGCTAGGTGTTAATTCTTTAGATGTTGCAACATCATCATTAGCATTCAATACTAATCCCAATGGAGGAAAAAAGAGATTTCCCTTGAAATCTACAAAAGGAACTCTAGCTTGAAGGAGTTGTTTTTTTTCAATGTCAGATAGCTTTGAAAATACCAAAATAACGTCCATGCTAGCTTTTTCACCCATAATACGAGCTTGAGTAACAAATGAGTCTAAACTTCCTCTTCTCTTTTCTTTAATCAATAAAAATGACTCCTTATGAAACTTCATTTGGACATATTGAAATCTTTTTTCAAAACTAATTGGTAAAGTTAAAGCTATTTTTTCAACACTTACATTAATATAAAACGATTGAAAAATAGAAATTATCTTTTGAACATTCATTGTTTTTCCTTTTTATCATTTTTTACGTATTTTATCAATTTAAATGATAAAATGCAAGTTTTTTGATAATAAAAAGTGACTTACAAAAACTATAAGTCACCAAAATATTAGAAAATTTCAAGTAAAGACTCTCTGTTTCGTCGTATAAGCAAAACCCATGGCACTATCTGCCTGAGAAAACCGTCTTCCATCAACATTAGTTTCCGATACCAGAAATCAATCATCTGGATAGACCTCCTTAACAAAAGACACATGACCATAAGTAACAAAGGTTCTATGATTGTCACCGACAAATGAGATAATAACTTCAGCTCTTGGAATAGAGCCTGTTTCACCACCCAGAATTGCTGTGATTGCCACCATGTCTTGAGCATTTCCCATGGTGTTGATATTAGGAATCTTTTCCCCATTTCTGCCCTTGAATTTTAATCCTAACTGCTTGATCCGAGCTGCTACTTCCCAAGTACACTAGCCATAGGCATAACCATACCATCGCCACCTCCTGGAATCGAGTTATCATAACGTTCCCCTCGTACACTTTCAAAAGCCTTAGAATCACTTTGAGCCGTACCTCTGTTTGGCTGACAAAAAACCTTTTCAATCTGGTAATACTACTCTGTCTCTCTGGTCTTGCATTCTAGTAACTTGTCTCCTGAATTACCCTACCAGAAGGTTAGAAAGAACTGGGCGAGACACCCGTATTTCCAAAGAAATCATTAAGCCAATTGATATAATAGGGATTGTCCTCCCAACTAAGACTAGGAGACAGCTCTTAGTGGTCTTTAAGAACCGCATAAGCAACCTTTCATATCCATATATTTCTCATCCTCAAAAAGAATTTTAGGTAATTTATAATACCATTCTGAAGATTGGCATTGCTTTGTGGTAATTCGTTTCATAACACTCCTCCATGTTCTTTTAATATTAAACCTCCATTTGATTCCAAGCGAACCATGACACTTTTGTCCAATTCAGCCATAAGCGATATGGCCTCAACAATATCCAGGACAATTTGTCGGACTAGATAAGAAATCACGATATAATGTGATGACTGCATTTCGTTCTACAAAATTTCTCCTTAGACGCAAAAAAACGAGAACCATGTAGAATAGTTCTCGCTTAAGATATAAATATTTATTGTTGTATTCATTTATCCGATATGTGAACGATATCCACATATACATTTACTTCTATGTACCATTTTAGGACTTTTTTGATGTCAAAATTGCCTTTATCTACAAAGACAAAACGCTTGAAATAAAAGATTTTCATCCTTTTACTCTTCGCAACAACGATACTGCCTCAGTATGATGCGTTTATGGGACTCAAATGGTTTGGGGAGTTAAAAGCTCCAGTGGAGCTTTGAAACCTCTCGCCTTGAAATGAAAAAGCGAGATGTTTAACTAAGTTTCTATAACAAACTCACATATTCTAATTGAAACGAGTGCTCACTAAGTATGTCAGGTAGTCTTGTCTGTATCTGAAAACATATTCACATACCTTTTAATGATTAAATAAGGCTATCGTTAAAAGGTATTACCTAGACAAACTAGAATTTGTTCATTTCATTAAATCAGCTATTTCTTTCTTCCCATACGCCTTTACATTCTGAATTACATTCTGTTTCCTCTTTATTGATTCAAACAATGATATATCTAGTACATTTACGAATTCTTCAAACTGAATCTGCCCGATTCTTCTTATTTCTTTAAGTTTCTCAGCATCTCTTACCTTTCTCTCTGCCTCACTTTTTGGGTATCCTTGCCCAAATGGCTCCGAGAAAAGAGCTTCTATTGTTCTTTCGAGATTTTCAGTACCTGACCATGTATAATCTTCACCTAATGGTAATGATATCGCATTTCCATTATTAATCTGGGCAAATAAATAGGCATCATTCGGTGTAGGTGCATATCCGCAAATGACATCAGGCATACTATTACAAGCAAGCATCATTCCTTGTCCGGAAGAACAGCCCGTAACAACAAAATCAACTGTCCTACTTGCCAACAAGATACCTACAAGAATAGAAATCTCTATATACGAATATTTTTCATTTTCTTCTATCGTACAGCCAAAATTTATAACCTCAGATTTCTTTGGAGCGTACTTTACTACAGCATCATAGATTATTTGATTTTTGGGTGCTTGTGAACTTGCTTGAATAACTCCGATTCTCATACTCCCCCCTACAACTTCTAATTTAATTATTTCTTTTTCTTTGGTTTTGGTGCCAGTAATTCATCATACATTGAATTGAACAAGCCTTTGTTTTCTACAGTTTATTTACTTAGCGAGTGCAACTTTTGACATCAATCCAACGAACTCACACACTCGGCGGTTCGCTGTTACCGTATTGTCTCGTCGTAAACTCCTTACTCTACGACAGCTATACCCCAGGGCACCTTCTCGACCTTCGGTCTCACCTTGTCACATGGGCAGATCATCTGTTTCTACTTCGCTGATGCCTCAGCTCGTACAAGTAGTGACACCGCCTCAACATGGTGCGTTTGTGGCCTCAAAAGGTTCAGTGAACCTTTTGAGGATTAGCTACGTTTCACTAACAAGCTTACACATTCGACGTGATGCGTCTGCGGAAAAAGATCCACCGGCTGGACTTTCTTCAATTCATAACCTAACTCTTGGTAAAGTTTGATATCACGCGCCATGGTGGCGACGTTACAGGAGATATAGGCGATGCGGCCAGCCCCTGTTTGGGCACTTGCTTTGATGAAGCTTTCGGTCAAGCCCTTGCGTGGTGGGTCGACTAGGATAGCAGTTGGTTGGATGCCTTCCTTGAGCCAATTCTTCATGGCATTTTCTGCTGTATCACAGACATAGTGGGCATTGGTGATGCCATTTAGACTAGCATTCTTCTGGCTATTTTTTACTGCTTCTGGGATAACTTCCACTCCGTAGACTTCCTTGACATGCTTGGCAACGGATAAGCCAATGGTCCCAATTCCGGAGTAGGCATCAATCACGACATCATCTTCTCTTAACTCCGCAAAGTCAATAGCTGTCTGATAGAGCTTCTCTGCCATTTCTGTATTGACCTGGTAAAAGGCTGGGCCAGAGATTTGGAAGCTATTGCCCAACATTTGGTCAGTAATGTAATCCTGACCATAAAGAGTGCGCCATTCTTTTCCAAAAATCGCATTGGTATTCTGGTCATTGATATTTTGCATAACGGATTTGATGGCTGGGAATTGCTTGATTAACTGCTCGATCAACTGGTCCACACGGAACACCTTGGGACGAGTTGTCACCAAAATGACCATAATTTCTCCAGAATGGTGGCCACGACGAACGACGAGATTGCGAATCAAGCCAGATTGTTCCTTTTCATCATAAGGCTTGAGGTCAAACCGACGAATCAAATCCCGAAGTGCCAAGACCACTTGGTCAATGACTGGATCTTGGATATAGAAATCTTCAATCGGCATCAAATCATGAGAGTTCTTGCGAAAGAAGCCTGTCTCTACCTGACCGTTGACACGACGGACAGGCACCTGGGCCTTGTTGCGATACTGGACGGGATGGTCCATCCCCAAGGTCAGGGGCACTTCGATATCAGAGATTCCTGCCATCTTGTAGAGGCTATCCTTGACCTGTTTGGCCTTGAATTTCAGCTGCTCCGGATAAGCCAGGTGGCCTAAGTCAGCAATGCCGCTTCGCAAGTAAGCCAGGTCCAGTTCTTCATTGCGATGAGGAGATTTTTCCAAGTACTCCTCTACTTTTCCGTAGCCGATTTTCTTATTGACCTTGAGCACGCGCATGCGGATGACTTCTCCTGGCAGGGCATTCTCCACAAAAAAGACCAGGCCATCGACCTTAGCCACTCCTGCTCCTTCGTGTGTCAAATCGACAATCTCAACGGTTACAATTTCATTTTTCTTTAACATCGTTTTCTATCTTTCTACAAATTAAAAGGGGTGGAGTCCAAAACTCCTATCCCCTTATTATATCATCTCAGTCCCATTTGGTACAATTTCTTTTTATAAGCATCGAAATCGACCAGCAAGCCTTGGCCACCGTACATATCGTAGGCATCGACCCAATCCCCATTTTCTGGGATGGTCACTCGTTCAATTCCTTTTCCAGCACTTCCGACTAGTCCAAGTCCATTGGTCAATAGGAAGGAGAAGGGAACATTGGTAGACGTCATGGCAAAGACTTTCCCAAGGGCTTCTGATCCCGTAAAGAGTTTAGTTGGATCCTTGATCTGATGCATGATAGCGGACATGACCTCTTGCTGGCGACGGGTCCGACCAAAGTCTCCTTCATCATCCTTGCGGAAACGCGAATAATTGAGAAGGGTCCGGCCATCCATCCGTTGTTTTCCAACCTTGATGGTTTGCTGCGGAACGACACCGTCTTTCATGTTCAAATCATCTGGTACTTCTACTTCACTGACCTTTTCGCCATCAACCGTTGAAAACTGCGCATTCATCTCGACCCCATTTGGGAAGAGGGTATCGATCGCTGTCGCAAAGGTCTTGAAATCGACCATGGCGTAATATTGGATGTCAATGTCAAAGTTGTCTTTGAGCATCTGACGCACCAATTCAGCCCCTTGGTTATTATTTTGCTCCCCGATGGTGAAGGCAGTGTTGAGCTTCTGGTCGTAGTAGCCGTCGTACTCTGGAATATTTTGCTGGCTGACTCCATCGATATGGACCAGTGTATCCCGCATGAAGCTGACCATCTTAATCTTGCCTTCTTTGTTATTGACATTGACCACCATGATGGAGTCTGTCCGGGTCTCATCCGATTTCTCACCGATCCGCCCATCTGTCCCCAAGATCAGGATATTGACCCCATCTCGCGACTTCTTGCCGTTAAATTTCTCGACGACAGCTGGTTTAGCATCTGGACCTGTCGGCTTGCTGTTCAGGCCTTTCACAAACATGAAGACCATGCCACCAATAATGAGCAAGAAAAAGAGAGCAAGCCACTTGAGAATCCGTTTGACGCGGATCTTTTTCCGTGGTTTCTTAGGTATATCGCTCGTCGCAGCAACTGCTTTCTTCTTAGACTTTTTGCTACGTGATTGGTAAACAGGGAGATCCCCAATTGGTTCAGCAATCTCACCTTGCACTTCTTCTGTAGCGTCTACCTCAGGTTGAAGGGCTTCTGCTTCCTCATAAGCTCCTTGGCTCTTCTTGAGCAGGTAATTGTATTCTAGTTGTTCTCGTTCATTCAAATAATGAAAATTTGAGTATAAGTACTCTAATCGCTTTCGCTCGTGGTGAGATAGAAAGTTGGATTCGTTACTCATCTTTTCTCCATTCCGTTATCTTTTAAGGTATAGACCTGATACTGACCCAAGACTTTTGTCTGAATGCCCAAACTGTCTAATTCTTGATAGGCAAATTGTAAAAGATCAGGCGCTTCATTTAGGAGGTCAATAATGAAAAAGTATTCTCCTAAAGCTGTTTTTAGGGGTCGACTTTCAATCTTGGTTAAATTGATCCCCCGCCAAGCAAAGGTAGACAAACCTTTATAGAGGGCTCCTGCCAGGTTACTTGGCAAGGTCAAGGCCAAGCTAACTTTTTGAAGGGCCGGTCTTAAAGTTTCTGAAATTGCGGGCTCTTTGGTCCCTAAAATCCAAAAACGTGTATAATTGTCCTCGATTTCTTGGATGTCTTTGGCCTGGACTTCCAAGCCGTACTCACTGGCCGCTGCCAGAGGGGCAATCGCTGCAATTTCCATGTCTGGATGCTCTGCTACATAGCGGGCTGCATAGGCTGTTGAAGCCGTCATTTCCATGGCCACATCCGGATAATGGGCTCTTAGAAAAGCCTTCCCTTGGGCCAAGGCCTGTGGATGCGAATAGACCGTTCGAATAGGCCGATCTTTTTTAACTACCAAGAGCTGTTGTTTAATGGGATAGACCACTTCTGCAACGGCCTGGATGGTTCCTTGGTGAAAGAGGTAATCAAGGGTCTCATGAACACTGCCTTCAATCGAGTTTTCAACTGGGACGACTGCAAAATCGATCTCTTGATTCTCATAAGCCTTAATGACATCTGTGATCGTCCGATAGGCGATGCGTTCAGAAGTCGGAAAGCTATGAGTGGCCACATCATGGGTAAAAGATCCCTTGGGACCAAGAAAGCCTACAAGCATCGAATGATCTCCGCAATTTCTTCAGGTGTTTTGTCCTCAACATCCACAATATGGGTTGCAATATCCTCATACAAAGGCAAACGACCATCAAAAATCTTCTTGAATTCTTCTTTTGTGTGGTTTAAAAAGAGGGGGCGTTGCATGGCTTTGTCATTTTGAATGCGGCTGTACAAGGTTTCAAAATCTACCCGCAAATAAATGTTGTGAGGATTTTTTTCCAAGAGCGCACGGTTATGAGGATTGACCACAATCCCGCCTCCAGGGGAGATGATGGCCGCTTCGTTTTTCAACAAACGCTCTAGCATTTCAGCCTCGCGATGACGAAAGGCAGCTTCTCCTTCCACTGCGAAATAGTCATTGATCGACATACCGATCTCTTCAACAATTAATTCATCCATATCATGGAACTTTGGATCAAGAATGCGACCAACGGTCGTTTTACCTGTTCCCATAAAACCAAGTAAAATTTTAGCCATGCAGTAAGGTCTCCAAATCTTCAAAATAACTAGGGTAACTGGTGTTGATGGCCTCTGCACGATCCAACACCACATTTCCATCACTCACCAATAAGGCAGCAATGGCAACCATCATCCCAATCCGATGATCTCCAAAGGTCTCCAATTCTGCTCCATGTAGAGGAGTCGGTCCAGTGATGATCATGCCGTCTTCCGTTGGCACGACAGTGGCTCCCATAGCATTGAGGCTATCTGCTACGACCTGGATACGGTCCGTTTCTTTCACACGAAGCTCTTCAGCATCCGCAATCACGGTCTGACCATTTGCTTGTGTCGCTAGTAAAGCAATAATCGGCAATTCATCAATCAAGCGTGGAATCAACTCCCCATCAATTCGAATCCCTTTTAAGGACGAAGTCTTGACAGTGAGACTCGCAGAGACCGCTTTTTCATCGCGATCCTCCATGGTGAGATCTCCCCCCATTTCTTGAATCACATCGAGAATCCCTGTCCGCGTTTGGTTGATGCCAACATTTTCAATCTTGATCACACTATCTGGCAGCATGAGGCCTGCCACTAACCAAAAGGCTGCACTGGAAATATCTCCAGGAACGATGACTTCTTGACCTTGAAACTCTTGTCCACCTTGGATGCGGATGGTTTTTCCATTCACCTGGATCTCTCCACCAAATTGGCGAATCATATCCTCCGTATGGTCACGCGTCTTTTCCTTTTCGATAATCGTCGATTCACCTTCAGCTTGTAGAGCGGCAAAAATGAGAGCAGACTTGACTTGAGCCGATGCCACTGGCAAACGGTAATGAATGGCTTTAAGCTGGTGCGTCCCTTTTTCATGCAAAGGCGGGCAATCGCGATCTCCCTGACCAGAAATCTCTACCCCCATCTGACGCAGTGGGATCGCCACACGATCCATGGGCCGTTTGGAAAGACTGTCGTCTCCGACCATGGTCACTGCAAAATCCTGACCTGCTAAGACACCTGAAATCAAACGAATAGACGTTCCTGAATTGCCCATATCAAGGGGATCGGTCGGAGCTTGAAGACCCTGAAAGCCTACCCCTTGAATCCGAATCACATCCCCATCATCCTGGATAGAGACTCCTAAATCTCGAAACACCTGGATGGTAGAAAGCACATCTTCGCCTCGCAAGATATTATAGACCTTGGTTTCGCCCTTTGCAAGACTTCCAAAAATAATCGATCGGTGACTGATGGATTTGTCACCAGGGACACGAATGGTTCCCTTTAGACCCTTGCTATTGGTTCTTAATTTCATTGCCTTCTCCAGAGTGCTTTTCCACATATTCTATCATAAATAGGACATGAATTCAATTTTTGATCAAAAATTTGGAACAAAAAACGAATGTTTCCAAGCATTTTTTGAGCTTGTTTTCCTCTAGTGGCGAACGAAAATACCAGAGTCGAAATGACAACTCTGGTAGTGGTTCTTATTTGTATAAATCTTGAATCGGCTCAAAGATGATCTTTTCAAGATCTGCAAGATAAATAGACAATTGTTGTTGTTTGGTGAAAAATTCATTCACAATCGGACTTGCTTGGATTTTTTCCATGTAGTCCTTCATTTCTTGTTGCACAGCTTCTGTTGGAAGTTGACCGGATTGCATCAAGCCTTGCAGTTGATTTTGGAAAGCGACGTATTCGTCAAACAGCGTTTTCGCTTCTGGATTTGCTTCGATCGCTTGCTTGCTTTCTACGACAGCCTTATATTCAGGAAGGTCTCGCAGGGTTCGAGAGAGTTCGTTTGCTACATCATAAATATTTGCCATTTTCTAGGCTCCTTTACTGATAAGATACTTCTATTATACTGCTTTTCCTTCAATATTCCTAAAATGAAGCAGGCATTTTGACGCAAATCCTTCTTTAGACCTAGCGAGCAAGGACAGTATAAGACATCGCCTGGCTGATCAATTCTTGGGCCTGTTCCTGATCCTCTGCATTTTTAAAGGTCAGTTGCAAAATCCCGTGGATATCTTCACGATTCTCTTCATTAATGTGAATATTGACCAAGGAAATCCCTTGTAGGAGTTGTAAGATTTCGAGGATCACACCTTCCTTATCAGGGACATCGATAAAGAGATCATAGGCACTATCGCGTCCAGCACGCTGATGGATTTGCATTTCTTTTCGGTGCTTGCGACCTTCTTGGAAAAAGGACCAAATGGCCTCTTCGTTATCTGCTTGAATGGTCTCAGCCACCTGATCCAAACGCTCTTTGAAATCTGCAATCCGCTCTAATATCGCTTGAGGGTTGGACAAGAGGATAGAGGTCCACATGCCTGGCTCACTTTCCGCAATCCGTGTCATATCCCGAAAGCCACCAGCCGCAAAACGACGGGTCATTTCATGCTCTTCCCCATAAGCTACGGCCTGCTCGACCAGAGTCGAGGCTAAAATATGAGGGAAATGGCTGATCTGGGAAGTCACTCGATCGTGTTCCTCGGCATCGATTTCGATAAAGCGGGATCCCAATCCACTCAGAAGCTCTTTCAACTCTTCCATGGCACCCCCTGTCGTCAAGCTGGAAGGGGTAAAAATATAATAGGCATTTTCAAATAAGGTTGCATCTGCTGCTGCAGCACCTGTCTTATGACTACCAGCCATGGGGTGTCCTCCCACAAAGCGTACATCCTTATCTGTAAACACTTTTTCAGCTTGTGCGACAATTTCTGCCTTGGTAGAGCCTGCATCTGTCACCAGTACCCGGTCTTTCAAATGCAAGCTAGCTAAGGTTTCTAAGTAAGACTTGGTTTGCTTGATGGGAAGGGCCAAAATAATGATATCTGCTAAGGGGGCAAAGGCTGCGAAATCATCCGTCACCTGATCCACCATTCCTCTTTCAAGGGCGATGGTTCGAGAGGCTTCACTACGATTGTACCCAAGAACAGTCACGTTTGGGTGGGCTCTCTTAATGCCTAGCGCGAGGGATGCACCAATCAAGCCCAAGCCTGCAATATATACAACTTTCTTCTCCAAAGGAAAACTCTTTCTCTTAAAAATTCTTCGTAAATTCCCGGTGCTTAGCAACGGCTTCTTTCAATTCTTCCAAGTTATCGGATGAGAATTTTTCAAGCACTTCTGTAGCAAGGACTGTTGCGACCACTGCTTCCATTACCACTCCTGCAGCTGGTAGAGCCGTTGGGTCGCTGCGCTCAACTGTTGCCTTATAAGGCTCATGAGTTTCAATATCCACACTCATCAAAGGTTTGTAGAGGGTCGGAATAGGTTTCATGACACCACGAACCAGAATGGGCTCACCATTGGTCATGCCCCCTTCAAAACCACCAAGATTATTGGTGCGACGCGTATAGCCAGTGTCCTGAGACCAGATGATTTCATCCATGACTTGACTACCTTTTAGGCGACCTGCGTCGAACCCAAGACCAAACTCAACTCCCTTAAAGGCATTGATAGAGACCACTCCTTGAGCGATTTTAGCGTCCAATTTCTTGTCCCATTGCACATAGGATCCTAGTCCAACAGGCACACCCCCAACCAAGGTTTCCACAATTCCCCCGATGGTATCGCCATCTTTTTTCACTTGGTCAATGTAAGCCTTAACGGCTTCTTCTTGTTCTGGCACCACGATCGAAACTTCCGACTGACCTGCCTTTTCCTTGATTTCTGAAACGGTTAGATTCTCAGGAATTGCAATCTCGATTCCCCCAAAATTAACAATGTGGCTGGCTACTTCAACGCCGATCTCTTCTAAAATCCGTTTAGCAACTGCACCAACGGCTACACGCATGGTCGTCTCACGGGCAGAAGAACGTTCGAGCGAATTACGAAGATCGTCAAAACGGTATTTGATCCCTCCGACTAGATCGGCATGACCAGGACGTGGCTTGGTGATCTTACGCAGATTTTTCTTTTTCTCTTCGACCGGTGCTACATTCATGATCTCCAGCCATTTTAGGTGATCCAGATTGGTCACATTCAGAGTAATCGGACCTCCCATGGTCAAGCCATGACGAACACCTGATGTGATCTCAACACGGTCACTCTCGATTTTCATCCGAGCACCACGACCATAGCCACCTTGTCGACGTTTGAGCTCTTTATTAATATCCTCTTCAGATAAAGGAAGGCCTGCCGGAACCCCCTCGATGATGGCTGTTAGTCGAGGTCCATGGGACTCTCCTGCTGTTAAATATCTCATACGACCTTATTCCTTTCTTTCTAAAAAGTCCTTCATTTCTTGAAGAGGGATTTGATGAATCGCTGCTTTCCCCAACTCTGGAACAATCACCAATTTCAAGCTGGTCCCACGGGCTTTTTTGTCATGGGTCAAAGCTTGATAAAGGGCTTCTTGATCCCATTGCTCATAGGCCACCGGAAGGCCAAATTTTCGGCACATTTCTTCGATTTTTTGAGTGATTCCCTTTGGCATCAAGCCTTTTTCTTCTGCAACTCGGGAGAGCTGCACCATGCCCATACTGACGGCTTCTCCATGCATAACCTGCCCATAACCAGCTGTTGCTTCAATGGCATGGCCAATGGTATGACCAAAATTGAGATAGAGGCGAATGCCATTGTCCAGCTCGTCTGCCACCACATGGTCACGCTTCACCAGGCAAGAATGAGAAATAATGCTCTCTGCATGCTCTAGAATACTCTCGATAGAACCATCCATGTCTTCCAATTCTTCCCAAAGTTCCGTATCTTGGATGAGACCATACTTGATGACTTCACCCATCCCCTCGATCAATTCACGGTGTCCCAAAGTGCTCAACACTTCAGGATCAATGAACACTCCATCCGGTTGGGCAAAGGTTCCTACCATGTTTTTGGCATAGGCTGTGTTGACTCCAGTCTTACCACCGATAGAGGAATCAACCTGCGCGGTCAAGCTAGTCGGGATCTGAACAAAGGAAATTCCCCGCATATAGGTCGAGGCAGCAAAACCAGCCAAATCACCAACAACGCCGCCCCCAAGAGCGACGATTCCATCACTGCGGGTCATGCCTTGAGTAGCTAGAAAGTCATAAACTTTTGAAACAGTGGTTAGATTCTTACTGGCTTCTCCTTCAAGAAACTCAAAGCGCACCACTTGAAAACCAGCTTTCTCAAGGCTCTTCTCTACGATAGAGGCATATAGCTTAGCCACGCGGTTATCGGAAATAATGGCGACTTTTTTATCGCCCCAAAGAGTACGCAACCAGTCGCCAACTTGGTTGAGACCACCTCTTTCAATCACAATATCATAGGAATGTCCTGGAATAGGTACCGATACGTTCATAGGAATCTCCTTCACGTTTTTCTTTGATTCTATCTTATCATGAAATAAGGTACATGTCTCAAACAAAATGAAAAAGAGACTAGAGCAAGACTGTTTTTTAAAAAATCAGTTCCTGTTCTAATCTCATAAAGCTTTTCAATAGGGAAAGGTAAACCCCTCTCTTAGTCACATACAAATTGGCGATATTCTGTTGTCAAAGCTTTCCATACAGACTCTGTAGGAAATACTTTCCCAGTCATTAATTCAAATGCTGCTTCAGCTTGATAAAAGAGCATTCCCAGCCCATTTACCCTCTGGTTTCCTTGATTCACTGCTAATTGCAGAAAGGGGGTCACTGCCGGATAGTAGGCCATCTCTACGATTAAGGCATGTGGGGGAAAGGTCAATTGACTCGCTATTGGAAGAGACTGACCATCCATTCCAACACCAGTGGCATTTAAGATGAGATCAGCTTGATTAAAAGAGTTTTGAACATCTTCATCTTTCTCAATCGCATACAATTCTATCAAGAAATCAAAGCCTTCTTCAACCAACTGAACTATTGAACGATAATGAACCAATCTTTCCTCTCTCACAAAGACAAGGATACGTTTCACACCTAGATGAATCGCCTGTGCAATAATCGCTAAAGCTGCACCACCTGCACCTAAGAGAACCATTGTTTTTCCCTTAATAGAGAAAGCAGGAGGTAAACTACGAAAGAAACCAATTCCATCCGTATTATAGCCTTTAAGCTTGCCATCACGGTGAACAATGGTATTGACAGAACCGATCTTTCGGGCCATCTCATCCACTTCATCTAGATAAGGAAAGACCTTCTGCTTATAGGGCATGGAGATATTGGCCCCAATCATATCTAACTTACGAATTTGGCTGATGGTGCTTTCTAAGTCTTCTTCAGCAATATCCCAAGCTAGATAAGCAGCATTGGTCGCTGTTAATTCATAAGCTAGATTATGGATGAAAGGAGAAATACTATGACGAATGGGATGGGCAATGACCGCTGCCATCCGAGTATATCCGTCAATCTTCATTTAATAACTCCCGAATTCTTCTCATATTTTCAAGAGGAATTTGACCTGGAGCACTTTCATCTCCGACTCTAGCATAAGACCAAGAAGAGCCTGTCAAATCAGCTGTCAAGCGCGAAATCTTCCCGACCTTGCCCATGGAAATCGTTACATATTCTTGCTCAGGGTTCAGTGTCTTGAAACCACGCGTATAATTCATCAAGTCAAGAACATCTTGTTCATTGTGGGCCATAACGGATACCTTGACTAATTTTGGAGAAAAGCTGGTCAATTCCGATAAGATCTCCATCATATTTTCCGGAGTTTCTTGGAAATTGTGGTAGCTAAGAACAAGATTTGAAAATTCCAACATCTCTTCAAAGACTTCACGGTGACTATAATACTCGAAATCGATATAATCCGGATGATAGATGGATTGAATATCTTTTAGAATCCCAACATATTCTTCATTAGTCAGCTCCATCTCTCCACCTTCAGCTCGAGTCCGCAAGGTGAATAAAATCTCGCGTCCAGCAAATTTCTCAAAAACTGCAGGAGCGACGGTTAAGATCTCGCTTTTTTCTAAAAAGTCTGCACGCCACTCAATAACATCTGCATCCTCGTAACGCGAACTATCTAGTTGTTGCGCCTCTTCTAAGGAGCGAGGCATAATCGAAACAACTAACTTCATACATCCACCCTAATCGTAAATACTTTTAAGTAATTACTACTTTCTTCTTTCTTGTTCCATCGAAAATCTCCCGGAAGTCCGTATTCCGCTACATAGCGATGCTTACGTCCTTGAAATCCCTTTTCGATTTGTTTTTTAAATTTATCTTTGGTCACATTTGCTGCATTGGTACTGAGAATCAAGGTCCCACCTGGATTTAAAATCTCAAGAGCCTCGCTGACCAATCGATGATAATCTTTAGCGACTGAAAAGGTCCGTTTTTTATTCCGCGCAAAGCTAGGCGGATCAACCACGATCACATCATAGCTTAGGTCATGGCGTTTGGCATATTTGTAATAGTCAAAGACATCCATCACGACAAAACGATGAGCATCCAACGCCAAGCCATTTGCCACAAAATGCGCTTCTGATAATTCTCTACTTCTCTTAGCCAGATCGACCGATGTTGTCTCAACTGCTCCACCCATTGCCGCAGCCACAGAGAAGGCCGCCGTATAGGAGAACATATTAAGCAAGGACTTACCAGCAGCGAGCCCCTCAACTAAACTTCCTCGGACTTCATGCTGGTCCAAAAAGATCCCCGTCATCAAGCCATCATTGAGAAAGACTTGGTAAGAGACCCCATTTTCAAGAATCAAAAATTCTTGCGGAGCTTCTTCTCCATAGACATGAGCTGATTCATAGTCCAAGCCTTTAAAGCGAATCTTTTCATAGCCCCCTCGGACTTCTGGAAAAGCTTCTTGAAAGGCCGCTAGAATGGTTCCCTTGATCTGAAATACGAAAGGATTGTACCAAGAAAAAACAACAAACTCACCATACAAGTCAACCGTGAAACCACCAAAACCATCTCCCTCTTGGTTAAAGAGACGAAAGGCCGTCGTCGTTTCATCCGCATAATAAGAACGACGGTATTGCTTGGCTTTGATGAAAAGCTTTTTAAAAAAGTCTTGATCAAAAGCGACCAACTCTTGTGAAACAAACCATCCAATCCCTTTATTTTGTTCAGATAAGTATCCGACTCCTAGGGATTGTCCATCTCCTGAAAGCAATTGAATCGCTTGATCCAAAGCAGGAAGTGACTCAAAATCTTGCTTTTCAAGAAGGGATTGTCCTTGTTTTAATTTTCGAGCTACTTGCCGACTGACTGTGAGTTTTTTCATACCCTCTATTATAGCAAAAGTCTGCAGTTTTCACAAAGAGAGGGTTTATTTACTGGAACTTTTTTTACCATTTTATCCTAGCTCTCATCATTTAGCTTCAAATGATATAAAATGCCGGATCTTTCCTATTTCTTTCCTCTCCTTTACAGTCATTTTTTTCTTTCTCCATAAAAATGTGGTATACTTGTATATGAAAATTTTTAGGAAATAAGACAAGGAAGTAACATTTTGTGAAAAAAATTACGAATTCGATACTCAATTTCATGAGTACCAGACTAGGATTTGTCTTGACCCTTCTGTTGCTCTACTGGTTCAAAACCATGTGGGCCTATTCAGTTGATTTTAATTTAGACATTCAAGGACCCTATCAAATTTTTCTAGCAGTGATCAACCCATTGCCGATCAGTCTGCTCTTCATCGGTCTAGCACTCTATATCAAACGAACCAAGCTCTTTTATAGTTTGGCCTTTGGGATCTACCTTCTCTTATTTATTTGGTTGATTTCCAACTCCATCTATTATCGAGAGTTTACAGACTTCGTAACGGTCAATACCATGTTGGCTTCCAGCAAGGTTTCTGCCGGTCTCGGAGCTGCTGCTTTAGAATTGTTCCGCCCTTGGGATGTGATCTACATTCTAGATTTCCCTATTCTAGCTTTCTTCTTCTTTAAGAAATGGATTCGAATGGACAATCGTCCCTTCAATAAACGAGCTAGTTTTGCGGTTACCTCTTTATCGGCTATGCTCTTTTCGGCCAACCTTTTCCTCGCAGAAATTGACCGACCTGAGCTCTTGACTCGTGGGTTCTCAAACTACTATGTCGTTCGTGCCCTAGGCTTACCAGCCTTTCTGGGTTATAGCGCTAATCAGACCTATGCTGCCAACAAAGAACGTTCCAAAGCCTCCGAAGCAGATTTAAAACCGGTGGAAGAATATATCCAACAGCATTATGCCAAGCCTAATCCTGAGTACTTTGGAATGGCCAAAGGCCGTAATGTTATCTACATTCACTTGGAAAGTTTCCAACAATTCTTGATCGATTACAAGTTGAAAGTAGACGATAAAGAATATGAAGTGACACCTTTCTTAAACTCACTTTACCACTCGAAAGAAACCTTTGCCTTTTCAAATGTTTTTAACCAAGTCAAGGCAGGGAAAACGTCTGATGCTGAGACCATGATTGAAACAGGCCTCTTCGGACTCAACCAAGGCTCCTTTATGGTGAACTATGGTGGAACCAATACCCAACAGGCTGCACCATTTATTCTTTCAAAAAATGGTTACAACTCGAGCGCTGTTTTCCATGGGAATGCTGGAAGTTTCTGGAATCGAAATACCGCCTATAAACAATGGGGCTACAATTACTTCTTTGATGCCAGCTACTTCACCAAACAAAATAGCAGCAATTCCTTCCAGTATGGTCTTAATGACAAATACATGCTCAAGGATTCCATCAAATACCTAGAAAGATTGCAACAGCCTTTCTATACGAAGTTCATTACGGTTTCCAACCACTATCCTTATACGACCAGCCTGTCAGGAGATGATCTTGGCTTTCCTCTAGCTAAGACTCAGGACGAAACCATCAATGGCTACTTTGCGACCGCTAACTACCTAGATTCTTCGATCAAGGCCTTCTTTGATTACCTGAAAGAATCTGGTCTTTACAAAAATTCCATCATCGTTCTCTATGGGGACCACTACGGAATTTCAAACTCCCGCAACCCAGCTCTTGCTCCTCTACTTGGTAAGAACTCTGAAACGTGGTCAAGTTATGACAATGCCATGTTGCAACGCGTACCTTATATGGTAGTTATTCCAGGTATGGATAAGGGTGGCATCATTGATACCTATGGTGGCGAAATTGATATGCTCCCAACCTTGGAACATTTGCTAGGCATTGAATCCAATAAATTCCTCCAAGTTGGTCAAGATATGCTCTCTCCAGAACATGATCAAATCGTCGCCTTCCGCTCCGCTAACTACTTTGTAACTCCAGAGTATACGAGCTATAGTGGCCGGACCTATTACACCAAAACAGGTGAGGAAATCACCAACCCAGACGAAAAAACCAAGGAAGAACTGGATAAGATTAGGGAAGCTGCTAACCTGCAATTGAAGATTAGCGATAGCATCCAGACCGGTGATCTCCTTCGCTTCTTCAAAGGCAATGATCTTGGAAAAGTCAATCCAGAAGATTATTCCTACACCAATTCCTTCAAGGCATTGAAGAAGATTGAAAAGGAAAAAGGTGACAAATCAACCAGCCTTTATAACCAACGTGGCAACCAGTCTACCGTTGATCTCTTCAAGGCACCAACTTATAAAGAATTGCACCCAGAAGATGATAGTTCTTCCTCAACAGAGACCAGTAGCAGTTCTTCTAAATAAAAAGAATCCCTGAGTTTAAAAACTCAGGGATTTTGTGATTTCTTTAAAAAGATTACGCTTTACCTTCATCTAGGACTTCAAAAACAGAAGCTGTTAAATTCTCCACATAGAATGGTCGTTTATGACGACTATTCCCAACCATCAATTTCAATTTATTTGAATTTTGGAGGTAATAAGGAAGTCCGCTGGCGTTGAAGATGACCAAGTACTTCTTGTCTCCTGTAAGTTCAAATATCAGAAGTCCACTACAATCAGTTGCAGATTGGATAAAGACTTGTTGGTAGATTTTATCGTAGCTTTCAAGCCCTAAGACAGGAAGACTTGTCTTCAAGGCGATCAAGCTTCGGATATAGGCAATTGATTCCTTGTTTTGACTGACCAGATCCCAGTTGACCTGATTCACAAAATCTGGAGCATTGTAGGAATTCATGGCCCGTTCACGATCCAAAGGAGTGATTTCTCCATCAGGACCTGTCGCTACCAATTTGGTCCTCATGAACTCTTGACCCAATTGCATAAAGGTCATGCCCTGAAAGAGCAGATTCATAGCCGTAGCCAACTCTGAGCGCTTGACCAATCCTGCTACTTTTTCATTCGGATGAAGGGTCTGAAGCAAGTCATAGAGATTATAATTGTCATGAGCCTCCACATAATTCAAGACCTGATTGGGACTTAAATAATTGCCAAGCTCTGCACTACCTAAAACAGCACGCGCAACGATATACTCTGTTGATTTTCTGCTGACAAAGCCACGTTTGATGGAACCATAAACCTCAGCCCCTTTAATGGCATCGCGCTCCGTATCATTGAAGAATCCAATTCGAGGCAATTGCGCTGCATTGTCCTTCTTAGCCTTGTCTTCTGGTGCGAGACCTGTCCCCATGTCCCAACCTTCTCCGTAAAGGAGAATACGAGGATCCAGAGCATCCATAGCCTCCCGAATAGCATTCATCGTCCTTACATCGTGAATGCCCATCAAATCAAAGCGGAAGCCATCGATCTGGTACTCCTTGACCCAGTGCGTGAGGGAATCAATCATGTACTTGCGGTACATTTCATGCTCACTAGCCGTTTCATTCCCAACACCTGTCCCATTTTGGAAGCGACCATCTGGCTCCATCCGGTAATAATAATCGGGTACTGTATTTTGGAAAGGACCATGCTCGGTCGAGTAGATATGATTGTAGACCACATCCATGACCACAGAAATTCCTGCCTCATGATAAGCCCGGATCATGGTTTTGAGCTCTTTCATGGTTTGTTTCGGATTGGATGGATCCGTCGAAAAGCTAGTTTCTGGTGCAGAATAATTCTGAACGTCATAGCCCCAATTGTAGGTCACACGGCCTTCTTCGTCGTACTGTTTAAAGCGGTCAGAGATCGGCTGCAGTTGCACGACATTGACCCCTAACTGACGGATATAATCAAAGGCAGTTGCATCACCATGGCTATTGACTGTTCCTTCTTGGCAAGCCCCCAGATAGGTCCCACGCAAAGACTCGTCCACACCTGATGTCGGTGACTTGGTCAAATCCCGAAGATGCATCTCATAAATCACTGCTTGACAAGGATTGTCCAAGCGCCAAGGAGTTGCATCGGCGCCTTTTTTAGGACCCCAATCAAACTGACGATCTGCTCTTGAAAGAATGGCAGAGCGCATCCCATCCGCTGTCGTTGCAATGCTATAAGGATCGCGCGTCACTTGAGTATGGTGTTCAAAATGCACACGATATTGATAAGCCATGCCACTTAAATTTCCTAAAAAATCTAAAATCCAAACACCGTGGGTATTTTCTGGGTGGTAGCTAGACTCTTGTTTGCCTCGTGTCATTGGCATGCTCTTCCAAATAGGCGCATCCAAGTCTGTAGATTGATAGAGCAACAATTCAACTTTCTTGGCAGTAGGTGCCCATAGTTTAAAGCAATGCTCCCCTTCTTCCTCACGATGACCAAGCCAGCCTTGATACGCCCATTTAGCATCAAACTCTCTAGGACGCATCGCCATATCGTAGGCATGAGGCTGACGATGGCTGTAGGCATGACTCGTCAAAGCAGCTTGCAAAGAATAATAAACTGTATCGTCTCCATCGAGAATCCACACTTCTCGAACATGCCCTTCTGGTAAGAGTTCGATTTCAAAATCACGGGTCTTGGTGAGCCAATCCCCTTCTTTAACCAGGACATGGCCCCGGTTCAAGGCATCCTCACTCTCGTATACCAGATTTCCCTCTACTCCAAAATAATCCAACTTGGAGAAAGAGACTGATTTTCCTTCTACTTGATCCTGCCACTGCCACATATCATAGGCAAAATAATTTCCTTTTTGCTTATGAAAATGAAGCTTTACATGGTATTGTCGCATAACATTTTCCTATTTCCAATTTAATACCGAAGGAACCATCCGCTTGTAAAACACGTAACGGACTCCAACTATTTGTTTTTATTCTTCAGATGGGTGAACCAAAGCATCGTTGTTGATTTCATCAATATTTGCAAAGAATTCCAAGTGATTATGGAAGACTTCCAATTCAACTGGAGTATCTCCTCCGTATTCCCCATCTAGATTGATGCGGAATGGTTGAGCATTTTTCCCTAACATTTCGATCGTCAACTTCTTGGTCTTGAGATATTCTACATTTTCATCGTGCACATGCTTGCCTCCATTAATGGCCTGAATCATCAAGGACAACATGTTAAAGAGCTTAGCAGTTTTTACGATAATCAAGGTAAAGTTCCCATCATCAAGCTTAGCATCTGGCGCAACACTTTCAAAACCAGCAATCGAGTTGGTAAGAGCCACAAAAATCATAGA
Source organism: Streptococcus parasanguinis (assembly GCF_001073155.1). Classification (GTDB taxonomy): domain Bacteria; phylum Bacillota; class Bacilli; order Lactobacillales; family Streptococcaceae; genus Streptococcus; species Streptococcus parasanguinis_D. Next base: position 27,268 of record NZ_JVEE01000028.1, read on the forward strand.
CGCTGGCCCTTCAAAGACACCATTGTCGTGCTCAATCCGCACCTTACGAGCCTTGTTTCGTGGCAACATTTTAGCAGCTTCTGCCACATAGGCAAAGTAACCCAAGCGAGATTTAACACTACTTGGAACACTGAAGGTCAATTCTGTCATGGTTCCTGCTGCAGCAATGTTGATGAAATACTTACTGCCATAGGCACGACCAATATCCATCTGAATGGTTTGATTCTTTTCGATAATGCGAGCAGCCGCCACAGGATCACCCATCGGGATCTTCAAGGCACGCGCATAGTCATTGGTGGTACCAGTCGGGATAAAGGCCATCTGCGGACGATTTTCCAGACCTGCAACCCCATTGACCACTTCGTTAATCGTACCATCTCCACCAGCGGCAATGATTAAATCAAAGCCTGCCTTAGCGGCTCTTTCTGCTTCATTTTGGGCAGAAAATGGTTCTGGAGTCGTTTGATAAGCGCTAGTTTCATAGCCCACATCTTCGAGTACGTCCAAGACTTCCGCAATATTTTTCTTGATAATTTCTTGCCCAGAGGTCGGATTATAAATTAAACGGGCTTTTTTGATTCGTTCTACCATAAAGATCCTCTATAAACTTTCAAGCCAGGCCTCATCTTCTACCTGGATTCCTAATTCTTGTGCTTTGGTTAACTTGCTACCAGCGTCACTACCTGCAACGACCAAATCTGTTTTTTTGGAAACCGATCCAGTTACCTTAGCGCCCAGACTTTCTAATTTTGCCTTGGCTTCTGAACGCGTGAGTCGCTCTAGCTTCCCAGTCAAAACGACTGTCATTCCTGATAGGGCCGCATCAGCAGCGACTTTTTCACCAAGATAAGCCATATTGACACCAGCTTCTTTGAGCTCTTGCAAGAGACGCTTGGATCCTTCTTGCGCGAAATAACTCTTAAGGCTTTCAGCCACGACCATACCGAGACTATCAATGCTGGCAATCCGTTCTGGATCAGCTGTAGCCAGTTGATCGAGGTCATGGAATTCTTGGAGTAAGATTTGACTGACCTTGCTTCCGACATGGCGGATTCCCAAACCAAAGAGCAACTTTTCAGCTGAATTCTCTTTTGAAGCTTGAATGGCTTCATAGAGTTTTTCAGCCGATTTTTCTTTGAAGCCTTCTAAGGTCAATAGATCCTCTACAGTGAGCCGGTAGATCCCAGCTACATCCTCTACCAACTGAGCCGCGAAGAGTTTCTCTACAACAGCTGGACCCAAGCCTGTGATATTCATAGCATCCCGACTGGCAAAGTGGTTCAATCCTTCCTTAATCTGGGCTGGACAGAGCGGATTGATACAGCGAAGGGCCACCTCATCCTCGAAATGAAGCAACTCACTCTGGCAGCTCGGACAATGAGTTGGAATGGCTAATGCTTGATCAGAGACTCGCTTATCTTTGACAACACGCAAGACCGCAGGAATGATATCACCCGCCTTATAGACAATGACGGTATCATCCTGATGAATGTCTTTTTCAGCAATATAGTCCACATTGTGCAAGGTTGCCCGACTAACAGTGGTTCCTGCTAGCTGGACTGGAGTTAGATTGGCAGTTGGCGTCACAACACCGGTCCGTCCAACCGTCCAATCCACCGATAAGATTTTCGCTTCTTTTTCTTCAGCTGGAAACTTATAGGCGACAGCCCATTTAGGAGCTTTTACGGTAAAGCCTAGTTCTTCTTGAACAGCTAGATCATTGACCTTGATGACAATCCCATCGATATCGTAGGGAAGATCCTCTCGAAGCTGAGCTACCTTTTGGATAAAGTCCCAAATTTGCTCCATATCCTCAGCCAGCACTCGCTCTCGGTTCACAACAAAGCCTAAGCGGGCTAATTTCTCAAGCACGCCTTCCTGACTGCTTTGATCAGTTGGACTCACTTCTTGATACAAGAAGGTCGCGAGATTTCGCTTGGCCACGATTTTCGTATCCAATTGGCGAAGCGTTCCTGCAGCAGCATTCCGCGGATTAGCAAACTCCGGCTCGCCGTTTTCTTGACGGATCTGATTGACCCGATCAAAGGAAGCCCGTGGCATGTAGCACTCGCCTCGCACTGTAATGTTCACTGGCTCTGGTAACACCAAAGGAATGTCCTTGACCCGTTTGAGGTTCTCTGTAATATCCTCACCGACAGAACCATCTCCACGTGTTGCGCCCGTTACAAGGACACCATTTTCATAGGTGAGGGAAATGGACAAGCCATCGATCTTCAGCTCACATACATAGCTGATGGAAGGAAATTCCTTACGGACACGCTGATCAAAGACTTCTAATTCTTCACGCGAAAAAGCATCCTGCAAACTATAAAGGGGATACTGGTGCTGGTATTTGGTAAAGCCTTTTAAAACCACCCCACCTACACGGTGAGTTGGACTCTCTGGTAAGATCTCATCAGGATGAGCGGTTTCTAGTTCCACCAACTCCCGATACAATTGATCATATTCACTATCTGAAACAGATGGAGCATCTTTTGTGTAATACTCGTAAGCATATCGATTGAGTAATTCCACTAATTCTTTCATTCTGGTTTTCATGTTCTTATTTTATCATAAAATCTTAATTTAGCCTTGAATTTACTGCATTCTTAGCATTAAAAAAAGGAGCCAAAGCTCCCTTTTCTTATTTTGTAAAATCGATCCGTTTAGAAAGTTGATTGATCACAATCGCTCCAAAAATCAAGGATGCAAATTCACCCAATCCCATGGTCAACCAGTTATAGAAGAATGGTTGGCCTTGAAGGTAATAAAGTTCCAAGGCAATCGTAAACATGGAGATGGAAAAGAATATCGCAAACAAGAAATGGTCCAAGCGAATAAGGCCGTCAAACAAGAACTTGTTTTTGAATCGACCAAATAGAATGAGTCCAAGTCCTAAGAAGACAAAGGTTGAACCTCCACCGACAAAGACATCGATCCATCCAAAACTAAATAAGTTAGCAATCATACAACCAAGCGTCACCGCAATCAAGTACTTCTTATTGTAAAAAGCTAAGAAATTCATCATTTCCGAAACACGGAATTGATAGCCATAGTAGGCCATAGCGTTGAGAGGTGGGGTAATGGTCAATACGATATAAATCGCAGCAACAATAGCAATTTGTGCCATATCACGAGCAGTTAACTGTTTCATTTATTCTCCTTTAGCGGTTTTCCCACGTGTAATATGCTTGGCGAAAGGATCTTAAGCACCAAGGGTTGAAGGTTTGATTTCTTCAACTTTTCAAGTATAGCATATTTTGAGGTTTTATGGTAGACTGAATTTATGAAAACACTAATTAAAAAATTTTTTGATAATGAGATTTTATCCTATCTCTTTTTTGGAGTTGCCACAACCATTGTTTCCGTCGGAACCCGCCTCTTCATCTATCAAGTGTCTCGTGATGAACGATTAGCGACCGCAATTGGAAACATTGCTGGGATCCTCTTTGCCTTTGCGACCAATGATACCATTGTCTTTAAACAAGAAAGAAAGGGCTGGTTTCAGCGCTTGATCCGATTTGCAATTGCGCGCTCTGGGACCTTTATACTGGACATGGCCTTGACTGAGATTTTTGTCAAGCAGTTCCCAGGAATTATCGGGCAATTTGTCCACAATAACAAGAGCCAGATCAATCTGATTGAAACCCTCTTTGCACAAGTGGCCATTGTGGTCCTCAATTACGTCTTTAGTAAACTCTTTGTCTTTAAAAACAAAAACAAAGCTTGAAACGATTGTTTCAAGCTTTATCTTTTAAACTTCTATACTTGCATGCTCTGCACTTAATTGATAGATGGTGCCTTCAACCCCAAAATAATCCTTGGCTAGATCTTTCAATTCCTGCATGGCTGTTTGGGCTCGTTTGGCCTGCTCTTCGTTGATGGCCTCAATCACCAAAATAGCGTCCTTGGTATCTTCTGTTAACATGGTTCTTTGAGCCTCACGCCAATTCAAACAACGGCAAACAGCTCCTTCTTGGTCGTAGTAGATAATCTCCCCTTCCAAAGCTGGAGCATCTTCTTCAGCACCTAATGGAAAGAAAGGTTCGCCTCCTTTCGCTTGGCCTAGAGAGAGTCCACCCACCAATTTATCCATATCTTCTCCCCCACAAGGAAGGGCATAAGCCATAGAAACACTATTGTAAAGATCCACCAAAGGATTAATCGGATAGAATTCACGTCCCTGGTGAACCCGTTTTAAGAGTGCCTCGATTGAAGATCGGGCTCCTTTTTTTGTTTTAAACTTGCTAAAAGCTTGGCGCCACTCTTGAACGAACTCACTCTGGGTATAGTTTTCTTCATCAATAAATTCCCATGCTCTCTTGGTACCCTTGTCCAACAATTCTTTGAAATAAGGATCCTTGGCTTCATCTACTGTATTATCAATACCATACAAGGACATCACTGTAATTCTAGCTGTTGGAAATAAATCCCAAAATGCTTGATCGACTGTCACTTTCATTGCTTTACCTCACTATAATTTCTTTTTTGACCTTTTTTGACTAGCTCCCAATCCAAGGTGATATTCTCACGAACTCGGATGAGATACTCCTCTAACTGTGCGACTTCTTCTTTGGAAAATCCTTTTAAGGCAGTTTCCTCAGAGTAAAGATGCTCCCCTATAATGAAGGGGTAAATCTGCTTACCTTTTTCAGTTAATTCCCATTCCTTGGTTTTGAGGTTTTTACCCCTTGGGCGCTGTTGAATCATTCCTCGTTCTTCTAGTTTTTTTACGGATCGGGCAACAGTTGAGCGATCTACTTTTAAGAGCTCAGAGAGTTCTTCCTGAATCATTCCAGGTTGCTCGGCAATTCGCACTAGGTAGAGGTATTGACCACGCGCCAGATCCAAATCTCGAAATTCAATATTTGCTATAGAATCCAGTGCTCTCGCAATGATGCCAATCTCACGCAAAATACTCATCTCACTCGTCCTTTCCTATTGACAATAGCATAACATGTTTTTGTTGCAAATGCAACAAAATAGATAATAAAAAAAGAGCTGGGACAAAAGTCCTAGCCTCTCAATTATTTTTGGATTGTCGAGCAAGACGCAGTGGTTGAGTGGGCTCTACTACGCTGATTTCATCAGCTTTTACAGCCCTACTCAACTGTGCGGAGGTGGGACAACGAAATCGAATACTAACGAATTACCGATTTCTGTCCCACTCTCACTTATTCCGTTTTATCTTTTTTTATCAAGCGTAAGCGACGCTTTAATTTTTGTGAAACTTCTTTATGCCGAAAGGCTACTTCTTCCGTCTTTAATTTAGAGACAATTTCTCCATTACGCGTTTGGAATTTGGCTTCTCTGGCAAATTGGACACTGGCGTTTAAAATACAACCAATAATCATGATTTTAGCTACCAAGATGAACCAGAACATGATGACCGCTAGGACGACCGATCCGAAGAAACGAGCATCTAAGAAATGACTCACATAACGATCCACATATTTCCAAAAGATATTCAAGATCGCATACAGGACAGCAACAACAAAGGTCGCCCCTGGCAATACATATCTAAATTTTGGAATTTTGACATTTGGAAGAGTGTAATAAAGCAAGACCAGACTGACAAAGAGCAAGAGATAGATGGTCGGCTCTGTCAAATTCAGTAAGCGCACATAAATCGTCCGATCAAATGAAAAGGTCCGATAGAGATAGCGAACGATCATTTTCCCAAACATGGAAAGGATCAGCGAAAGTCCAAACAAACCCTGCAAGGCAAAACTGATCAGAAAGCTAAAGAGTCGCCCCCAGATAATACCACGCTCCTTTTCCACCCCATAACTCTTGTTATAGGCTTTTTGGAGGTAGGCAATGCTCTGAGAGAAGATCCACAAAGCAGAAATAATCGAGAAACTCAGTAAGCCTGTCGAAGGCTTGGTCAATACACTCGAAATCATCTGTGCCACTATTCGATATAAGGAGGCTGGCAAAACTTTCTGTAAGCTCAAAAGAATCTGAGTGGGACGAATATGAAAGTAGGGTAAAATATTGGCTGCAATCAGCATCAATGGAAAAATGGAGATCAGCAAATAATAGGCTACAGCAATGCTGGTGATATCAGACTCTGCGCTCTGATAAAACCGCACGAAGCCCTTTATAAATGGCTGTCCCAGTACTTTTTGTAGGACCTTTTTCATTCGTCACCTCCCCATTTTACTAAAAAAGAGCAAAGAGCGAAACCAGACACTTGCCTTCAGCTCCATTCTTTCCTCTCTATTTTTTAGTATGTTCCTTCTTCACCTTGACTAGTCAAGATCACTGGACCATCTTTTGTAATCACAAATTGATGCTCGTATTGACAAGAAAGGCCACCGTCAAGGGTCTTATGGGCCCAACCAGTTTCCATATCTGTATCAATCTCCCAAGTACCGGTATTAATCATTGGCTCAATCGTCAAGACCATCCCTTCTCGTAAGCGAAGACCGCGTCCAGCACGACCATAATGTGGGACCATTGGTTCTTCATGCATGGTAGGCCCGACACCGTGTCCGACCAAATCACGCACCACGCCATAGCCTTTGCTTTCGGCATACTCTTGAATCGCTGCCCCAATATCTCCCAAGCGATTGCCAACGACCGCTTTCTCAATTCCCTTATAGAGACATTCTTTGGTCACGTCCATCAAATCTTTGACTTCTTGCGAAACATTTCCAACCGCATAAGCCCAGCAAGAATCCGCCAAGCCACCACTATAAGACTCAGTATATTTCTTGACTTGCGCTACATTATCAAAATCTAATTTCGATACATCTAGAACAGATTTATCCAGCGGTTCTGACAAGACCATGTCTACCTTGAGGAGATCCCCATCTTTGAGAATGACATGACGTGGAAAAGCATGGGCTACTTCGTCATTCAAACCACAGCAAGTCGCATAAGGATAGTCCATGAGACTGCCTTCTACACCAATCTGAAGTGGTAAGACGTTGGCTTCTTTACAGCGACGGCGGACATATTCTTCTACTTCCCAAAGATCAAGCCCTGGCTTGATCAAGTCACGCAATCCAATATGGATGCTGGCAAGGAAATCTCCTGCACGATCCATGGCTTCAATTTCACGTTGTGATTTTAATGTAATCATTGTCTCCTCATTTCTTTTGTTTAATTAATCTTAATCGTAATGGTTGCTTTCGCGACCAGCTGCAGATCTAGATACAAGCTAAAATCAACCAAGGCAGAGCGTCTGGTTCGCCGAACAAGTTGTGGTTCAATGCGGATCACATCATCCACCTGCACAGCTTGTAAAAAATTGATGATCAGCTGTTCTACGATCAGGCTACGCCCACTGTGTTGCATCATTTTGCGAACAACCTTCATCAGCACTTCGATCATGACCCCATTGGCCAAAACACCGCTTTTCTCCAGCATACTTGGCTCCACTGTGAATTGGTAATGGTCGTTCTCTGTTTGAATCTTTTGACCAATTTGCTCACTAAAGGTTGGTAAGCTCGAAAACTGCACCTTGCTAATCCGATCCATGACATCCCGACGCGTAATAACACCCAGCAAGGTCTGGTTATTACGAACAACAGGAATCATTTCATAATCTTCAGCGATCATCCGTTGGCTAATCGTCGCAATGCTGGTGGACAAATTAGTGGTAAAAATGGTCCGTGACATCACCTTATCAAGAGTCGTCTGAGGTGCCTTATCTCCAGCATCTCTCATAGTTACGACGCCCACTACCATCTGGTGCTGATTGACAACTGGAAAACGACTAAAGCGATTCTTTCGAACCAAATCTAAATAATCCCGGACCGTATCCGTCTCAGAAAGATAGCCGTACTCATGGAAGGGCCGATAGACCTGTTCTACTGTCAAGATATCCGTCTTGATCTGCATGTTAGACAAGGCCTTATTGATCATGGTTGCGACGGTATAGGTATCGTGTGAAGTTCGGATGACTGGGATTTGCACCTGATTGGCCAGATCAATCACATCCTCACTCACTTCAAAGCCACCCGTCACTAAGACCGCATTGTCATGCTTAAGAGCCAATCGTTGGATGCTGGTGCGGTCTCCCACGATCAAAAGGCCTCCTTCAGACACATAGTCTAGGACGTGCTTCTCCGTCATAGCACCGATGTAAAATTTATTAAATTCTTTTTCGAGACCTTCCTCACCTGCTAATATTTCAGAGCCGGTGATTTCTAAAATTTCCCTATACGTCAAATGCTCTAGTACAGCCTTTTGCGATTTGACACGGATGGTTCCGCTTCTAGGACGCGTTTCCACAATTCCTTGATTTTCAGCTTCTTTAATGGCACGATAGGCCGTCCCATCACTAACATTCAGAAAATTGGAGATACTGCGGACACTGACCCGTTTTCCAATTGGTAATTTTTCGAGATAGTCTAAAATCTCTTGGTGTTTACTCATAGAAGTCCCCTCTACCTAGGCGGAAATCATAATAATCGCGCATTTTACGCGTATAGCGGTCACTCCCTTTGAATTGACGAAAGAGACGAAATCCAGCCTTTAAAGCGACCTTTTGACTCCCTGCATTTTCAACATGGGTGACAATCTTAAGCTCCTTTAGTTGAAATTTCTCAAACGATAGATAGACCAACTCTTTGACCGCTTCTGTCATCAGGCCCTTTCCCCAAAAATCTTTGTGTAAAAAGTAGCCTAACTCAGCCTCACCCTTAATTTCATCCAACTTTTCAAACTTGATGGAGCCGATCATCCGATTGGTTTCCTTATCACAGATCGCCCAAACCCCCAATGGATTTTTCATGAAATAGTTGGCTAGTACATATTGAGTTTCAGCAAGATCGGCTTGTGCAGGAAAGATAAATTGTAGGTTATCAGGATTCGAAGCAATCTTATAAAAATCTTCCGCATCCTCAAAGAGAAAAGGTCGTAAATACAACCTTTGTGTTTCAATTAGTGAATAGGCAGCTAAGTGCGTCCAAATATTCATTTCAAACTCCATTGTTCGTGTATCCAGCCGCCACTATCAGATCCCTAGTTCTGTCACTATTCCTCTACCAACTGGATGTCTGCTCCAAGTTGGGTCAATTTATGAATAATATCTGAATACCCGCGAAGGATGTATTCCACATTTGTAATTTCTGTTGTTCCAGAAGCCATGAGACCGGCGATCACTAAAGCCGCACCAGCTCGGAGATCCGTTGCTTTCACACTGGATCCTGTCAATTGATTTGGCCCTTCATAGATAATGTGGTCGTTCAAGGTCGAAATGGTGGCCCCCATTTTGGCCAATTCCGGTACATGGTTGACCCGTTTTTCATAAATTGTATCAACAATGCGCCCACGTCCTGCAGCCGTTAAGAGCAAAGGTGTGATCGGTTGTTGCAAATCAGTCGCAAAACCAGGATAAGGAGACGTTTTGATCTGGATCGCCTTCAAGCCTGTTTGCTTTTCTACAAAGATGCTATCTTCAGAAATGGTCATGCGCACACCCATTTCCTCTAACTTAGCAATATAGCTCTCTAAATGCTCATACAGGACATTATTGATCTGAATACCTTCCCCAATAGCAGCTGCAAGGGCAATATAGGTTCCAGCTTCGATGCGATCTGGAATCACCTGATGTCTCGTTCCATGCAATTGTGGAACACCATCAATGATAATAATATCTGTTCCTGCTCCACGAATATGAGCTCCCATGTTGTTGAGCAAGGTCACCACATCGATAATCTCAGGTTCCCGAGCCGCATTTTCGATCACTGTCCGACCTTCAGCCTTGACTGCTGCTAAAATCGTATTGATCGTTGCACCAACACTAACAGTATCCATGTAGATGTTAGCTCCTTGAAGAGGCTTGCCATCAGTCGCAAGTTTCATACTAGAGCCATCCATGGTCATAGCGGCTCCCATCGCTTCAAAGGCCTTCAAATGCAAATCGATCGGACGTGGGCCAAGATCACACCCACCAGGTAGTCCAACAGTTGCTTGACCATAGCGTCCTAGTAAACTGCCATAGAAATAATAGGAAGCTCGCAGACTGTTGATCTTTCCAAATGGCATGGGCATATTCTTCACCCCACGAGGATCAATGATCAAACTGTCTTCTTTGCGCTCGATCTTAGCCCCCATGATGGTCATGATTTCAATCAGGCTCGCCACGTCGGAGATATCCGGTACCCCATCAAGGGTCACAATATCATCCGCCAGAATGGTCGCCGGAATCAAGGCTACTACACTATTTTTTGCACCACTAATGGTCACCTCTCCTTTTAGAGGGCGACCACCATTTATTACAATTTTTTTCATCTTAATAATTTATTAGCTCTTTCAAGTCTTTTTCCTTTTACTATCGTTTTTTTGTAACGGAAATAAAAGGGACAACGTATTCAAAATACTGCATCTATTATACCACAGATCGACCTATTTTTCCATCTGTAGGAATTTTCAAAACGAAAAAAAGCTAGGATCAACTTGACCCTAACTTTTCCATTTCAACGAATTATTTTACAGCTTCTTTCAAGGCTTCTACCTTGTCCAAACGTTCCCATGGAAGGTCAATATCTGTCCGTCCCATATGGCCATAAGCCGCTGTTTGACGATAGATTGGACGTTTCAAATCCAACATTTGAATAATCCCTGCAGGACGAAGATCAAAGATCTCACGTGCTGCTTTTTCAAGCTTACTTTCAGCGACTGTTCCAGTACCAAAAGTATCGATCCGAACAGAGACAGGTTGAGCTACCCCAATGGCATAAGCCAATTGCACTTCTGCTTTCTTAGCAAGACCTGCTGCCACGATATTCTTGGCAATGTAACGAGCTGCATAAGAAGCAGAACGGTCTACCTTAGTGGCATCTTTACCAGAAAAGGCACCACCACCGTGACGTGAATAACCACCATAGGTATCCACAATGATCTTGCGACCTGTCAAACCTGAGTCCCCTTGAGGCCCACCGATAACGAAGCGACCAGTTGGGTTGATGAAGAATTTAGTCTCCTCATCTAGGTAAGAAGCTGGAATCACTTCTTTGATGACCTTGTTAATCACATCTTCGTGGATTTGTTCATTGCTGACATCTGGATCGTGTTGAGTTGAAATAACAACCGTATCCACGCGTACTGGGCGGTCGTTTTCATCGTACTCAACAGTAACTTGTGACTTGGCATCTGGACGAAGATAGCTGATTTCCCCAGACTTACGAAGCTCTGCCAAACGACGAACTAATTTGTGGCTGAGTGAAATTGGCAATGGCATGAGTTCTTCTGTTTCATCCACCGCAAAACCAAACATGAGACCTTGGTCTCCTGCTCCGATCAAATCAAGTGGATCTTGATCTGCATTCCCACGAACTTCCAAGGCTTCATTAACCCCTTGGGCAATATCAGGAGATTGTTCCACCAAAGATGGGTGTACTCCTACAGTCTCAGCAGAGAATCCATATTCCGTATTGGTATAACCAATTTCTGCAATGGTATCACGAACCACACGGTTAATATCCACATAAGCAGTCGTTGAAATCTCACCAAAGACATGCACGGAACCAGTATAAACAGCTGTTTCGGCAGCTACGTGAGCTTCTGGATCTTGCTCTAAAATAGCATCTAAAATAGCATCTGAAATTTGGTCTGCAATCTTATCTGGATGCCCCTCAGATACTGATTCAGACGTGAAAAGTTTACGTTCTGACATAAAAATGTCCCCCCTTAAAAAATATTGTTATAGAGTTACAAAGTACTGATAGATAGACTATCACCTTATCGGGACCATATAACACTTCATTATAACACATTACATATGATATGGAAAATGATTTTTCAAAAAGCCCATTAAATCAGCTTTTTCGTTCTATGCACTACCCAGTTAAACTGACTTAAACAGTCCTCAAAGTTCCTAAAAAGTTCACAAAAAATACCCCGTAGGGTATCTATCAATTGACGAGTTCAGCAGGCAAGATCTAGCACCCTCACACGGTGCTTTTTTTATCTTCAAAAATGGTAGGCGTCCGTGTACCAATGGGTGATCGATGACCTACCACCTACTTAAATGATAACAGTTCTTTAAAAATTTTCAACCCTATCTACTTTAATCAGTCTCCATTTTTAAACAACACAGTTCCAATCAATACCAGCACTCCTACCACAAGCGGTGGTATATGATTAATCACCCAATCCGGATCACCCGCAGCAATAAATGAAAAAACATAAATAGCTGCTGCTATATAAAGAGTTGTTTTATTGCCCTTTGCTTTTCCATTCCACAAGAGGATAGTCGCTATAAAAAAGCAAATAATATGGACACCCAAGAAATACAAAAAAGCAATAGCCCATGCTCCTAATGCAAAGACAGCTAATAAAAGTAAAACTAGATAAACAATGGCTAAAAACAGAGCAATAGAAAGTATTACAGAATTTCCAACTCTCTTCTCTGGCTTCATTTCATTGTTAGGAAGAAGACTTTCATCTGAAACAAATTCCTCTTTTTCTTTATCTACTTCAGGATTTTTCTGTTGATCTGTCATAACTCTCACCTAAGCTTTATATTATTTTTCATGCTCTCTTTAAGACTATTATACAAAATTTCACTACTACTTCCACCATATTCATACGTTTCATTCATGATACTTTTAAAATAGACTGGAAGCCTTCATTAAATAAAATCAGCCTCTGCAATAGCTCTTTTCACTTCTTCAATTGGTAAATTGACCAATTCTACTTCTTTTTCACGGTAAAGATACTCGGCATATTCATCAATTCGATACTGATGAATGTATACCACTCTCTTGCAACCGACTTGAAGCAATTGCTTGGTACAATTGAGACAAGGAAAATGCGTCACATAAGCTGTAAACCCTTTTGGAATTCCCCGTTCAGCTCCTTGTAAAATCGCATTGACTTCCGCATGAATCGTCCGGACACAGTGTCCCTCGACCATGAGACAGCCATCCTCTAAACAGTGATCTGTCCCAGAAACGGATCCATTATAACCTGTTGCAATGACCTTATTATCCTTAACCAGAACAGCCCCAACCTTAGCTCGATTACAAGTCGCTCGATTCGAAATCAGTAAGGCCTGTGCTGCAAAATATTCATCCCATGCTAGTCGATTATGTGTCACCTTTAGGTCCTCCATCTAATATGATTTCTCCTATAATTGATTTCATTATAGCATGAAATCAGCAAGAAAAAAAGACTGAGGAAAACTCCTCAGCCTTATAAAATTATTTACCAAGTTTTGCTTTAGCTGCATCTGCAAGAGCTGTGAAAGCTGCTGCATCGTTAACAGCCAAATCAGCAAGCATTTTACGGTTCACTTCGATCTCAGCCAATTTCAAACCATGCATCAATTGTGAGTATGAAAGTCCGTTCAAACGAGCTGCCGCATTGATACGTGTGATCCACAATTTACGGAAATCACGTTTCTTTTGACGACGGTCACGGTATGCATAGTAGTAAGAGTTCATTACTTGTTCTTTTGCAGTACGGAACAAGATATGTTTAGCTCCATAGTAACCTTTAGCTAATTTAAGAATACGTTTACGACGTTTGCGTGATACAACGCCACCTTTAACACGTGCCATTTATATTTCCTCCAATATTTCCTAGAATTCTTTACTTACGAATACGCGATTATTTCAAGCGAGTAAGCATTGCTTTGATACGTTTGAAATCTCCTGCATGCACCATAGATGCTTTACGAAGATGACGACGTTGTTTCTTAGTTTTTCCGTGGAAACGGTGAGAAGTGTAAGCACGGAAACGTTTAAGTCCACCAGAACCTGTACGTTTGAAACGTTTAGCTGATGCGCGGTGTGTTTTTTGTTTTGGCATGATATTTTCTCCTTTTTTTAACTTTCTGACAGATTATTTCTTGTCAGTTGCTGGCGCCAATTGCATGAACATTTGACGTCCATCCATCTTAGCTCGTTGTTCGATGATCGCCACATCTTGTGTTGCTTCAGCGAAGTCGGCTAAAACTTTAGCACCAATCTCTTTGTGGGTAATCATACGACCCTTAAAGCGAATGGATACCTTCACTTTATTTCCTTTTTCAAGGAATTTGCGAGCATTGCGAAGTTTTGTATCGAAATCACCCTTATCAATCACTGGGCTCAAACGAACTTCTTTCACGGTCACAACGCTTTGTTTTTTGCGTTGTTCTTTTTGCTTCTTCTGGTACTCAAATTTGAACTTACCGTAGTCCATAATTTTCGCAACAGGAGGTTTAGCTTGAGGTTGAATGAGAACCAAGTCAACATTAGCGTCGTCCGCAAGTGCTTGCGCTTCGCTAAGTGGTTTGATACCCAATTGCTCACCTTCAAGACCGATTAAGCGAACTTCACGTACACGAATTTCATCATTGATGAATAAGTCTTGCTTTGCTATGGTTTTCACCTCTTTTTTATTATTCGAGAAAAACAAAGAACGGACCTACAAAACAGGCCCGAACTACATGATGTATTTCATTACTGAAACTTGATCCGTAGGGGCCAGGCAACTTGCGTCACAAGGCGAGAAGTTCTCACTTCTGCTTTTCTCAACTTTTATATGATATCAAGTTTTTTATTCTTTGTCAAGAAGTTTTTTTGCTTTTTCTTCAATAAAGGCCACAACTTCTGCAATGCCAACACCCGTTGTGTCAAAATGAATGGCATCTGCTGCAGGTTTCAAAGGAGACACAGCACGGTGGCTGTCCTTATAGTCCCGCTCAGCGATTTCTTTTTTTAACAATTCAAGATCCGCTGTGATGCCCTTTTCAACATTTTCCTTGAAGCGACGTTCTGCCCGCTCCTCAACAGAAGCGACCAAAAAGATCTTCAACTCTGCATGTGGCAAGACAACAGTCCCAATATCGCGACCGTCCATGACGATTCCACCCTTCTCTGCAATCTCTTGCTGAAGAGCCACCAACTTTTCACGGATAGGCGCAAGCGCTGCGACCCACGAAACATTATTGGTCACTTGGTTATCACGAATTGGATGGGTAATATCCACGTCTGCTACAAAGACAAGCTGCTCTCCTTCTTCCGAACGACCAAAACTAATTGGATATTGATCTAAAAGGGCTAACAAGTCATCTACCTGTTCGGCTGTCAGATTATTTTGCAAAGCTAGGTAAGTCGCTGCACGATACATAGCCCCCGTATCTAGATACGTATAGTCTAGATCCTTGGCAATGATCTTTGCAACCGTGGATTTTCCACTAGAAGCCGGTCCATCAATGGCAATTTGAATTTGTTTCATGCTGTCCTCAACTCCTACTGAATCTTAACGACATCACCAGGATTCGCATACCATGATCCTGTAGACATATGAGAAGGATTTAACTGTTCCAATTGGGCAATGGAAATACCCGCACGCGCAGCAATCGCCGCTTCCCCTTCACCTGCTTGAACAGTGATCGTACCTTCTTTAGAGTTCTCATCTTTTGAACCATCGTCTTTAGCCGCTTGGTCAGTTTGTGCTGCAGGAGCCGATGTTTTCTGTTCAACCTTAGTCTCACCATTGTAGAAACCAGACATTTGTTTTGATTTATTGCTGCCACCTGTTGATAGGAAAATCAACAAGCAGACCATCGCCACTACTACTACAAAGAAAATAATGGCTAAAATCGTCAACAGACGATCTGCCTTTATTCCATTTAACTTACTCGTTCTTTTCAATGTTTCTTCTCCATCATCGTAAATATCTTCTTCCCATGGTTCTTTTGCCATGACTTCCTCCTTGTTTTTTCTCGTAAAAATCATTACAATAGAAGTATGAAAGTTACGTTAATTCCAGATCGTTGCATCGCTTGCGGTCTCTGTCAGACCTATTCTGAAATTTTTGATTACCATGACAATGGCATCGTTAAATTTGCTGCTGAAGACGACGACCTCCTTGAAAAGGAAGTTCCTGTCACAAACGATGTTCTCGAGGCTATTAAAGAATGCCCCACTCATGCTCTCTTAAAAGATTAAGAGGGCTTTTTTATTTATCTGCATAATACATCTCGTAATAATCCACATGGATGAAGTTGTCCGTCAAGACCACTTCACCTTTGAAAGATGAATTTAAGGCAAGTGCATTGATAAAGTATTTTTTCGGCCATTTGCGCATACAGAATGTCCGACTGCGCGAACCATCATTAAAAATGAGCTTGATCGACTTCTTATTTACTTCGACCTTTTCGATCGAGTCAATCTTCACCTTGATTGGAGTAAAAGGATTGGCAGTAATAATCCGCAAGATCCCATCCTCATAAATCGTGAAGTACCGATGGACCCCAATCGCGAGCAAGGCCATAAATAAAAAGAAAGAAAACAAAACTAGCGTTGGCACACTAGAGCTCTCATACATCAAGGCCAGTCCAATAAAGACCGGAATCACTGCAATGGACCAATAAGTCACAAGAACGGATAAGTCCGGTTGCCAATGATAATGGACCTTTCCAAATATCTTAATCATGAGCGTACCCCCATCTAATAGTTTAGCATAAAAAACAAAAAAAAGGGAGCCAGACAGCCAAAATCACAAAGATTTTTACCTGCTAGCTCTCCTTTTAATTGGATTTGTTGGTTGGGACTTTAAAGAAGTCTTTAGAAAGGTAACCTTTCCCACTAATCAGGTCGTATTCAACCATTTTCAAATCCTCTGCAATCTCTTGTGCTTCCCCTTCTAAGGCCTTTTTATCGACACTTGCTTTTTTCAATACTTCCGTCAACAAAGCATAGTAAGGTGAAACTTTTGAATTGGTCTGTTCAAAGACCATAGCAGAGAAATCACTTGAATTGACCAAAGGATAATTCAATTTCGGTGCATCAAAATTACTCCAAATAAAGTAGTCTGTCTGATACTGACTCTCCGGATTATTCTTAAAGGCCGACTCAGGATAGAGACCTGGTAAGTGATCCCCATAGAATACCACTGTAATTTTCTTATCTATTTTAGAAAGACTTTCCAGGAAGGATTGGGTGGCGGTGTCGGTTTGTGAAAGCATTCTCACATACGATGATAAAGATTTGTTTTGTCCATCCGAAAATCCTGGATAACTCGCACTCATATCTATAGGATTCAGTTCCGTCCACGGAGTATGGTTCTGCATTGTAATCACAGAGAAAAATTGACTATTCTTATTTAGATTTTCTTCAATTAAATGATAAGTTGAATCATCACTATAATTCCCACCAACATTATATCCTTTATTTCCTTTGTTTCCATAATGTATAAATTTATTAAATTTTAAATTCCCATATATTACATTTCTTGAATAATTACTAGGACTTGCAATATGAATAACATCCCGATTCTTAGGTTCAAAATAATTACTTATAGATGGAAAATATTTCATATTAGGTGCTACTTGAGTATATAGAATAGAAATGCTCGGAGAAAGGTTGTACATTGGCAATCCTGTTAACGTTTGAAATTCCATATTAGCAGTCCCACCTCCATACCCATCAGATTTCATCAATCCACTAGTTGTTCTGCTCTTGATTCCTTGAATTTTAGGAATTGGATTTGATGAAACTTGAACTTTTTCTATTCTTGATGGATCTGAAAAACTTTCACTTAATACATAAATTACAGTTTGTTCATTGATGAATTGATTTCGATATTTATTTATTTCTTCTGATTTTAAATGGTACTTTTCTTCAATCTTTTTAATAGAAGTTTTACTGTACTTTTCAGGTTTATGCATAATATCGGATGTCATCTGAGAAAACCATACATAGCTATTTGATTTCATTTGCGCATTAACTGTATTTCCAAACCATGCAATATCATACCGATTATTTAAGTTTGCTAATACTGGAATATGTTCACTCATTTTACCATCTTGCCTATTTTTAAAGGAATAGTAGACAGTAGTAAAGAAAAATAGAATAAAAAGAATTGTTACAAATCTAACCAGTTGTGCTTTAAATATTTTACCATAAAGAATTATATCTTTAAAAAACCAATAAATAAATGAAAAGAAAACTATTAATACAAAAACATATAAATAAGAACTTGATCCAACAAATCCTAAAAGCGATCCTGGATTTTTCAACCAACTTAAATCACTTGGTAACAATGGTTCTTGGCGGAACTGATATTTTAAATAACTTGAAATTGAAATTCCAATAATAAGCAATACATTTATGATGGTAGTCAACAGATACTCGTTGATAATAGAGTAAAGAAACAAAAACACAGCAAAAAAAATGCTAATTTGAAACAGTGTAGCCCCCGGAAAAATATGTTTTTCCATTACGATTACATCTGTTCGTATACTATATTGAAGAAAATAATTTAATAGTATAGAAAAAACAACACTCGTAAGAACCACCAAGCCAAATCCCGGTTTATTATTTTCTAATTCATTTATCCCTTTTACAATATAACAAGAAATAAAGAAAAAAATGATAACCAAAGTTAAAATCAGTTTATCTAGTTCTATTAAAGTAGGAGTCGTGAGTTTTATAATATTATTTTCAAGAAATTGAGTAATGAAATTACTCCCCATTACCGCGTTAAAAAATTTACTATCAGTAAAACAAAAAGCTGTTAAAGAAAATGCATAGAAAATAGATGTATATATTTCTCGATCATTCGAAATTGGAATTAGATATTTTTCAAAAAATGGGAAAAATACAGAAATCAAATAATGATAGACAAAAGCAAATATAAAAATTAAAGCAATATAAAATATGAAATCTGTTTGAAGAAAAGAGGATTGCAAGCTCTTAAAAAAATTAAACTGTTTTTCATTTACTCTTAGACTAGCATCAAGTATATATGAAAATAATAAATACAATACATAGATCACTCCAAATTTAATAAAAAATTTCTTACTCCAAATTTTTGATAATATCATTCCCAAATAGATACTAGAAATACCGATTAATAATATTGAACTATTAAAATAAGGAACCTCTTGCATACGATAATGTGACTTGACTGTAAACTGCATATTAATAACATTTAAAATTAATAATGCAAACGCAAGAGAGAATAGAATAATTTTTAAAATACGTTTTTTAAGATAGTTATTATAAAAGCTATAAATCTTCTTTAAATCCATTATCCTTTTCTTCCTATTGTTCTTTTAATTTTGTTTCGCACTTTTTTTAATAAAGTGTAT
>NZ_JVEE01000029.1:0-4903 GCF_001073155.1 Streptococcus parasanguinis
ATTGTGGGAAAGAATTATCTAATTGGAAATCTATTTCGAATGCACATGGCATTGATATTTTCTTTGCGGATCCAGGATGTCATGGTCAACGAGGTCTCAATGAACATTCTAATGGCTTATTAAGGCGAAATGGATTACCTAAACAAATGGATTTTACGAATATTTCTCAAAATTATGGGAGTGGGACTGAAATCGGTAATTCGTTAGAATTCGATTTCGTCGTCCCACCTCCGCACAGTTGAGTAGGGCTGGAAAAGCTGATGAAATCAGCGTAGTAGAGCCCGCTCAACCACTGCGTCTTGCTCAACAATCCAAAAACAATTGAGAGGCTAGGACTTTTGTCCCAGCCTCAAGAAATAGAATTCCTAGGAAATTATTGTATTATCAATTTCCCTACCAAGTTTTTCTGAGTTATTTGAAAAGTCTAACTTAATTTGACAATTTAGAGGTACAAAAACTAAAATTGACGAATTTGAGGTTTTTGTAATCTTAAGATTTAAGTAACTGTACAATCGCACAAATCAACTACTTGGAAACTGGCATGTTTTTATTCTCTAAAAAATTAGGTAATTAGATAACTAACAGAATTGTTTTATATCAGTTTCTATATTACAATCTCCCTCCACTTTTCCATTGACTCTCCTTTCTTATTTTTCTAAAATAGTAGGTGTGTGAAGGGAGATTGATATGAAAAAAGGTTTTGTGCTTGTGCTTTCTGCTTTGGTTTTGGCTTCGTGTGGTCGTCCTCATAGGACGGTAATGCCTAAGAGCTCGGACACCAAGCAGACCAGCACTTCGGAAAAGAAGCAGTCCGGCATGGACTTGAAAGCGATCAAGGATAAGGACTACTCGAGTATCAAGGGGACTTGGATCGATGGTCGTGGCAATGAGCTGGTTTTTGATGACAAGGGCTTGGTTAGCGAGGATGTTGAACTCAATGCATCGAGCTTTAAGCAGAAGGACCAGATTGCTGAGATGACGGTCAGTGCCAAGTCAGGTGTTGGAGGCTACGGTCTCTTGCTCCTTCCAAAAGGTCAGAAAGCTGGCAAGGACGATGCTTCAGACAAGTCCAAGGATCGGATCTGGGCGGGTCAGTCACCGGCTTATGGTGATGATGACAATTTCTACTATCGCAAGAAAGAGCAACCCAAAGATCGGGAGCAAGCAGATACAGAGGATAGCAGTAGTACGACAAAGACGAGTAAGGCCAAGAAGTGGAATACTCGATCGGATAGCGAGGTCAAGTCTTCGAAGAAGGCGGATCAGAATGATTATCCAGGCTACACCGATGCTCAGGTCGAAGCTGCGCGTGTCTGGGCTTATGTGATCAAGAACGTGCCATCAGAATTAAATATTTCAAATAGTGCAGCTGGAACAAAGATTTATAATGGTGGCTTGGGTGTCGATTATCCAAAAGATGTGCGTCATCTGTTTGGTTCTTATTCAGCAGAAGGAAATATCACTTATGCATCCAACGGTGATGGGACAGTGACGATCTATCCTGTACCGAGCCACTGGCAACAGTCTGCAGATGAACTCAATAGTGAAGAGTTTATGACGCAATTTACCCAAGGGATCTTGGACCATGCTGAAACGGTTACATTGCCAGATGGGGATCCAGACATGATTCGCCAGATTCTTGCAGTATTGAAGTAGGAGCTGAATTTGAGAGCTCAGTTTATTGTTTTTTTAAGATGATCCTGTTACAATGATAGTACACGGAAAAGACTGGTCTTCCAGCCTTTTTCATTTCACTTTAGAAAGGTCTTTTATGAAACGCAAATCGATTTTGTTTCTCTATTTACTCTTGCTAGCGATCGGCCTAGCCTATGAGACCCAGTCACTGACGGAAGGTTGGATGTCTGGTAGCCAGTACGGGATTGTGGGACTTTCGACCTTGATCCTTTTGGTCTATGCACTTCCTGCTGTTTGGGCTCTCTTTCATTTTGCCAAGAAGTGGAAGTTGTCTTGGGTACCGGTTCTATTTTCTGTATTAGGTGGGGGCTTTGTTGCCGGTTGGTTGTCTAGCTTTGCCAATACTTATTTCCATGATATGATTCAAGCGATCGCTCCAAATAGCGACTTTTGGAACCAGTACGAGAGTGCCATCGCTGCGCCCCTCTTTGAGGAACCCTTTAAGTTGATCCCTATCTTCTTTGTCCTCTATTTGTTCAGCGTCCGTCGCATCAAGTCGATCTTCCTCTTGGCGATTGCCTCTGGTCTTGGTTTCCAGATCGTGGAGGACTTTGCCTATATCCGTCAGGATATGCCGGAAGGTTTCTCTTACACGGTGTCAGGGATTCTTGGTCGTGTGGCCAATGCACCCATGTCTCACTGGGTCTACACAGGTCTTGTTATGCTAGGGCTCTTCTTGATTGTCCAAGCAAGCAGAGGACGCAAGGATCTAGCTCTAGCAGGCTGGGGATATTTAGTAGCTGGGTTTGGACTTCATTTTGTTGGCAATTCACCTTTCTCACAAATCGTGACCGAGTTGCCGATTGCGATTCCAGTCTTGAATGCTACTGGGCTCTTCCTGATCTACCAAGCGTATCAGACCGTCGAGCGATTAGAACAAGCAAAATAAAACAAAAAAATGCGTATGTTTGCACACATACGCATTTTTTGTTATTTTCCAAGACAGAACTGGCTGAAGAGTTGGGTGATGAGCTCATCTGGAGCAGCATCCCCTGTGATTTCTCCGAGGATTTCCCAGGTGCGGGTGAGATCGACTTGAAGCAGGTCTACCGGCATACCGAGGGCCAAGCCTTCGTTGACCGCTTGCAGGCTTTCAACAGCTTTCTCGATCAGAGAGATGTGACGAGCATTAGAAAGATACGTCGCATCTTGCTCAACCAGCCCAGCATTTTCGAAGAAGAGGGCGTTGATCCGGTCTTCAATTTGATTGATGTTTTGGTTTTTCAGAACGGAAATCTTGATATGATCTTCCGGCAGTTGGTCGATTTCGATCTTCTCTGGGAGATCGACCTTATTGAGGAGAATGATGCGGTTGCTATCTTGAGAGATTTCAAGGAGTTGGCGATCTTGGTCGGTCAAGGGTTCGCTAGCATTGAGGACGAGGAGGACCAAATCAGCTTCTTTGAGGGCTTTTTTCGACCGTTCGACACCAATTTGCTCAACGATGTCTTCGGTCTCACGGATTCCGGCCGTATCGACTAGTTTGAGGGGAACACCTTTGATGTTGACGTATTCTTCGATAACGTCACGGGTTGTTCCTTCGATATCGGTCACGATAGCTTTTTCTTCGCGAAGAAGATTATTGAGGAGGCTGGACTTGCCGACGTTTGGTCGACCGATGATAGCAGTAGAGATCCCTTCACGCAAGATCTTACCGCGACGGGCAGTCTTGAGGAGGTTGGTCAAGAGGGCTTCAAATTCACGGGTCTTTTCACGGATGATCTCAGTGGTTGCTTCTTCGACATCATCGTACTCAGGATAGTCGATATTGACTTCGACCTGGGCCAGGGTATTGAGGATCTCTTGGCGCGTGTTGTTGATGAGGTCAGACAGGGAACCGTCCAACTGTTTGACTGCAATGTTCATAGCCTTGTCGGTCTTGGCGCGAATAATATCCATGACGGCCTCAGCCTGGGTTAAATCGACCCGACCGTTCAGAAAGGCCCGCTTGGTAAACTCACCAGGTTCAGCTAATCGAGCTCCTTCGCGGATGACCAATTGTAGTATTTCATTGGTTACGGCAATCCCGCCGTGGGTATTGATCTCGATGATGTCCTCACGGGTGAAGGTTTTCGGCGAGCGCATGGCCCCCACCATGACTTCGTCGAGAATCTCGTCCTTATCTGGATCCACGATATGACCGTAGTTGAGCGTGTGGCTCGCTACCTTGCTTAAATCTTTCCCCTTGAAGATCTTTTGTGCAATGGCAAAGCTGTCTGTCCCGCTCAAGCGGACGATCCCGATCGCCCCCTCACCGAGAGGAGTCGAGATGGCAGCAATGGTATCAAATTCTTTAGTAATCATGTCATTTCTCTTTTCCTGTAGATTCATCTCTATTCTATCGTAAAGTCAGCGGACGGGCAAGGTTTTGCTTTTAGAACTAAAAGATGGAAAGGTTTTCAAATAATTAGTGAAATCTCTTTCAGAATATGCTATACTGTAATAGAATATAAAAGGAGGTCTATGATGGTAAACCTAAAAGAACAGGTAGGAATTAAAGCGGCTGAGTTTGTCAAAGACGGCATGATTGTCGGTCTCGGTACAGGGTCAACTGCTTATTATTTTGTGGCTGAATTGGGTCGTCGCATCAAAGAAGAAGGCTTGCAGATCACAGCTGTCACAACGTCGAGTGTGACCTATGATCAGGCTGAAAGTTTAGGCATCCCGCTCAAGGCTATCGACGATGTCGAAGTGGTCGATGTGACAGTGGATGGCGCAGATGAAGTGGATCCTCAATTAAACGGGATTAAAGGGGGCGGTGGGGCTCTCCTCATGGAAAAGATCGTCGCAACCAATTCAAAAGATTGCATTTGGATCGTGGATGAATCCAAACAAGTCGCAACTCTTGGGGCTTTCAAACTTCCAGTGGAAGTAGTGCAATACGGAGCTGAAAATCTCTTCCGTCACTTTGAGCAAAAAGGTTACCATCCTGCTTTCCGTATCGCGGATGACCAACGTTTTGTCACCGACCAAGGCAACTTTATCATTGACTTGGATCTCAAGGTGATCGAGGATGCAGAAGCTCTGGCCAATGAACTGGATCACACCGTAGGCGTCGTAGAGCACGGTTTATTCTTGAACATGATTTCAAAAGTGATTGTAGGGACACCAGATGGTCCTGTCATCATTGAAAAATAGAGAGTGGGACAGAAATCGGTAATTCGTTAGAATTCGATTTCGTCGTCCCACCTCCGCACAGTTGAGTAGG
>NZ_JVEE01000029.1:5003-14913 GCF_001073155.1 Streptococcus parasanguinis
CCACTCAACCACTGCGTCTTGCTCGACAATCCAAAAATAATTGAGAGGCTAGGACTTTTGTCCCAGCCTCGAATCAAACAACGGCTCTCTTCTTATAGGGATATGGTATAATATAGCTAGTTTAATAAAGGAAAGAGGCAGTATATGTCAAAATTTAAACGCATGCACTTAGTTGTGCTAGATTCTGTTGGGATCGGTGCTGCACCGGATGCCAATAACTTTGTCAATGCAGGTGTTCCAGATGGAGCATCTGATACATTGGGTCACATCTCTAAAACCGTCGGTTTGAATGTGCCAAACATGGCGAAAATCGGTCTTGGAAATATTCCTCGTGAAGTACCATTGAAGACTGTGCCAGCTGAAAGCAACCCAACTGGCTATGCGACAAAATTGCAAGAAGTTTCTCTTGGGAAAGACACCATGACTGGTCACTGGGAAATCATGGGGCTCAACATTACAGAACCCTTTGATACTTTCTGGAATGGATTCCCAGAAGAAATTATTACAAAGATTGAAGAATTCTCAGGACGTAAGGTTATCCGTGAAGCCAACAAACCTTATTCTGGTACGGCGGTCATCGATGACTTTGGACCACGTCAAATGGAAACTGGTGAGTTGATCATTTATACATCAGCAGACCCTGTGCTTCAAATTGCAGCTCACGAAGACATTATTCCTTTGGATGAACTCTACCGTATCTGTGAATATGCTCGTTCTATCACTTTGGAACGTCCAGCTCTTCTAGGACGGATCATTGCCCGCCCTTATGTTGGGGAACCTGGAAACTTCACACGTACAGCCAACCGTCGTGACTTAGCTGTTTCACCATTTGCGCCAACTGTTTTGGATAAGTTGAACGAAGCGGGTATTGATACCTATGCAGTTGGTAAGATCAACGATATCTTCAACGGAGCTGGTATCAACCACGATATGGGCCACAACAAATCAAATAGCCACGGTATGGATACCTTGATTAAGACCATGGGACTTCCTGAGTTCCAAGAAGGGTTCTCATTTACCAACTTGGTAGACTTTGATGCTCTTTACGGTCACCGTCGCAATGCTCACGGCTACCGCGATTGCTTGCATGAATTTGACGAACGCTTGCCAGAAATCATTGCAGCTATGCGTGAAGATGACCTCTTGATGATCACTGCAGACCACGGGAATGACCCAACTTACGCTGGTACAGACCATACGCGTGAATACATCCCATTCTTGGCTTATAGCCCATCCTTCAAGGGCAATGGTGTGATTCCAGTTGGACATTTCTCTGATATCTCTGCGACAATTGCAGAGAACTTTGGTGTTGAAAAAGCCATGATCGGTGAAAGTTTCTTAGACAAATTGAACTAAGATGACACGCTTCGCTCTCCTCGTTAGAGGGATCAATGTTGGCGGGAAAAACAAGGTCGTGATGGCAGAGCTTCGAGAGGAGCTCCAAACAATCGGGCTGGATGAGGTAGAGACCTACATCAATAGTGGCAATATCTTCTTTGAATCAGCTAGTTCTAAAGCAGAATTGGTAGATTTGCTGGGACATTTCTTTCGTGATCGCTATCCCTTTATCCAGTCTTTTTCTCTCTTTTCAGCTGAGGACTATGCGCAAGATCTCGCTGCTCTACCAGCCTGGTGGCAGGAGAATCTGGCCCGCAAGGATGTTCTCTTTTACACAGAAGGCCTCGATCAGGATGCTGTCTGGGAGCTGGTTTCCTCTTTTTCGCTCGGTGATGAAATCATCCATCGTGGGAATCTAGGGATTTACTGGGGCAAATACTCAGAAGAGACCTACACAAAGACCGCTTACCACAGACAAGTCCTCAAGATGCCGGATTACCGCCTGTTGACCATTCGCAATGCCAATACATTTGACAAAATTGGCCAATTTTTAAGGAAATCATAAAGGAGATATGCAATGACATTATTAGCAAAAATCAATGAAACAGCTGCTTTTTTGAATGGCAAAGGAATGGAAGCACCTGAGTTTGGCTTGATCCTTGGATCAGGTCTTGGAGAACTGGCTGAAGAAATCGAAAATCCAGTCGTAGTAGACTACTCTGAAATTCCAAACTGGGGTCGTTCAACGGTTGTCGGCCATGCGGGTAAATTGGTCTACGGTGAGCTTGCTGGACGCAAGGTTTTGGCCCTTCAAGGACGTTTCCACTTCTACGAAGGAAACCCACTAGAAGTAGTGACTTTCCCAGTTCGTGTCATGAAAGTTTTGGGATGTGAAGGAGTTCTTGTTACCAACGCTGCCGGTGGTATCGGATATGGACCAGGTACTTTGATGGCTATCACAGACCATATCAACATGACTGGTCAAAACCCATTGATCGGTGAAAACTTGGATGATTTTGGTCCACGTTTCCCTGATATGTCCAAAGCTTACACACCTGAATACCGTGAGACAGCTCATAAAGTAGCTGACAAATTGGGTATCAAATTGGATGATGGGGTTTATATCGGTGTGACTGGTCCTACCTACGAAACTCCAGCTGAAATCCGTGCGTTTAAGACTCTTGGTGCAGATGCTGTCGGAATGTCAACTGTTCCTGAAGTCATCATTGCAGCGCATTCTGGCTTGAAGGTTCTTGGTATTTCATGTATTACCAACTTTGCGGCTGGTTTCCAAGAAGAGCTCAACCACGAAGAAGTAGTAGAAGTGACTGAGCGCGTCAAAGGTGACTTCAAAGGATTGCTAAAAGCGATCCTTGCTGAACTCTAATCCAATGAAAGTACGACTCCAAAGTCTACCCTACGGACTGAGGTTACTTCTAGCCACCTTATCATTAGGGATTGGGACGGGTCTGGTCGGAATTGCCTGTCATTATCTACTAGAAGGGGTGCAAGAGCTGGCCTTTGGCCAAGCTAGTTCGGATTTGCTCCAGCAATTTCAAGAAGTTGGAGGTCTCCGTAGATTTCTGGTTTTGTGTGTGACTGGGTGCTTGGCAGCTGGCTTCTGGTATGTCCTGCAAAGGCGTTATCAGATCCTGTCTATTCGTCAGCAAATTGACTTAGCTGGAGACAGGGAACCAGCGCCCTTAGCCCACCTCCTTCATTCAGGTATGCAGGTGGCAATTGTTGGAGCAGGCGCATCGGTCGGAAAAGAAGGAGCCCCACGTGAGGTCGGGGCTCTTCTAGCTGGTCGCTTGGCGAAGGGATTCTCACTAGCTCTCAAAGAGCGAAAAGTCTTGATTGCCTGTGGTGCTGGAGCTGGTTTAGCTGCGGTCTATCAGGTCCCCTTTGCCAGTAGCTTGTTCGTCTTTGAGACCTTAGGACTCGCCTACAGTTGGCAGAATTTTCTACTGGTTTTGACCAGTACTTATCTGGCCACCTGGGTTGCTCAGTCCATCGTTGGTCAGGAGGCTGTTTATCACCTGTCCGCAGTCTCATGGTCGGCTAGCAGCTTCTTACAGGCTATTGTGATTGCTTTCTTGGTCACTCCCTTGGCTCTGGTCTTTGCTTTCCTCGCCAAGCGGGCTAGTCACAAAAGGCGGAAGGATGGGACGATTCTTTGGGCTCTTCCTCTAGCCTTTCTAGCGCTGGGGAGCCTAGTAGCCTTTTTCCCTATCTTTATGGGAAATGGCCAGGTACTAGCGCAAGCCCTCTTGTCTAGTCAGCCGATTCCTTATCTTCCACTGACTCTTGCAGTGAAGGGGCTTATGGTTTACCTCCTCTTGCGCAATGGTGCTTATGGGGGTACCTTGACACCATCATTTGCCCTTGGGATTGGTTCTGGCTACCTAGTGACCTTGCTTTTGACAGTCCTTGGGATTCATCTGGATCCTGCTCTAGGGATGTTACTAGGAGCGACAGTCTTTTTAGGGACGACCCTAGAAGCTCCTCTGACAGCCATTGCCCTGAGCCTTGGATTTACAGGCCAAACTTGGAATTTGACTATTCCGCTTGTACTTGTGGCTGGTCTGTCATACGTGATTCGAAAGAGATGGGAGAAGAAATGATGAAGGTACATTTTGTACTGCATGAAACCTTTGAAGTGCCGGGCGCTTATCTAAAATGGGCACAGGAGCGTGGCCATCAAGTGACCACGACTAAAGTCTATGAGAATGAAACCTTACCAGAGTCAGTGGATGAGATTGACTTTTTGATCGTCATGGGAGGACCTCAATCGCCAGATGAAGATCGAGAAGCTTTTCCATACTACGATCCTCAGGCAGAGATTGAACTGATTCAAAAAGCCATGAAGGCAGATCGTTATATTGTTGGGGTCTGTCTGGGTGCCCAGCTCCTGTCTGTTGCCTATGGAGCGAAGTATGAGCACAGTCCGGAACGTGAGATTGGGGTTTATCCAGTGACCTTGACGCCTGAAGGACTCACAGATCCACATGTCGGTGAGTTTGGAAAAACTCTTGAAACTGGCCACTGGCATGGTGATATGCCAGGATTGACAAAAGATGCTGTTGTTCTTGCTACTAGTCAAGGGTGTCCACGTCAGATGATTCGCTTCAGTCCTAAACACTATGCCTTCCAAGCCCACTTGGAATTTGATCCAGAAGCAGTCGATCTCTTGATTGCTGCTGACGGTGAAGAGGTTATAGAAGAACAAAGTCAAAAATTGACCTTTGTTCAAAAACCTGAAGCCATTCGTGCTTACGATTATCGAGAAATGAATGCCAAACTCTTTGCGTTTTTGGACTCATTAACAAATTAAATAAAAAAGAAAGGATGGGTTAACCGTATTCGCTGAACTGAATACGGGCGGAGAACTGTGTAAAAAAGATAAACTGTCTAGCATCTGCGATACGTCGTCAGTTTCCTATTTTCACTTTGCCTCTTTAACACCTATTCTAAAAAATAAAAAAGAAAGGTAGAGCATGTGTTCTAATTTGAACACGAGCGGAAAGCTCGGAAAATAGATAATCTGACTGAGAAATCAGGATTTCTCGTCAGATTCCTAATTTTCAGTCGCTTTCTGGTCGCTCTTTGTATCATAAACTATGTCTATCCATATTGCTGCTAAGCAAGGTGAAATTGCTGATAAAATTCTTCTTCCTGGGGATCCTCTTCGTGCGAAATTTATTGCTGAGAATTTCCTTGAAGACGCTGTTTGCTTCAACGAAGTTCGTAACATGTTTGGTTACACAGGAACTTATAAAGGTCACCGTGTATCTGTCATGGGAACTGGAATGGGGATGCCATCAATCTCTATCTATGCGCGTGAGTTGATTGTCGACTACGGCGTGAAGAAATTGATCCGTGTGGGAACGGCTGGTTCTTTGAACGAGGATGTCCATGTTCGTGAATTGGTCTTGGCACAAGCTGCTGCAACCAACTCAAACATCATCCGCAACGACTGGCCTCAATACGATTTCCCTCAAATTGCTAGCTTTGATCTTTTAGACAAGGCTTACCATATTGCCAAAGATCTTGGTATGACCACTCACGTTGGCAATGTCTTGTCATCAGATGTCTTCTATTCAAACTATGGTGAAAAGAACATCGAGCTTGGTAAATGGGGTGTGAAAGCTGTAGAAATGGAAGCAGCAGCTCTTTACTATCTTGCTGCTCAACACCATGTGGATGCGCTTGCTATCATGACTATTTCAGACAGTTTGGTTAATCCTGATGAGGACACAACTGCTGAAGAACGTCAAAATACTTTCACAGACATGATGAAAGTTGGTCTTGAGACTTTGATTGCAGACTAATGGCAAAATTCTTTCATGATGAATGGCTCTACGATCTCCAAAATTATCACTACAGCCGGGCTCTGCGCTCTATCAAGCAGCAGGAAGAAGTACCGGATTTGTTGGTGAGCTTACTGCAGTTAATGGCGGAGCGTCGTGAGCTTAATATCCAACCCGTCATGAATCAAAAGTTGAGAACCGAGTTGCTAGAGGCGACTGGTTTTCAGCTTTTTTGGCATGAAGATCCAGAAGATGAGCAGTTGGCTAACTACCTCTATGACTTAGAGGCGAAGTTGCGAAATGAGCAGATTATTGACTTTGTTCGTGCCGTCAGCCCAGCCATCTATCGGATCTTTATGCGATTGATTCAGTTGAAAATTCCTGATATTACCAACTATATTCATAACTCCAAAGAATCCAGTTATGACCGTTGGAAGTTTGAGAGCCTGCATGCGTCAGAAAACCCTATCCTGCAGCAATTTCACAGTGAAAGTGTGGTCAATTCGTCCAGTTTGACGGAGTTGATTGTGCAGTTGGATTTGCCAGATACCGTCAAAGTTGCGGCCCAGCAATTGCGGGAGTTAGAAAAATCAGTTCGCAACCCCCTGGCCCACTTGATCAAGCCCTTTGATGAGGAAGAGCTCCATTGGACGACGGGTTTCTCTTCTCAGGATTTTATGAAGAATTTGATTGACCTTGCAAGCTACACAGGCATCCATTATGATCAAACTAATTTTTATTTTGATCAGGCCAATGCTGTGATGGAAGAGCTACTAAAGGAGAAGTAGATGGATAAGATTGCTCAACTACAGGAGATGATTGATCAGAGTCATCGGATCGTGTTTTTCGGTGGGGCAGGAGTTTCTACGGAGTCAAATATTCCAGATTTTCGAAGCTCAGACGGTGTCTATAGTGTTCAGGTGGGTCGGCATTTGACAGCTGAGCAATTGGTCTCCCATACCATGTTTGAGCGCTATCCAGAGGACTTTTTCGACTTTTACAAGAAGTACTTGCTCTACCCAGATGCCAAGCCCAATGCTGCCCATCGCTATCTCGCGTGGCTTGAAGAGACCGGTAAACTCAAGGCGGTGGTGACACAAAATATTGATAGTCTCCATGAAATGGCTGGTTCTAAAAAAGTTTTGAAGCTTCATGGCAGTGCCGACCGCAATTACTGTACGGGTTGCCAGCGATTTTATGATTTGGAGTCCTTTCTAGCTTTAGAAGGCCCGGTTCCACACTGTCTGGACTGTGGCAAGGTGGTCAAACCTGATGTGACTCTTTACGAGGAACCTCTCGATATGGACGTCTTTAGCCAAGCAGCCCAAGCCATCCAAGAGGCTGATCTCCTGATTATCGGTGGAACTTCCCTTGTGGTCTACCCAGCAGCCAGTTTGATTCAGTATTTTCAAGGGAAGAAGCTGGTTGTCATCAATAAAACCAGTATCCCGCAAGACAAGCAAGCAGACCTGGTTATTGAAGGGAAAATTGGCCAAGTATTTTCACAATTAAGACAATAAAAAATATCTGAGTGAACATGGATCACTCAGATATTTTTTATTTATCAAACTTCACTTCCTCAAGCAAGTACTCGATGAATTTCTCTCCCATTTTTGAGAGGGCTGTTTTTTCATGTTTAATGTAGACCAGCTCGATCGGGTCTTCGATATCAAGGGGGATGGAGACGATGTTGTTTCCGTTGAGATTGCTGTTGAGGATCCCGGTCGCAATGGTGTAGCCATCCAGACCAATCAAGAGATTAAAGAGGGTCGCCCGGTCACTGACGACGATGGATTTCTTATGATGCTCTTGAGAGAGGATCTCTTCTGAGAAGTAGAAGGAATTGTGGGTCCCTTGGTCATAGCTAAGGTATGGGAAATCTTCCAGATCAGACAAGTGGACGATCTCTTTCTTGGCAAGAGGATTGGTCTTGCTGACAAAGATATGAGGTTGCGCTGTAAAGAGGTGGGTGGCAATCAGGTGATTATCATCCAGCATCTTAGAGAGGACATCCCGGTTGTAGCTATTCAAAAAGAGAACTCCAACTTCGCTTCGGAAATTCTTGACGTCATCGATGATCTCCCAAGTCCGCGTCTCCCGTAGGAAGAGCTCGTATTTTTCCATGTCGCTTTTCTTCAATAGTGAAACGAAGGCCTCAACCACGAAGGCGTAGTGCTGTGAAGAGACGCTGAAAAGCTCACGAGAACCCACAGGATTTTTATAACGCTCGGACAAGAGGTCAATCTGCTCCACCACCTGGCGGGCATAAGAGAGGAACTCCATCCCATCGCGGGTCAAAGTGATCCCTTTAGGATTCCGAATAAAGATTTCAATCCCCATCTCATTTTCCAAGTCCTTGACGGCATTGGAAAGGCTAGGTTGCGTGATGAAGAGTTGTTTAGCGGCCTCATTCATAGAGCCGGTTTCGACGATTTTGATAATGTATTGTAATTGTTGTATTCTCATGCTTTTATTTTAACATAAAAAAGCGCGTTTTTCCCGTAAAATGTGGTCTTTCAAGGACTGTATCAGAGTATAATGCAGGCTGAGGGAGGTAATAGGAAGTAGGCTAGATCAAATATTTAAAAAATAGAAAATTGGGAACAAAATCTCCATCTGGGGACTGATTTTGATGGGAAAATACAGTTTTGCCTTGCTTAAGATAAGATCTGATTGATAGAATGGTAAAAAATTGATTGAGGAGATCTTATGAAAAAACTAGTTTCCTGGTATAAGAAAAAGGATAAGGAATTGGAAACCCATTTCACAGCAGGTCTGTTGCAGATCAATTTTGTGACCAATGCACTGATTCTATTGGTCTTTTACATCTATTTGGTCATTAGTCAGTCGATCTATGCTCTATCGGATCCATTCATCCAATTTAGTGTTTGGGAGATTGTTTCCTTTACGATGAAGCTCTTGCCCTACGGTCTAACCGTAGCCCTCTTTGTCCCCAATATTTTTGTCATTATCTATGGGATTGGGCGGTGGTCCAGCATCCAGTTCAAAGAAGCAGAGGAAGAAGCTCCCAAAGATCCGGATCTGTTTGAAGAGAGAGGGCCAAAGGAAGGAGAAGAGGCAAGAGAAGATGACGCATTCACAATTGAATCACCGAGTCCTAAGCCTATCAAAAAGAAAAAACAACAGCCTACAATTGTTCTTTGGTTTGGACTCTTTGGCTGCTTTCTAGAAGCGATTTTTATTTTCATTGTCAAGGATATGACCTTTTACGAATGGAATGAGCCCTTGATCAATTCTCAGAAACATGCGCTGATATGGTCTGGAGCCTATCCGACCTTCTTCACACTGGCAGCTCTTACTTTACTTGCCTTGATTATCTATTCCTACCGGGATGCGAATTCACTCTCACCACTAGCAAATGTCTTCTGCATCAGTGGCATTCTAGGAGGAGTGGTTCTCCTCTTAGTTTTTGATAATCAACTGCAGGTAGCAAGTTTTCACACCTTTTTCTTACTGATCTA
The DNA here is from genome assembly GCF_001073155.1 of Streptococcus parasanguinis. Classification (GTDB taxonomy): domain Bacteria; phylum Bacillota; class Bacilli; order Lactobacillales; family Streptococcaceae; genus Streptococcus; species Streptococcus parasanguinis_D. The sequence continues at coordinate 14,134 of NZ_JVEE01000029.1, forward strand.
TTCCATCCATCTCTTATGGGTTCGCATCAAGGAGTGGCAGGAAGATCGAACAGAGATAAGCTATGAGAATCGTCTGCTTCAATGGCTCCATCAGCTCTTAAATAAATCACGTAACTGGCCATGGCTAGCGGTCCTCATCGCTCTTCCGACTCTTGCCCTTGTTGTCCTCGTTCTCATGCTCTTTGGGCAGCAGCCGGATTCCATGATCAAGGCCTGGACAAATACAGCTGACTGGGCCTTCTCACAAAAGATTCCTCCTCAGAATCTCATCATTGATGAGCATTATCTCTGTACGGTTGCGGCTGGTGGCCATGAAAATGTTGTCAAGCCCCAGCGGATGGGCATCCGCCACGGTCATCCAGTCGTTGTCAATCGCCAGCTTTGTATTGCCAATGCCTTTGAGCAGGTGTTAGAAGAAAAGACGCCACGATTCCATCGCTTCTTGCGTCGCAATTACGACCGCTATGGCTATCCCTTTGCCAAACATATCAAGAAGAAATGGGCTATGGACCTGATCTATTACCTGATGAAACCTTTGGAATGGCTCTTTTTACTGGTTCTTTATCTAGTCGATCGCAAGCCTGAAAACCGAATCGCCATGCAATACATTAAACCGATCCCAGAAGATTTTGAACCCCGTAAAGTTTCTTGAGTTACTGATTTTACTTGACAAGCGAGAAGGAGCGCGATATAATGAGACAAATTTAACCTTTAAGAGGTCCAGAGAGGCCTGCAAGGAAAGACAGAAAAAAGATCAGCAGACGGAGTCTAGCTGATCAT
>NZ_JVEE01000030.1:0-26270 GCF_001073155.1 Streptococcus parasanguinis
TCATAATAAAAACACCCCAAAAGTTAGATTTTTTCTGTCTAACTTTTGGGGTGCAGTTCATTTTCAGTTGTTGCTTTTTATATTTTGTTTAACCTGAGCTAGTAGTGATTGGTCAAACCACCACAAATAGTATCCTTATCAACAATCCTTTCTATCCATTAACTTTTGGATATAGGATATCCTCCTAAGATTTGCTTCCATGAGTTAGATAAGTTGACTATCCTCAATCCTTGTCTGCTTTATTTTCTTTTACGAGATCGTTTTGTGAATCTTTTTCAGAGAGTTTTTGATCGATATACTTGTCAATGTTTTCGTAAAATTCCTTGGTCGTCTCACTATCTAATTTTGTCGAATTATGGACTTGATTGACTTTCAATTGAACAGATTGAATACCGTAAGAGTCTTGTTTTTGGCGAATGGTTTCTAATTCTTCTTCTGAAATCGGATCTCCAACAACTGTCAAGACCAATTCATTGCTACTTGACTTGTAGACTTGATTAATGATCGTATGATTGGCGAACTCTTTTCCTACAAACTGTTTGATCCCTTCTTTTCGTGCTTGATCCATCGTCAGAGTGACTGCTGAATAGCTGGCTGGAAGAACCAATAATACAATCAAGGAGATCAACCCAATTCTCATTTTCATGCTTAGCTCTTTAAATGAACTTAAGGGAGATTGTCTCATCATAATTCTTGTTCCAACAATATTGATTAGCATGATAAAGACACAGTTGATCAAGAAAAGATAGAGAGCCCCAAATAAAAATCGTACATTTCCATTAGCTAAACCATAGCCTGCAGTGCAGATAGGTGGCATCAGAGCTGTTGCAATGGCTACTCCTGGCACGATATTGTTTGCTTCTTTTTTTCTTGAACCAATGACACCTGCTATCCCACCCGCAATAGCAATGAGAACATCCCAAATGGTTGGAGAGGTTCGTGCAATCAATTCGCTACTTGCATAAGATAAGGGAGAAATCCAGAAATATAGAGTCGAGACAAACAAACTGACCAATACTTGAGTAAATAAAACCCCTAGAGATTGCTTGATTAAACGCGTATCAAAAATAGCTAAACCAAACCCCAGTCCAATAATCGGTGTCATAAGAGGGGAAATCAGCATGGCTCCAATAATGACAGCTGTTGAATTCATATTTAGACCTATAGAGGCAATAAAAATCGAACACATCAAAATCACTGTATCTCTTAATCGAACATGAAGGTCATCATATAGTTTCTCGCGGAATTCACGTGTTGAATAGTTTCCGGACATTGGTTACTCCTTTTATTTCATATAATCTTGTTTCTGCATGGATGATGGTAGAGAGACTTCTGTCCAAACTGACATGTTTTTAATTCTTACCTGTGATTCTTTTGAACATTATCTTTTAAATATCCATCAGTCCATCCTGCATATTATATCAAAAATTTTACATTCTTTCTCTGAAGAAATCAATTCATTTAAAAGATAGAGAAAGGAAGAAATTTTTGTCTCCTTATCTGAAGAAGAAAAACGATATCTCCTCTGAAAGTAGATACCGTTTTAATGTTTAAACAGTATGAGTTTGTAGCAGCAATCCTAGCAGATATCGCCAACAAATCACGTGTTGAGAAATAATGAAAAAATAAAAAGATTAAGGATAAAACAATCTAAAAAACCTTCCCTTAGGTGAGTAAGAACGTCAGCGAACTTCTATGAAGTTCCAAAACTCCCGAGTGAGAGTGGGACAGAAATCGGTAATTCGTTAGAATTCGATTTCGTCGTCCCACCTCCGCACAGTTGAGTAGGGCTGTAAAAGCTGATGAAATCAGCGTAGTAGAGCTCACTCAACCACTGCGTCTTGCTCGACAATCCAAAAACAATTAAGAGGCTATGATTTCTGTCCCACTCTCACTTTTCTCACGACGGAAAGTTTTCTAAATATGATTTATTAGCTATAGCAAGTAGGAAATTAACTTTTTTTAGAATCACTCAAGTGATTTTATCTTCTACATATCATTCGTTTTTTCTGAGACTGAGATTTTAACTTCTCGGTCTTTTTTACCCTTTCTTATTGGAAAGTCCAGCAATTGAGTCTCCACATTTCTTCATAAGTTTGATATAATAAGAAGATAGAGATTGATTAGGAAAAGAAGCATTAGAAACAGGTATGTAAGATGAAAAAAATATTAGTAGTTGATGATGAAAAACCAATTTCAGATATTATCAAATTTAACATGGCAAAAGAGGGCTATGAAGTCTTGACAGCCTTTGATGGCCGGGAAGCTTTGGAAGTCTTTGCGGCTGAGAATCCGGATATTATTATTCTAGATTTGATGTTGCCAGAGATTGATGGTCTGGAAGTGGCGCGTACCATTCGCAAGACCAGCAATGTGCCCATCATTGTCCTTTCTGCCAAAGATACAGAATTTGATAAGGTTATCGGACTTGAAATTGGTGCGGATGACTATGTGACCAAACCCTTCTCTAATCGGGAATTGCAAGCGCGTGTGAAGGCCTTGTTGCGTCGTTCGGAGTTTGCGGCTGATCCTCAGCTTGAAAATGAGGCCGATACGGAAATTGTCATTGGTGATCTTCACATTCTTCCAGATGCCTTCTTGGTTCAAAAAGGCAACAAAGAATTGGACTTGACCCATCGTGAGTTTGAATTGCTCTATCACCTTGCGACCCATGTCGGTCAAGTGATGACCCGTGAACACCTTCTTGAGACGGTGTGGGGCTATGATTACTTTGGTGATGTTCGGACAGTGGACGTGACGGTTCGTCGTTTGCGTGAAAAAATCGAGGACACACCAGGACGTCCAGAATATATCTTGACCCGCCGTGGTGTCGGATATTATATGAGAAACAATGATTGATCAACTAAAACAATTTGTAATGTCGTCGAACTTTGTCTTTGTTCTGATTACGGTTGGGTTTATCATTGTGGTAGCCTTGCTTTTGCTAGAAAACCGTAGGGACAATATCAAGCTCAGACAATTAAACGCCAAAATTAAGGATCTGATTGCAGGGGACTATTCCGAAGTGGTCGACATGCAAGGAAGTCCAGAACTGACGGATATGACCAATAGTATCAATGATCTGTCGGAGGTTATTCGCCTGACGCATGAAAACTTGGAACAAGAAACCAAGCGTTTGACCAGTATCCTTTCTTACATGACAGATGGGGTGCTTGCGACCAATAGACGCGGTCAGATCATCATGGTCAATGAAATGGCAGCCAAGCAATTGAATGTTAATCCAGATGAGGTGCTCAATACCAGTATTCTGGATTTGCTTTCGCTTGGAGATGACTATGATCTGCGAAGCTTGATTACTGAAGTACCAGAGTTAACCATCGATTCCCAGGATGAAAACGGGGAGTACCTCAGCCTTCGTGTGCGCTTTGCCTTGATTCGTCGTGAGTCAGGTTTTATCTCTGGTCTGGTAGCTGTCTTGCACGATACGACAGAGCAGGACAAGGAAGAGCGGGAACGTCGTCTCTTTGTCTCTAATGTGAGCCATGAATTGCGGACTCCCTTGACCAGTGTGAAATCCTATCTGGAAGCCCTGGACGATGGCGCTTTGTCAGAGCCGGTAGCACCAGATTTTGTCAAAGTTTCACTCAATGAAACCAATCGCATGATGCGCATGGTCACAGATCTATTGAGCTTGTCACGAATCGATAATGAAACCAGTCAGTTGGACATCGAGTTGACCAACTTTACGGCCTTTATCACCTTTATTTTGAACCGGTTTGATAAGATCAAGAGTCAAGCGCAAGAAGATACCAAGAAGTATGAACTGATCCGGGAATACCCAATCACCCCGATCTGGGTTGAAATTGATACGGATAAAATGACCCAGGTAATCGACAATATCTTGAACAATGCCATCAAGTACTCACCTGATGGTGGAAAGATCAAGGTAGGGATGAAAACGACAGATGCCCAGTTGATTATCTCCATCTCAGATGAGGGCTTGGGGATTCCAAAGAAAGACTTGCCACGCATTTTTGATCGCTTTTACCGAGTGGATAAGGCGCGTAGCCGGGCCCAAGGTGGGACTGGTCTAGGCTTAGCCATTGCTAAGGAGATCGTGAAGCAACACAAAGGCTTTATTTGGGCCAAGAGTGAATATGGCAAGGGATCTACCTTTACCATTGTCTTGCCGTACGACAAAGACGCTATTAAAGACGACTGGGATACAGAAGAGGAAGAATAAGGAGTCAATGACAGAAGAGGGATTTAAGTATAGTATTTTAGCTTCAGGTTCTAGTGGGAATTCTTTCTACCTTGAGACGCCAAAGAAAAAACTGCTTATTGATGCAGGGCTATCAGGGAAAAAGATTACGGGACTATTGGCTGAAATTGATCGCAAACCAGAAGACTTAGATGCCATTTTGATTACGCACGAACACTCAGACCATATCCATGGTGTGGGTGTTTTAGCGCGGAAATATGGCATGGATCTATATGCTAATGAAGCAACTTGGAAGGCTATGGAAGGCACCAAGTATCTAGGGAAAGTTGATGATGCTCAAAAGCACATCTTTGAAATGGGGAAGACCAAGACATTTGGCGATATCGATATCGAAAGTTTTGGGGTCAGTCACGATGCTGCAGCCCCTCAATTCTATCGCTTGATGAAGGATGGCAAGAGCTTCGTCATGCTGACGGATACGGGCTATGTGAGCGATCGCTTGGCAGGTATCGTCGCGGATGCGGATGGCTATCTGATTGAGTCCAACCATGATGTAGAGATCCTTCGAGCAGGTTCTTACGCTTGGCGCTTAAAGCAGCGGATCTTGTCAGACCTAGGCCACCTTTCTAACGAAGACGGTGCGGATGCCATGATCCGAACCTTGGGAAATCGCACCAAGAAGATTTATCTGGGACATTTGTCAAAAGAGAACAATATCAAAGAATTGGCCCATATGACTATGGAGAATCAACTGGCTCGAGCAGATCTAGCTGTTGGCCATGATTTTGAGGTGCTAGATACCTCGCCAGATACCGCGACCCCTTTGACGAAGATATAAGATAGAGAACCACCCGCGGGTGGTTTTTTGATTTCTGATTAAAATCCTTTCATTTAGTGATGAATTTGCTCTTTGCCCTAAATTTGTGTATGATAAGAAAGAGCGAATTCTGAATGAGAGTCACGTTTTGTACAATCAAAGAAGAGGAGAAATGAAAAATGAAAAAGATGATGTTATTACTGGCAAGTTTAGTTGCTTTAACAGCTTGTAGTCAGTCTAAGCAAGATACGAAAGAGTCAACCTCCACTCAAACGGCGAAGGAAACAAAAGTATCAGAGTCTTCTAAAAAAGAAAAAGAATTGAAATTTGTGGTGGCCCCTCAAAATGAAGGAAAGACGTCTGATCTTATTGAGTTAGGGAAGAAATTGGTTAAAGAACATCCTGAAGTTGGTAGCGAGGGGAATATGGCGATCTATTTTACCGGGGCTGTTTCAGATGGCAGGGCGGCACTCATGCTGGTCAATAAGACAGATGTAGATATCAAGAAAGATTTGAACTTTTCAATTACCTGGTCTTATGATGGAAAGGCTATTTTTGAGAATCAAAAGGTTAGCTATTTTATCAAGGATAGTGGGGAATTACCTTCTCATACAGCAACTATAATATTATTGCCATTAAATGAGGAACAACAGAATATTGTGGATGGAATGTCAGATCCATCTAAGATGAAGCTTCTAATGTCAGATGTGAACACTGTAGAGTGATTATGAAACAAGAAACATACAAAGGAGAAGTAAATGCGCCTTGTTTATCTTACGATTGGTTTTATATCATTGGGACTAGGAATTATTGGGATTCCATTGCCAATTTTACCGACAACCCCCTTTTTATTGCTGTCCATGGCTTGCTTTGCTAAAAGTTCCAAACGCTTTGAAACTTGGCTTTACCAAACCAAGCTTTATCAAACCTATGTAGCGGATTACCGAGAGACCAAATCGATTGCCAAAGAACGGAAGAAATGGATCCTTCTTCAGATCTACATTCTGATGGGCATTTCCATCTATCTGGCCCCGATTATTTGGGTGAAGCTTGCTTTAGGAGCTTTGACGATTTTTATCACCTTTTATCTCTTAAAAGTGATTCCCAATAAGCCTGAAAAACCAACAGAAGAACATCCTGAGTAAAAATAGAGAATTCAGGCCCTAGAACTAGGAAAAGAAGTGCGTTCGTGCTTCTTTTTTGGTATCTGAAACTTACAGTGAAGGAAAAAACCAAATGCATGAAATTAATGGCCAACGTTGCTCACGAAATTGAACTGCGAGCGCTTGAATCAAAAATTGAAAAAGAGGTGTAGAAAAAATGGCAAATGAAGTAGAAAAAACAGCCATCAATGAAGTGTTGAGGACTGTTACACTAATTAATAAAAGGTTTGAAGAAATCATTGAATTACAACGTCAACAAGATCTAGCTATTTTTATCTTCGTGGTGTTCTTGATGCAAAAGATCAAGACCCTTAATGCTCGATAAAATAAGACCATTTTCTTTATAATCAGAATCTCGAAAACGTAAAGTATTAGATGTGATCAGATTGTAATCTGAACGTTCTAGCAATGATAAAATTTTATCTAACTTTTGATTTAACTTTTTATCAATAGATTCGAGAGTTGTAGCTTTGTCAAGACGGTTAATAGGCATTTTAAAGTTTTCAAAACTTTGCATTTTAGATTTGAGGTCAACTTTTGATTCTTCGATTCTTGACACATCTGTATCATAAAAAGTAGTACGGGTCGTGATGACATCAAAAGGAAGTTTTCCACCAGATTCTATGATCGGTACAAGCGGAAGCTCTAGCGCTTGTCTAAAACCTAGTTCGTAAAATGCATTTGGATTGTGTTCTGTCATATCCGCAACAACCATATGAGCAGTTTTTAGGTAGTTTATAATCGTTTCATTGATATTGTCTACTGCATTGACATGGTCAACGCGAATCGGTTTATAACCTAAATCTTCGCAAACTGGAGCAATAAGGTATTTATATACTTTGTCAGCCCGTTCTCTTGTGGGAGTACCAGATTCCCCAATTGCGCTTATAATGAAACAAACTTTATCAGACATAAATACTAACCCCAATCGTTTTTAGTTTATTATACCAAATAACGATAGGGAATTAAATAATAAGAAGGTGAAAGAATGAAACCTAAACGATATCCGTATAGCGGAAAAAGAAAAAAGCCTATCGAGGTGTCGATAGACTTACTAACAAGAATTAGCGCTCTTGAAGTAAAAGCAGCCAATTTGGCAAGTCACGAAATATTCAGAATTCCATCTTCACATTCTTCAACTGTATAACCTGCACTTATGCACTCGGAAATAATTTCATCTTTAGGAATTGCATAAAGCGATGGATCTATGTGACAAACCTTATATAATGGATCGCTTAGAATTGTTTGAATGGTGCGATCTAAATCATCCCAGTTATAGTTAGGATAATTCTTTTGAGGTCTAGGTCGTAATTTTGACATAGTGTTTCTCCTTTCCATTGAAATCTTGACTAAAACTGTGAGAGGCCTTAGCCAAGATACATTATAATGTAAAAGCTTTTATTTTTCAATATATAGTGATAAAAAGGATTAAATATGTTGCGCATACACAACATATAGTGTTTAAAATGTAGGAAAAGATTGAACAACAATTAAAATCAAGGGGCTGGTCGGTGTATCGACTAGCTAAAAAGTCAGGTATTTCTCAATCGAATTTTTCTAACTTAAAGGCTGGAAAATTGAAAGAGATGTCTTGGACGAATATGTGCAAATTAGCTGATGCACTAGAGGTCAGCTTGGACGAATTTAGATAGGAGGTGAAAATTACATGGCTAATGCAAATGTTGATATTGTATATGAAATTTATGCAAATAATATTAATGATGCTATCGACGCAAAAAATAAAATCATCGCCAACACGCTTGACGATGAAAAAGTACATATCAATATTAAAACAAGTGGAGATGTTTGAACTGTAGTTCATTATGACAATGGAACTAAAATTAGCGAAACGCACGTAACAGCGCCATTGTAGATTGTCTTATAGTACTTGGAATCTCATCTGTTTTGTTAGATTCATTTAAAGTGTATGACATAGTCAAACCTATATTTGTATCCAGTGTAAAAGTATCTTGGTATACTTTCCTATTGTTATCTCTGTATGAAATCGTGATTTTCGATGATCCTTTAAAATCATCTTCAATATTAGAAGTGAATTTTTGACCAGGAGCAATCATATTTCCTACAAGAGATTTAAAATTATGCTGATTATAGATACCTAGATTCCCATGGACAGTTATGTCGGTAATGTAGGCAGGTGTCTTTCCGAAATTTTTAATAACATAAACTCTTTGTCGGTCCTTTATTTCAAATAAATCGACAAAGACATTTACATATGGCCTAGCCATATCTTCCTCGGCTCGCTTTGTACGATGAAGGGATACAATGTTAAAAAAGAACCCCACTAGAGCAATAACCACAGTTGTATACAATGTCCAAGTTTGGACTTCAAGTTCAGTAAAAGGCATATAAAGCCCTCCTTTCTGTGACTATTATATCAGAAAGGGGTAAAAAATAAGGAGGTTAAGAAATAAAACCTACTATAAGGAATGGGGGTTAAGTTGGTAAGATATAGAAATGCGCCAGTTGAAGAAAGTTAAAATTCATGGAGTAAATTTACAAAACGTGGTATTCAACTTATTTGAGCGATATCCAAACACACCTAAAACATAGTGAATCAACTAACCGTATCTAATGGATATCTAATGGTAATCGTATTAAAATTTTGGTATACTTAAGAGTATGAATTTATTAGAAAGTAGGCTTCCCATGGAGAAATTACAAGCCCTGTTATCGGAACGGTTTCAGATCGTTTTTTCAGATAGCAGTTTATTAGATACAGCTTTTACGCACACCTCTTATGCCAATGAGCACCGCCTCTTAAAAATTTCACATAACGAACGTTTGGAATTTTTAGGAGACGCTGTTCTTCAATTAGTTATTTCCGAATATTTGTATAAGGAACACCCCAACAGACCGGAGGGAGATTTGTCCAAATTCCGTTCTATGATTGTCCGTGAAGAGAGTTTGGCTGGCTTTTCTCGGGATTGCCAATTTGACCATTTCATCAAACTGGGCAAGGGCGAAGAAAAATCTGGTGGTCGGGACCGCGATACGATTCTTGGCGATTTATTTGAAGCCTTTTTAGGTGCTCTTTTACTGGATCAAGGAGTGGAAGCAGTCAAACGCTTTATCTATCAGGTCATGATTCCAAAGGTTGAAACGGGTCAATTTTCTCAAGTCATTGACTACAAGACCCGCTTGCAAGAACTGTTACAGGTTCACGGAGATGTGGAGATCCAATACCAAGTGGTTAGCGAGTCCGGCCCAGCTCATGCCAAAGAGTTTGAAGTAGAAGTGTTCGTGAACGGTCAAACGATGGGACGTGGTCATGGTCGTTCCAAGAAGTTAGCGGAGCAGGAAGCAGCCCGCAATGCAGTTGAAACGAGGAATGATGGGCCATGTATCTAAAAGAGATTGAAATCCAAGGGTTTAAATCCTTTGCGGATAAGACAAAAGTCGTGTTTGACAAAGGAGTCACTGCTGTTGTAGGGCCTAATGGATCTGGAAAATCAAATATCACGGAGAGCTTGCGCTGGGCCCTGGGGGAATCCAGTGTCAAGAGTCTACGTGGGGGCAAGATGCCCGATGTCATCTTTGCAGGGACAGAATCGCGTAAACCGCTGAATTATGCCTGTGTCACAGTTGTCTTAGATAACCAGGATGGTTTTATCCAACAGGCAGGGAAAGAAATTCGTGTCGAACGCCATATTTATCGTTCAGGAGACAGCGAGTACAAGATCGACGGCAAGAAAGTACGTCTCAGAGATGTGCATGATTTGTTCATGGATACGGGATTGGGACGTGATTCTTTCTCTATTATCTCCCAAGGACGGGTAGAGGAGATCTTTAACTCCAAACCGGAAGAACGCCGGGCAATCTTTGAAGAAGCTGCTGGTGTCTTGAAATTTAAGACGCGGCGTAAGGAAACCGAGACCAAACTCAACCAAACCCAGGAGAATTTGGACCGTCTGGAGGACATCCTCTATGAATTAGAAGGACAGATCCAACCTCTTGAAAAGCAAGCGACTGTCGCTCGCCGTTTCTTGGAATTAGACCAAGAACGGCAGATTCTCTTGCTGGATGTTTTAGTTGCTCAAGTCGATTTGACAAAAGAGCTTTACGAGAAGGCTGATCAAGAGGAAAAAGCCATTCAAGAACAGTTGGCCTCTTATTACCAACGTCGTCAGATTTTAGAAGAAGATAACCTCCGCATTAAGAAAGCCCGCCATCAGTTGGATGCAAGTCTAGCTGAGGACCAGGCGAGCTTGCTAGAGGTCACTCGTTTGATTAGCGATTTGGAAAAGCAAATCGAAGTCGCTAAGTTGCAATCGAGTCAAGCAGCCCATAGTCGCAAGGAAAATCTAGAGCGACTGGATGCTGTTTTGGCCCGTCTGGAAGAAGCTAAACAAGAGCTGGCTCAAAAACAAGGGACGCTAGCTGTGCTTCAACAAAGACTGACAGAGAACCGTCAGCAACAAGAAGAGTTGGAAAAAGAATTAGCCAACTACGAAGAAGATCCGGAACAAGTCATTGAGCATCTACGCGAGCAGTATGTCGCGCTCTTGCAGACGGAGGCTGAAAAATCGAATGAGCGGACAGCCATTGAGAGCCGGATCCAAGCACTCCTGCAAGAATCTAGCCATCGTCAAGAGGACTTGACCAAAGCACAAACAAACTTTGAAACTGCCAAGGAAAAAGAAGTCCGACAATTAGAAGAGTTGGAGCAGGCACAAGCGACGGTCAAAGGCCTATTAGCAGAATACCAAGAGCAATTGGTAAAAGTGGAGCAGGCCAAAGCTGCCTACCAAGAGGCTCAAGCGGCCATGTTTGACTTGATGGATGAGAGCAAGAATAAGCGGGCGCGGATCAATAGCTTGGAAGCTATTCAGAAGAACCATAGTAACTTCTATGCAGGAGTCAAGAGCGTTTTGCAAGAAGCAGAACGGTTAGGAGGCATCTGTGGGGCTGTTAGTGAGAATTTGAGTTTCTCAAAAGACTACCAGACGGCGCTTGAAATTGCTCTGGGAGCTAGCAGCCAACAGATCATTGTCGAAGATGAAAAGGCTGCAACGCGAGCGATCGATTTCTTGAAACGCAATCGCTTGGGACGGGCAACTTTCCTTCCGCTCACGACGATCAAAGCTCGTCAACTATCCCCTCGGAATCTAGAATTGATTCAAGCCAGTGCAGGATTTCTAGGAATTGCGAGTGACTTAGTGACCTATGAGCATCGTTTTGAACAGATTTTCCAAAACCTGCTTGGCGTAACGGCCATCTTTGATACGACGGAGCATGCGCGTGAGGCGGCCCGTAAAGTCAACTATCAAGTTCGGATGGTGACCTTGGATGGGACTGAATTGCGGACCGGAGGATCATATGCCGGTGGTGCCAATCGTTCCCAAAATACGGTCTTTGTCAAACCAGAATTGGATAGTTTGAAGCAGGAAATGCAAGCTCTGGATGCTCGTTTGAGAGAAGCAGAGCAGGAGGTCGAGACCAAGGACAATCTGCTCAAGCAGGCGCAAGAATACCTGGCCTCTATTCAAAGCCAAGGTGAGCAAGCGCGTCTAGAGCAACAGCGGGCCCAATTGGCCTACCAACAAAGCCAAGAGCAACTGAAAGAAATTCAGGAACTCTTAGAAGCTTTGAAGTCAGAATTGGCAACAGATGCGACCCAGTCTCTCCAAGAGGAGCTGGAGTCCCTTATTGAGCAATTGGCAGAAATTGAGCTTCAAAAAGAAAATTTGAATCGCGACATTGAAACCATGAAGTCGGACAAAGACGTTCTGCAACAAAAAGTACAAAACTTGCAAGAGCAATTGGCAGAATTGCGACTTCAACAGACGGAATGGTTGAGCCAACAAAGCTACGAGCAAACAGATGCTCGTCGCTTGGAAGAGACGATCTCCCAGTTGGAAGTAGAAGAGCATCAGTTGCAATTGCTGATTGAACAAGGCGAGGCCAAAGTCCAGACAGTTGATGTGGAGCAGCTAGACAACCAATTGACGCAGGCACAAGCCAAGAAAACGGACTTGGAACAAGGGGTCATTCGGAAACGATTTGAGCTGGATGATTTGGAAGGACAGGCCGAAGATGTGGCAGAACAGATGGAACAAGCTCGCAAGAAAAACGAAGAATGGATTCGTCAACAAGCCAAGGCTGAAGCGACACGTGAAAAGCATGCGGATCGTTTGAACAAGATCTTAACGCAAATTACCGATGAATTCATGCAAAGCTTTGACCAAGCCAAAGAGCAGGCCAAACCTGTTGAAAATCTTGCAGCAGCTGAAAACCAGCTCAAGAGCATCGAAAAAGATATTAAGGCACTTGGTCCAGTCAATGTGGATGCGATCGAGCAGTACGACGAGGTGAAGGGGCGCTTTGATTTCCTTTCCAGCCAGCGTGAGGATGTCTTGGCTGCGAAAAATATGCTTCTGTCTACCATCAACGACATGAATGACGAGGTCAAGGAACGCTTTAAATCAACTTTTGAAGCCATTCGTGAATCCTTTAAAGTCACTTTCCGTCAAATGTTTGGTGGGGGTTCTGCTGATTTGATTCTGACAGAGCCAGATCTTCTGACAGCTGGTGTTGAGATTTCTGTGCAGCCACCTGGTAAAAAGATCCAATCCTTAAACCTCATGAGTGGTGGAGAAAAGGCCTTGTCTGCCTTGGCCCTCTTGTTCTCGATTATTCGTGTCAAGACCATTCCATTTGTCATTCTGGATGAGGTAGAGGCTGCCCTAGATGAGGCTAATGTTAAGCGCTTTGGGGATTATCTGAACCGCTTTGATAAGGAAAGCCAATTTATTGTCGTGACGCACCGGAAGGGAACTATGTCGGCTGCAGATTCCATCTATGGGGTGACCATGCAGGAATCTGGGGTTTCTAAAATCGTCTCAGTAAAATTGAAAGACTTAGAAAATGAAGAATAATGATATTAAATTGATTGCTACGGATATGGATGGAACCTTTCTAAATGATCAACATCAGTACGATCAAGACCTTTTACGCAAGGTATTAGCAAGCTGCAAAGAAAAAGGCATTTATTTTGCTGCTGCGAGTGGCCGTGCCCTCCTTTCTCTCAAATCTCTCTTTAAAGGATTTGAGGACCAGATGATTTTCATTGCTGAAAATGGTAGTGTGGTAGAATTTCATGGAGAAGATCTCTACGAAGCGACCATGTCCAAAGACTTTTATTTGGGTGTTTTTGAGGCTTTGAAATCTTCACCTTATGCAGACCCGAATAAGCTTCTTTTGACTGGGAAAAAAGGGAGCTATGTATTAGAAACAGTAGATCCCGACTATCTGGCCTTGAGTCAGCACTACAATGAAAACATTCAAAAAGTGCAAAACCTAGCAGATATTCAGGATGAAATCTTCAAATTGACCACCAACTTTGATGCAGCTCTAGTACTTGAAGGTGAGCAATGGGTCACTGAGAACATCCCCGGTGTCAAAGCGATGACGACAGGTTTTGAATCGATTGATATTGTCCTCGATTATGTCGATAAGGGAGTGGCCATTACCGCCTTAGCGGATAAACTAGGGATCTCGATGGATCAGGTGATGGCTTTCGGGGATAACTTAAATGACCTCCATATGATGCAAGTCGTGGGCCATCCTGTAGCGCCAGAAAATGCACGTCCTGAAATCTTAGCGATTGCTGAAAAAGTCATCGGCCACCATGCGACTGGTTCTGTCCTACGCTACATGGAGGAAATTGTATGAGTAAGATTTCCTTGATTGCGCTGGATTTAGATGGGACCCTTCTCAATTCAGAAAAAAAGATCTCCCCTCGCAATAGAGCAGCCCTCGCTGCTGCACAGGCCCAAGGTGTCAAGGTGGTTCTAACCACTGGTCGGCCCCTGAAAGCCATGGATTTTCTTTTGGAAGAATTGGGAACAGCAGGCCTCAAAGAAGAGTATACGATTACCTTCAATGGTGGCTTAGTGCAGCGAAATAATGGAGAGATTCTCTCAAAAGTTGTCTTGGCACCAGAAGATGTCGCAACCATTCATGATGAAACAGCCCGTCTAGGCCTTCCGCTGGATGCTATCAGTGAGGGAACGGTTTATGAGATTCATGCAGATCGAAAGTCTCTCTATTCCCTTTACAATCCCTACCTGAACTTTATTGAAACTGATTTTAAAGACCTGCCATCCACGATTTCCTACAACAAGTGTGTGACAGCAGTCGATCAAGACTTTTTAGATGCAGCGATAAAGCAGATCAAGCCGGACTTATTTCAAGACTATGAAATTTTTAAATCTCGGGAAATGTTGCTGGAATGGTGCCCTAAAAATGTTCACAAGGCGACAGGTTTAGAGGCACTGGCAGCTATTTTGGGCCTTAAGGCAGATCAAGTCATGGCCTGTGGAGATGAAGCCAATGACCTGTCTATGATCCAGTGGGCTGGACTAGGGGTTGCCATGGGCAATGCGATTCCAGCAGTGAAGGAAGTTGCAGCGCTTGTGGCCCCTGTGACCAATGACCAAGATGCTGTCGCATGGGCGATTGAAAATTATGTGCTAAAGGAGAGTGAATAAATGGGATTATTTGATCGTTTATTTGGAAAAAAAGAAGAAACTGAAAAAGTGCTTCCGTCTTCGGAAGAAGTGACGGAAAGTACTGAGGTTGAAGAAACTGTCAAAGAGGAGCCGGCGGCTACCTTAAATGACAAGGAAGAGCAAAAAATCGCTGATATGGAGGCTTATTACCAAGAGCTCAAAGCGCGAATTGCAGCCACTCATCAACCTATTTCAACCGTTGCTCAAGAAGAGCCGGCAGAGGAACCTCTTGTTGAAGAAATCGTGACTTCAGAGACTCCTGAAGATCAAGAACCAGTAGAGGAGCCTCCAGTTGCCTTTGAACCTGCTCAAACAGAAGCAATTCCTCAAGAAGTTTCACCACTAGCTGATGACACGGAGACTGAGCCTCTTGAAGAAGTGAAAATTGAAGCGGAAGAAACTGAAGATGGTGAGGAAGCTGATGGGGCTAACGGTTCAGAAATGGAAGAAGAGTCACCAATTGCCTCTCCATCATCTGACGCTGAGCTAGTAGAAGAGAGCACGACAGAAGAGGAGGTTCCAGAACTAGTAGAAGCTCAGGATGAGGTTTCAGAACCTGAAGTATCAGAAGCGATCGCTCAAGTGGAGGAAACTTCAGAAGTGGCAGAAGCCGAGTCCAGACTTCCTCAAGGAGAAGCTGCATCAACCGTTGAGGAAAGAACTGTTGAAGAGGCAGAGGAGCCAATTCCAGACGAGGTTGAGCCAGAGCAAGAAACCATTCAGGAAAAATACGATCGTAGCTTGAAAAAGACGCGGACTGGATTTGGAGCGCGCCTCAATGCCTTTTTTGCCAATTTCCGTTCAGTTGATGAAGAATTCTTTGAAGAATTGGAAGAACTCTTGATCATGAGTGACGTTGGGGTTCAAGTGGCCTCTAATTTAACCGAAGAGTTGCGCTATGAAGCCCGTTTGGAAAATGCCAAAAAACCAGATGCTCTCAAGCGCGTGATCATCGAAAAATTGGTGGACTTGTATGAAAAGGATGGCCAATTTAATGAAGCCATTCGTTTTCAAGATGGTCTTACGGTCATGCTCTTTGTTGGGGTCAATGGAGTTGGTAAAACCACATCTATTGGGAAATTAGCCCACCGCTACAAACAAGAAGGCAAGAAAGTCATGTTGGTTGCAGCAGATACTTTCCGTGCAGGAGCAGTGGCTCAACTGGCAGAATGGGGACGCCGTGTAGATGTTCCAGTTGTAACAGGTCCTGAAAAATCAGATCCTGCTAGCGTCGTCTTTGATGGAATGGAACGTGCGATCGCTGAAAACATTGATGTTCTGATGATTGATACAGCTGGTCGTCTGCAAAACAAGGACAACCTCATGGCGGAGCTTGAAAAAATCGGCCGGATTATCAAGCGAGTGGTGCCTGATGCGCCGCATGAAACCTTGCTGGCCCTCGATGCATCGACTGGTCAAAATGCCTTGGTGCAAGCCAAAGAATTTTCAAAAATTACACCTGTGACAGGAATTGTCTTGACCAAGATCGATGGAACAGCTCGAGGTGGGGTTGTTCTTGCCATTCGTGAAGAGTTGGACATTCCAGTGAAGTTGATTGGATTCGGAGAAAAGATTGATGACATTGGACCATTCCATTCAGAAAACTTTATGAGGGGCCTCTTGGAAGGCTTGATTTAAGAGTCGAATAGAAAAAGACAAATTGTTGGAAGAACAATTTGTCTTTTTGTTTCCTTGTGCTGTCAAAAAAACCACCCGAGGGTAGCTTTCCTTAATTCTTAGGTTCAGGTTTCCAAACCCATTCGGCTCCGTATTCTGCAAGGAGATCATCGGATGCAGTTGGTCCCATGGATCCAGACTTATATTCATAGAGCGGTGCTCCATTTTCGGCCCATAGTTTTTCAATCCGATCAATCAATTGCCATGAAGCACGGACTTCGTGCCAGTGGCTGTAATTGGTTGAGTCATTGTTCAAAACGTCGAAAATTAATTTTTCATAAGGCTCTGGTGAAGCCCCAGTTGCGGTCGCATCTGTTTCGTAATCAAAGGAAATCGGTGCGATACTGAATGTTTCTCCGACCTCTTTTCCGTTGATGCTCAATGAGAAACCTTCATTTGGTTGGATATAAATGGTCAAAACATTTGGTTGCAAGCTATGTCCAAAGATGGAGTCAGTTTGCTTGAAGACCACATTGACCATGGTTCCTTTTTGGGTCAAGCGTTTTCCGGTACGGAAGAAGAAAGGCACACCGCGGAAGCGATCGCTATCAACAAAGAACGCCCCAGAAGCATAGGTCTCTGTAGTAGACTCAGGGTCGACATTGGGCTCGCTGCGATAAGAGATATCTTTTTTCCCTTCGATCGTACCTGAATGGTATTGACCACGGATAAAGAATTTCTTTAGTTCGTCCTCTGTTGGGTTGTGCAATTGCTCAAAAACTTTAATCTTCTCTGCCCGAATCGCATCCTTAGTAAAGGTAGCTGGTTTATCCATGGCAAGCAATGACAAAAGCTGAAGGGTATGGTTTTGCACCATATCTCGAAGGGCCCCCGAGTGATCATAGTAGCCACCGCGTTCTTCAACTCCTAAGCGTTCAGCAAAGGTAATTTGGATATTGTCAATAAAGTCTCGGTTCCAAAGATTATCAAAAATAAGATTTCCAAAACGAATGGCAAAGATATTTTGGATCATTTCTTTTCCAAGGTAATGGTCGATCCGGAAGATTTGTTCTTCATCAAAGGTTTCTTCCAATTCCTTGTTGAGCTGACTAGCTGTTTCCAGGTCTGTACCGAAAGGTTTTTCAACGATCAAGCGCTCAAAGCCTTGTCCATCCACAATGCCTTCTGATTTAAGGTGTTTGGCAATGGTTCCAAAAAATTGAGGAGCCATGGACAAGAAGAAGACCTTGTTGTGTTCCGTTTGGTATTTTTCATCCAAGCTATTTTGCAATTCACGCAGAGCGATATAATGTTCGGTATCATTGACATCGTGGCTTTGGTAGTAGAAATGGCTAGCGAATTCTTGAGCTTGTTGAGGGCTATCTGCCAGATCTGTGATGGATTCTACCACGACTGATTCAAAGTATTCCTTGCTCCATGGTCTGCGGGCTGTTCCGATAACCGCAAAGTTTTCAGATAGATTTCCTGATTTATAGAGTCTAAAAAGGGATGGGTAGAGTTTGCGCTTGGCTAAATCTCCACTAGCCCCGAAAATGGTTACAATAACTTTTGAAGACATTTAAGTACCTATTTCCTATTTTATTAACCATATTTTACCATAAAATCTACAAGATTTCTTTGATGGAATCGTTGTTCCGAATATTTTCCGCTTGGATTAGAGGATTTGAGAGGAAAGCATAGTAAAAGCTAGAACCAATGTGGATTCTAGCTTCAATTGCTATAAGCTGTTTGGATCGATTACCGAAGAAACTTGGTGACTCCATCAGAATACGCGGTAGACATAAGGATTATCTGGTTGTGTAATGGTTTGACAATCCGTAATGTGGAGGACAGGCAAGCTTTGCTTGAGCTGTTTGTGGTATTCAATGGACAAGGTTCCTTTAGCGTGGATCCAAGTATTGTTTTCGAAATGCTGCGGAGCACCCGTCGTTAAGAGACCGTAGACGCCAGAATCTGCGATACAGTGGATGATCCCAAAGCGAAAGAGAAATTGGCTATCCTTGTTATTGGGGTCATTGTATACAAAGCCGGTCAGCTCGATCGTCTTTCCTGCAAATTGGTCAGGATAATCATAAATAACTTCCATGACTTCCATATAATTCTCAGTGGTCACCTGGATCACTTTTTTATCAACATATTTCTTTGCCGCCTGCTTCATTTCTGACTCATAGGCAGATTTGGTAAAATAGCTACTAGTATCTGGTTTGAGATACTGGGTTGTTGTCCCTTCGTCCTGCTGGATTTCCTTGGAAGATCCAGCCGCAACCGGGAAGTGATAACCTTTTGCAGAGACTGTTTGGGAATCCAGTGTCACTGTAGGGAAAAATAGCCCGACAAACAAAGGAATACAGAGCAAGAAAATACTCGCCACTTTTGCCCAGAAGCCAGAGAGATGACTGTGGATCTTCATCTGCTTGACCCAGATGATCAGCTGCACAAGAGCTAAAACAAAGGACAAGAACATGGAAATATAAGCCAAGTAAGAATAGTGTAAGTTGATGTATTGATTGAGCTTACCAGATAATTGCAGGTACATGGTGAGCTCAAAATAGCCAGCTAATATCAAGAAACGAATCATAGCACTACCCCCACAAACCAAGCATAAAGGAGCACAACTCCACTCACAATTCCGATAAATTGCCAGATAAAACGGGCCTTGAGATAATTTTTCATCATGAGGAGATTTTTGACATCAAGCATAGGCCCAATCACCAAAAAGGCAAGAACCGGCGCTACTCCAAAACTTGTTAGAAGAGAGGATCCAACGAAGGCGTCCGCCTCGCTACAAAGTGAGAGGAGAAAGGACAAGACCATGAGAAGGAGAATAGCAATAACCGGTGTCGCACTGATCGAAGTGAGGATCCGTGTTGGGACATAGACTTGGACGAGGCTGGCAAAGAGGCAACCAAATACCAGGTAACGTCCCGTATCAAAGATTTCATCAATGGCTTGTACCAAGACTTGGAAGAGCTTTTGACCTTTGCTCAAGTCCCTAAAATCATGTTCATGTACAGCCTTACGATGTTCTTTTTGGATCGAATCTGTCTGAATAAAACCAAGAAAGATCCCTAGTACCGTTGCGACCAGTAGGGAACCAAGGGCGCGGTAGAGGGCCATCTTGACAGAATTCCCAAAGGCTGAGTAGGTCGCAAAGAGAACGATAGGATTGATGACAGGTGCTGTCACCAGAAAGGGAACAGCAGTATAACTTGGAACTTTCTTTTCTAGAAAGCGATTGATAATGGGAACAATCCCACATTCACAGGAAGGAAAGATAAAGCCGATAAAAGTCCCAAAGAAGATCCGCCCAAATTTATTTTTGGGAAGAAAGCGGTAGACCCTTTCGGGTGTGATATAGACCTCAATAATCCCTGAAATGATACTTCCGATTAGGACAAACGGAAGGGCCTCGATAATAATCGAGAGAAAAATAGCCCCAGCCTGCAAGACGCTAGAGGGAAGGTGTTGAAAGAATGTCATTACTTAACCTTCTTTGTTTCTTTAGTTGTAGCAGTTTCTGCCTTCTTTTTTTCTTCGGGGAATTCGACTGTTTTTTCTACATCTGGAAAACTTGCAAAGTTTTCAAACATTTTATCAAGATCATCTGTTTTTGAGAATTTAATAGCCATTGTTGGGCCTCCTTTTTATTTTCTTTCATTATAACAAAAAGGAAAGAGCAAGGGGGAAATGGAGCATAAAAGGAAAGAACATGAGGGTCAAAATTATTCTAAGAAAAATCCCTGAAACAGAGACTAGAACAGGCGATCTCACCCCTTGATGGTAGCAAAATATGCTATAATAGAAGCTATGGATAAATATGAAAAAATAGCCCAGGAATTGGGTGTTAGCTTAAAACAAATCGATACTGTATTGAGTCTGACCGCAGAAGGCTCAACCATTCCTTTTATTGCCCGCTATCGAAAAGATATGACGGGAAATTTAGATGAAGTAGCGATCAAGGCCATTATTGACCGGGACAAATCCTTAACGGCTCTAGCCGAACGAAAGGAAACCGTCCTTGCTAAGATTGAGGAACAAGGCAAACTGACAGAGGAGCTCAAGCAGGCTATTGAAGCTGCTGAAAAATTAGCGGATGTCGAAGAACTTTATCTCCCTTATAAGGAAAAACGACGGACCAAGGCGACGATTGCTCGAGAAGCAGGACTTTTCCCCTTGGCACGTCTTATTTTGCAAAATAGTCCAGACTTGGAAGCAGAGGCTCAGAAATTTACCTGTGAGGCCTTCCCAACTGAAACAGCGGCTTTGGCTGGTGCAGTGGATATTCTGGTAGAAGCTATTTCAGAGGATACTCAATTACGGGCCCTCACCTATCAAGAAATTCATGGGCATTCCCTCATGACATCAACCTTGAAGGATGAAAGTTTAGATCCTAAGAGAACCTTTGAAATCTACTATGATTTTTCTGAAAAGATCAAGAATATGCAAGGCTACCGGACTCTAGCTCTCAATCGTGGGGAAAAATTGGGCGTTCTCAAAGTCGGATTCGAGCACCATTTGGATCGGATCATTCGTATTTTTGAGGCTCGTTTTAAAACCAAAAATGCCTATGTGGATGAGGTTATTCAACAAGCGGTTAAGAAAAAAATCGTTCCTGCGATTGAACGTCGGATTCGGACAGAGTTGACGGAGGTGGCAGAAGACGGAGCCATTCAATTGTTCTCTGAAAATCTACGGAATCTATTGCTCATTCCTCCATTAAAAGGGCGCGTGGTCCTTGGATTTGACCCAGCCTTTCGGACCGGTGCTAAACTAGCCGTTGTCGATGAGACAGGAAAGATGCTTGCCACCCAGGTCATCTATCCAGTTGCTCCTGCAAAACCAGCTCAGATCGAGCAGGCTAAAAAGGAACTGTCTTCCTTGATCAAGGAGTTCGGAGTAGAAATTATTGCGATTGGAAATGGAACCGCCAGCCGTGAAAGTGAGGCCTTTGTCGCAGAGGTGCTTCATGACCATCCAGGAGTTCGCTATGTTATTGTCAATGAAAGCGGAGCCTCTGTCTACTCAGCTAGTGAGTTGGCCCGTCATGAGTTCCCAGAGCTAACCGTTGAAAAACGCTCGGCCATCTCCATTGCCCGCCGCTTGCAAGATCCGCTAGCAGAATTGGTGAAAATCGATGCCAAATCCATCGGTGTCGGTCAATACCAACACGATGTCAATCAGAAAAAACTGACAGAAAGCTTGGATTTCGTGGTAGATACTGTCGTCAACCAAGTTGGGGTCAATATCAATACGGCTAGTCCCTCTCTCTTAGCCCATGTAGCAGGACTCAATAAAACCATCTCTGAAAATATTGTGAAATACCGGGAAGAAGAAGGAATGATTCTTTCACGAGCACAGATTAAAAAAGTCCCTCGTCTCGGCGCCAAGGCTTTCGAGCAAGCGGCTGGATTCTTACGCATTCCTGAAAGTAAAAATATCTTGGATAATACCGGCGTTCACCCTGAAAGTTACAAGGAAGTTGAAAAACTTTTTCAACTTCTTGAAATTACCGACCTCGATGCATCCGCTCAGGAAAAATTAAAAGCTGTGAACATAAAGGAGATGTCTACTCAGCTGGATCTGGGACCAGAAACCCTGAAAGATATCATTGCGGATCTTCTAAAACCAGGTCGCGATTTGCGGGATTCCTTTGATGCACCCGTGCTCCGTCAGGATGTCTTGGATATTAAAGACCTGCATATTGGCCAAAAATTAGAAGGGGTTGTGCGCAATGTGGTTGACTTTGGAGCCTTTGTCGATATTGGCATTCACGAAGATGGCTTGATTCATATCTCCCATATGAGTAAGCAGTTTATTAAGCATCCAAGCCAGGTCGTCTCAGTAGGTGATTTGGTAACCGTTTGGGTGAAGAAGATTGATGTGGAACGCGAAAAAGTCAATCTCAGTTTGGTAGCTCCGAATGAATCTGACTGAGTATGTACGCCAAGTATCCCTAGAAGATTTTGGGAGAGAATTCCGTCATCGAGCAGAGTGGAATTCACGTCTTCAAACCACTGGAGGTCGTTTCTTTCCCAAGGATCGACACCTTGATTTCAATCCGAAAATATACCAAGTTTTCGGGGTAGAGGTCTTTCGCAAAATCGTACGCCACGAGCTCTGCCATTACCATCTTTACGATCAAGGTAAAGGCTATCGCCACAAAGATCTAGCCTTTAAGCAACTCCTCCAGCAAGTGGACGGTCTTCGTTTCACACCTCCTCTACCAGATAGAACTGGGCGAGTCAAGCGGATCTATCTCTATCAATGTCCCCATTGTGGCCAAGAGTATAGACGAAAGCGAAAAATCGATCTGAAGAAATATGCCTGCGGTCGCTGTCGCAGTCGCCTGCAATTTCTTGAAATGAGACAAGTGTAAGAATCAGTCTTTAGGCGGATCTCTTTCCAGTTCGACTCTGCTAAAATAGGTCTAACTAGAAAGAGGAAAATCAAATGACAGCATCATTTTACAAATTAAAACGACATCGCCTGGTTTCAGGTGTGCTAGCTGGCTTAGCTGATAAATTTGGTCTGAGTGTAACTCTCCTACGCTTCTTGTTTATTCTTTTTACGGTTTCTCATGCCTTTATCGGTGTGATTATCTATTTACTGTTAGATACGACCTTGCCTTATAAGGACGAGGAGGAGCAGGAAATGTTTGACTATGGCCCTCGACCTCGTCGAAGAAAAGAGGCCGAACCCATCCATGATCAGAATGATAGTCCATTTTTCTAAAAGGAGATTTGAGTGAAGCAGAAGTTCTATTCCCTTGCTTTTATTCTATATCTCTTCTTCAGTTTTATAGGACAGTTTTTCATTTTAAATCGTTTTTTTAGTGAAGGAGTTGGAACAGTTTTGATCGGAATGCTCCTTTTTCCACTGGGCATTTGGAATAGTCTCTTCTACCTCTTGTTTCTGCCAACAGAAATGGCTAGAAAGCCACAAATTTATCGGTTTTCGATTTTATTTCTGCCGGTTTTGTATCTGGTTTTCTCCTTGTTGGGGGGAGGACCTGCCGTCTTTATGCTCGGATTGATCGCATTCCCTTCAAATGCGGTGGTCTATGCGGTCTCTACCGGAATCAAATCCATGATTACAGATTACTTGCATGGTGAAGGCTAGATCATTCTTCATATGTTCCCATCATTTCCTAGAGGTTGGAGACCTTTGTCTTCGCCTCTTTTTGCTTGCCTTAAAAAGGAGTTGAAAATGGATCTTTCAAATGACACTTCAGGCTCTCGTCTGAAGAGAAAATCTGCTATAATAGAGAGAGAATTTGAAAAGGGAGAATGATATGGCAGTTACTGTTCGCGATATACAGGAAAAGCTTCGTCTATCGGTTGTTTATGGGGATGATAAACTCCTAAGCAAGGAAATTACGACTGCGGACATTTCACGTCCAGGTCTTGAAATGACGGGCTATTTCGACTATTACACACCTGAGCGGATTCAGCTTGTAGGAATGAAAGAATGGTCCTACTTGGTGAAGATGAGCTCTCACAACCGTCATCAGGTCCTGCGCAAGATGTTCCAGCCAGAGACACCTGTCATCATTGTTGCGAGGAATTTAGAAATTCCAGAAGAAATGTTGCGAGCTGCTGAAGAGAAGCAACTAGCCATTTTGAAGAGCAATGTTGCAACCAGTCGTTTATCTGGAGAGCTTTCTAGCTATTTGGATAGTCGGCTAGCAGAACGTACGAGTGTACACGGTGTTCTGATGGATATTTATGGGATGGGTGTCTTGATCCAAGGAGATAGCGGAATCGGAAAAAGCGAGACAGGTCTGGAACTTGTCAAGCGGGGGCACCGCCTCGTAGCAGATGACCGAGTCGATATCTATGCGAGAGATGAGATGACTCTTTGGGGAGAGCCAGCTGAAATCCTACGCCACTTACTAGAGATCCGTGGTGTAGGGATTATCGATGTCATGAGTCTCTACGGAGCCAGTGCTGTCAAGGATTCTTCACAAGTCCAAATCGCTGTTTACTTGGAAAATTATGCTAAGGATCAGGTCTATGATCGTCTTGGTAATAATGCAGAAGAGTTGGAAATCGGTGGCGTGACCATTCCTCGGATTCGCATCCCTGTGAAGACTGGTCGGAACATTTCGGTCGTGATCGAAGCAGCAGCTATGAATGTTCGGGCTAAAGAAATGGGCTATGATGCCACCAAAACCTTTGAAGAACGTTTGTCCCAGTTGATTAGTCAAAATGAGGTGAAGGAATGAATCCAGTAGCCCTTCAATTAGGTCCGATCAGTATTCGTTGGTACGCAATTTGTATTGTCTCTGGCTTGATTCTAGCCGTTTATCTTTCTATGAAAGAAGCGCCCCGTAAAAAAATTGATCCAGATGCTATCATTGATTTCATTTTGATTGCCTTTCCGCTTGCGATTGTGGGGGCCAGACTCTATTACGTTTTTTTCGAATGGGGTTACTATAGCCAGCATCTTAGTGAGATTTTTGCGATCTGGAACGGAGGAATCGCGATTTATGGTGGCCTCTTGACAGGTGCCCTTGTCCTCTATCTATTCTCTCGTAGACGTTTGATTGAACCGATTGACTTTTTAGATATTGCGGCCCCAAGCGTCATGATTGCACAGAGTATTGGGCGATGGGGGAACTTCTTTAACCAGGAAGCTTATGGAGCTGCTGTTAAAAGTCTTAACTACCTGCCCTCTTTTATTCGAGACCAAATGTATATAGATGGCAGTTACCGTCAGCCAACCTTCTTATATGAATCCAGTTGGAATCTGCTAGGTTTTCTCTTGATCTTGATTCTTCGTAGGAAGCCACAATTTTTGCGACAAGGTGAGATCACAGCCTTTTACCTTATCTGGTATGGTTTTGGTCGGATGATCATCGAAGGAATGCGGACAGATAGCCTGATGTTTGCGGGCTTACGTGTTTCCCAGTGGTTGTCGATGATCCTGATTCTAGTTGGACTCGCCATCATCATCTACCAACGTCGCAAAAAAGCCCCTTATTATGTAGAAACAAAGGAGTAACATATGTTTATTGAAATTGCATACGGCCTCTTAGGCCTTGCCTTAGTAGCGCTTGTCATTTATATGATTTTTTTCCTCTCAAAGATTGGAAAAGTTGTAGATGAGACGCAAAAAACCATCCAAGTTTTGACATCAGATGTCAATGTTACCTTGCATCAGACCAATGATCTATTGGCAAAAGTCAATGTTTTAACGGATGATTTGAATCAAAAAGTTGCAACGATTGATCCACTCTTTACAGCCGTGGCGGATCTTTCAGAGTCAGTATCAGATTTGAATGATCAAGCCCGTCAATTGAGTGTCAAAGCAGTGTCAGCTGGTGGAAAAACAGTGAAAGCCTCTATCGGATTAAAAGCGATTAAGATGGCTTCAAAATTATTTAAATAGAATCGAGGAAGAATATGGGACGTTTATCTAGTTTATTAATTGGTGTGATTTCAGGTGCTTCAGCAGCCTACTATTTATCAACTGAGCAAGGAAAGAAAGTCACTAAAAAAGTGGTGCGCTTCGTAAAAGATTATCAAGAAGATCCTCAAGAAGTACATGAATCGGTGAAACAAACTGCTAAGGATGTTTCAAAACAAGCAGCAGAAGTGATCCAACAAACCAAAGAAAAAGTTGGTTCTGGAGAAATTACGACAGGAACTGTTTTGGAGTCTGTCAAAGAAAAGACGCAAGATGTGGTTGAAAAATCTCAAGAAGTCTATCACTCATTTAAGGATAAACTTCAAAAAGAAAAACTAAG
This sequence comes from Streptococcus parasanguinis, assembly GCF_001073155.1. Classification (GTDB taxonomy): domain Bacteria; phylum Bacillota; class Bacilli; order Lactobacillales; family Streptococcaceae; genus Streptococcus; species Streptococcus parasanguinis_D. The sequence goes on from NZ_JVEE01000030.1 coordinate 26,081, forward strand.
TGGTAATGACTTGGTTCAATCCATTCGCAAACAAACAGAATCAGAAGACATCGTGTTAGAATTGGATGAAAAAGATTCTGAAGAAGTAGCTGAAGAAGAAACAAAAGAAGCATAAAAAAGAGAGTGGGACAGAAATCGGTAATTCGTTAGAATTCGATTTCGTCGTCCCACCTCCGCACAGTTGAGTAGG
>NZ_JVEE01000030.1:26370-34460 GCF_001073155.1 Streptococcus parasanguinis
CCACTCAACCACTGCGTCTTGCTCGACAATCCAAAAATAATTGAGAGGCTAGGACTTTTGTCCCAGTCTCTTTTTATGGAAGGTAAGATGGCAATTGGAGTTAGGTTTTGTCTTCAAATTTCAATATTCAAATTAAAAAATTCGACTAAAATAAAAAAATCAGGCGAACCTGATTTTTATTTTTTTCGTTTATTGTAGTAAATTCGGAATCCTTGAATACTAGCAAAGCTAGAACCAATAGCTAAGGCAAACGCAAAGAAGGTATTCATTTTCGTTGCTAAAAAGATAAAACTAAATACAACCGTCAACACACAGAAAATAGCGATATTTAAAAAATATAGCAATTCACTTAATTGAGGTGCGGGTTCAACTTCAGGAGCATAGTCCTCAATAGGGGTTTCTTGGGTTTGTTTGGTTAATTCGATATAATCGAATTCTTCTTCATAGTGTCTTAAATTTCTTACGGGCATTTTCTCTCTCCTAACAGTACTCTATTATTCTATCATGAATTCAGGTATATAAATGTTACAAAAATGTTACAAATTTTACAAAATGAATAAATTTTTCTAGAATATCGGAATTTTTGTTATAATGGTTCTATGAAAAATATTATGATTACAGCAACAGCAGAGAGTGTTGAGCAAGCGCAAGCCCTGATTGATGCAGGGGTTGACCGAATCTATGTCGGTGAAAAAGATTACGGATTACGATTGCCTCAAACTTTAAGCTATGACGAAATAAATCGAATTGCCCAACTGGTCCATGCTGCTGGCAAAGAATTGACAGTAGCTGTAAATGCACTCATGCACCAATCGATGATGGATTCAATCAAGCCTTTCCTAGATTTTCTAAAGGAAATTCAGGCTGATTATATTACTGTCGGAGATGCGGGCGTTTTTTATGTCTTGAAACGAGATGGCTATCCATTCAAAACGATTTACGATGCTTCAACCATGGTCACTTCTAGCCGCCAGATCAATTTCTGGGGAAAACAAGCAGGGGCTTCTGAAGCTGTTTTGGCTCGTGAGATTCCGTCTGCCGAATTATTCGTAATGGCTGAGAATCTTCAGATTCCAGCAGAAGTCTTGGTCTATGGCGCTAGCATTATTCACCATTCGAAACGACCGCTTCTTCAGAACTATTACAACTTTATCAAGACAGAAGAGTCTGTGACCAAAGATCGGGATCTGTTCTTGGCCGAGCCAGGAGATCCAAATTCTCATTACTCTGTCTACGAGGACAAACATGGAACCCATATCTTCTCGAATAATGACTTGAATATGATGACCAAATTGTCTGAGTTAGTTGAACATGGCTTTGATCATTGGAAACTCGATGGTGTCTACTGTCCGGGGGAAAACTTTGTCAAGATTACAGAGTACTTTGTCAAGGCACGTGATTTGATTCAAAAAGGAACATTTACACAGGATCAAGCCTATCTGTTTGATGAAGAAATCCGCAAATTACATCCAGCTAATCGTGGTTTGGATACTGGTTTCTATGATTATGAACCAGATCGTGTAAAATAATAAAAAAACTAGGGCTTCTTCGTTTGTGAGTTTTCCTTTTTCAGGGAACGAAGAGGCTATTCATTATATCGACAATCTTGTAAATTGGAGAAAACATGACAAATACAAAAAAACGTCCAGAGGTTTTGGTACCTGCTGGAACATTAGAAAAATTAAAAGTTGCCGTTAATTATGGGGCAGACGCTGTGTTCGTTGGTGGACAGGCCTATGGTTTGCGTAGCCGTGCCGGAAACTTCACCATGGATGAGCTTCGTGAAGGTATCGAATATGCTCATGCACGTGGCGTAGATGTACACGTGGCTTCGAACATGGTAACCCATGAGGGAAATGAACAAGGGGCTGGTGAGTGGTTCCGTGAATTGCGGGATATGGGACTTGACGCCGTGATCGTCTCAGACCCGGCCTTGATTGAAATCTGTGCAACTTATGCACCTGGACTCAATATTCACTTGTCTACGCAAGCTTCTGCAACCAACGTGGAGACCTTCCATTTCTGGAAAGAATATGGCTTGACCCGTGTCGTCTTGGCCCGTGAGGTATCCATGGAAGAGTTGGCAGAGATCCGTAAGCGTACCGATCTTGAGATCGAAGCCTTCGTTCATGGAGCCATGTGTATTTCTTATTCCGGACGTTGTACCCTTTCTAACCACATGTCTGACCGGGATGCCAACCGTGGTGGTTGTTCTCAATCTTGTCGTTGGAAATACGATCTCTATGATATGCCATTTGGCCAAGAACGCAAGAGTATCAAAGGACAAGTCCCAGAAGAATATTCTATGTCAGCCGTGGACATGTGTATGATCGAAAATATTCCAGACATGATTGACAATGGGGTTGATAGCTTGAAGATCGAAGGTCGGATGAAATCTGTCCATTACGTATCAACAGTTGCCAACTGTTACAAGGCAGCTTGTGATGCCTATATGGAAAGTCCAGAAGCCTTTTATGCCATTAAGGATGATTTGATCAATGAATTGTGGAAAGTCGCTCAACGTGAATTAGCAACTGGATTCTACTACCAAACACCGACTGAAAATGAACAATTGTTTGGGGCACGTCGTAAGATTCCGCAATACAAATTTGTAGGAGAAGTGGTGGACTTTGATCCATCTACCATGACTGCGACGATTCGCCAACGGAATGTCATCAATGAAGGCGACCAAGTGGAATTCTACGGACCAGGCTTCCGTCATTTTGAATGCCAGATCCAAGACTTGCATGATAAGGATGGAGTGAAGATTGATCGCGCACCAAATCCGATGGAACTTCTCACGATCACCGTTCCACAAGAAGTCAAGCCAGGAGATATGATTCGTTCTTGCCAGGAAGGTTTAATCAATCTCTACTCAAAAGATGGGGCAAGTAAAACTGTTCGAGTATAACAAAAAAAGAGAGGGTTAAATCTCTCTTCAGAATATAGAAAAACTCTATTAGGACTAGAAAAACTTCTCCTTTAGAGTTTTTTCTTTATATAATTATGAAAAAAGATTGAAGAAAATTGTCAAAATGGACTTTTTCTTCAATCTGTATAATCAACTTTTAATTGAATGCATTCTGTTTGGTTTTATTCTTTTCCATAAAGGTAACGACTAGCAATTAACCAAGTAGCAATATACATTATCACGTTAACCAAAAATGCGACAACGATAACCATATTCCAATTATGGGATAAATTAGTAGTTAGAATCCCCATAATTGTTGTACCAAAAAGTCCACCAATTTGTTTGTTAGCGTTTAAAGTTGCACCAGCAATTCCAGATAATTCTTGACCAGCAGCTTCCATAAGAATGGTAGTAGTTGCTGGAGTTAACACTCCGATACCAAGGCTCATTAAAGAAAATAAAGGGATTAGGATGTATAGTTGAATTTCATGAAAAAGGACTCCAATTCCAAAAATTCCTGCTGCTCCTACAATGGCAAAAATAATTGAGACAGTAGCGAGGCTTCCCACGGAAAATCGTTTTACAACACGTGCGTAAAATAAATTACCAATAATTAAGACAATCATTCCTGGTAGAATGAGGAGTCCAGAAACCATTGAGGAGAGGTTTAAATAAGTTTGAAAATAAAGTCCTAGCACCAAAACAATACCATATAATGAAATGTTAACTACTAAACCTAACAGATTAGAGACAATAAACTTAGCATTTTTTAATAGTTGGTGGGGAACAATAGGTGCTTTACTTTTTTTATCGTGGACTACTAAACCAACAGTAAATAATATAAACAGGAGAAGAAACAATAAAAGATTTAGGTTACTATAGCCATATTGATTCCCTTCAACAAGGTAAATAACTAGACTTCCGATAGTTGCAACAAGAAATATATTACTGAAAATGTCAATTCTAGTCTTTGGATTGGCAATATTGTTTTTCACAAGAAGTAATATTGAAATTACTGTCAAAATTCCCAATGGAATATTGATTAAGAAAATACCCCTCCATCCGAAGTAGTTAATAATTAGTCCACCAATAAAAGAACCAGTACCGGTTGCAACAGAAATAATTGCTGTCCAAATTCCTAACATACGTGCTCTTTTAGTAGAATCAGGGTATGAAATGAATAAAAGTGCTAATGAACTAGGCATAAACAAAGAAGCACCGAAACCTTGAACGAATCTAAGTATGATTAATGTTTCAATATTTGGTGAAAAAGAGCACCCAAATGAGGCAAGTGTAAAAATTGTCATTCCAAATAATAAAATTCGTTTAGCACCATATTTTGTTGTTAGATTTCCTGAAAGTAGGAGTAAAGAGCCTAAAGCTAGTGTATAGGCGTTAATAATCCAAATGGATTGCTCTAATGAGACGCTCATAGCTGTTTCAATATGGGGAACAGCAAGAACCACTCCGGTTGTATCTAGGACCGCCATAATGTATCCTAGTGAAAGAATAAAAAGTAGATAAGCTGGCGCTTTTGTATTTGTTTTTTTCATCAAGCTTCCTCCGTTATTTCATCAAACCAATTTTCATTTATCAATCAAAAGCAATATATTTAACTTTCTGAAAATATTTTACTTGAGTATATCCAGTGCCAAAGTATCTTCCATCAGCGCAACCGAGAATATCTTTGATACGGTCAAACTTAGTTGTAATATCCATAGTAATTTCCCCTTTCAAATGATATAATTAGCTTATCATGTAATAATTTCTGAAACAAGAAGGGAAAAAAAGTATAGTAACTATCAAAAAAGGAGGAAATGAATGGAGACTTGCAAGAAGCAATCTTTGAAAAAATCAATTTGTCCAGCAAGAAGGGTCTTGAATTTACTAAAAGGTAAATTTACTCTTGAGATCTTATCTGAAATTATTGATGGTAATATACATTATAGTAGTCTTTTGCGTAGTGTAGAAGGTATTAATCCTAGAATATTAGCTCAACGATTACATGATTTTGAGCAAGAAGGTATTTTATCAAGAAAAGTTTTACCGACATCGCCTCCACAGGTTGAATATAAAATGACAAAAAAAGGTATTGCTCTAAGAAGTATCGTTGAAGAAATGAAAAAATGGGAGCATACTTATGGTGATTAGAGATTAGATTGAATTTACATAATTTATTACTAATATTTTTCTTTAAATAGATAATGTAATTATGAAAGATTTGGTGACCTTTTTAATCAAGGCAACGTCAATACTAGTAGTATGTACTGGAACTTTAACTTTTTACTAGGTTCAAAAGTTAAAGTTAAAATTTGATAGAATTTTTTTGATACTCTAATAAATTTAGAAATGAGATTAAAAGTAATAAAAACAAACGCCAAAAATGACGTTTGTTTTCAATATAAAAGAGAGGGTTAAACCTCTCCTTTTTGTTGAGCGATGCGAATATTATTGGGGACCAAACTGATTTTCTGGATCTCAGAAATCCGGATAATCGTGGACATACTCTTTTTAAAATTTTTCACGATCAGTTGTCGGCGTTCTTGGTCATACTTGACAATGTCGCCTGTAAAACTCTTATTTGAAAAAATAACATGTACCCCTTGTTTTTTTCGCAATGCTTGTTGAATGATGTCAATAATTCTCTCATCTTCTAATGGGGCAGGGGTACTGACTTTTCCATTGAAAAATTCATTTGCTCGGTCTTTAACGATCTCGAGAAATTTTTTCATAGCTAAATTCTCCATAACTTGATACAATATATTATAGATAATTTAAACGATTTTGTAAATGATTTACGAATATTAGAGATGAGAAGGCAAGAAAGGAGTCGTGAAATGGCAGAATTTTCATTCCAAATCGAAGAACATTTGCTGGTCTTGTCAGAAAATGACAAGGGTTGGACCAAAGAATTGAACCGTGTGAGTTTTAATGGTGCTCCTGCTAAGTATGATATCCGGACCTGGAGTCCCGACCATACAAAAATGGGGAAAGGCATTACACTCACAAACGAAGAGTTCCAAGTCATGCTCGATGCATTTAAAAATTAAGAAAAGGGGTCCTTCAAGGACTTCTTTTTTGTTATAGTCTAAGGCTATATAGATATCAAAGATATTAGATTATCCCAAACCCTTGTTTATCAGGTGTTGGACTGCTATAATGGTTGCATTGATGAATTAATGTAAAACTTATAGGAAAGAGGGAATCATATTGACACATACACATGCACCTTATCGCGTAGACCATGTTGGTTCATTTCTTCGTCCAGCTACTTTGGTTCAGGCTCGTGAAGATTTCGCAGCTGGAAAAATCAGTCAGGCTGACTTAACAAAAGTAGAAGATCAGGCGATTCGTGACCTCGTTGAAAAAGAAATTGCCGCTGGTCTGAAGTCAGTAACTGATGGAGAATTCCGCCGAGCTTATTGGCATTTGGATTTCTTCTGGGGCTTTGGGGGCATTGATCATGTCCAAGCTGCTCAAGGCTATCAATTCCATGATGAAACAACCAAGGCGGACTCAGCGCTTGTCGTTGGAAAAATCACAGGAGCCAATCATCCATTTGTAGAGCATTACAAGTTCTTGCGGGATCTTGTGGCAGATGTAGATGGTGTAGAGGCTAAATATACCATTCCAGCACCTGCGCAATTCTATTTTGAATTGATCCGTGATGCAGAACATGTAGAACAATTGAATACCATCTATCCTGATTTTGCGGCTGTTCGTGAAGACATCAAGCAAGCCTATCTTCAAGTGATTCAAGATTTGTATGATGCAGGTCTTCGGACCCTTCAAGTAGATGATTGTACTTGGGGTGTCTTGGTAGATGATAATTTCTTGACGGCTTGGGGAGCAGCTCAAGGCAAGTCAAAAGATGAGGTTCGCCGGGAACTCGCTGATCTCTTCTTGACCTTTAACAACGATGTCTACCAACATGTTCCAGCTGGTTTGACCGTCAATACGCACGTTTGTCGTGGGAACTTCCATTCCACTTGGGCTTCATCAGGTGGCTATGCGCCGATTGCCAAAGAACTCCTTGGAGAAGAAGCCGTTAATGCTTACTTCCTAGAGTTTGATACCGATCGGGCTGGTGGTTTTGAACCACTTGCAGAAGTAACCCCTGGTAAAGGAGTGGTGTTAGGCCTCTTGACATCTAAGAGTGGTCAACTGGAGAATAAGGACGAAGTGATTGCTCGTATTAAAGAAGCGAGTCAGTATGTACCGTTGGAAAATCTTTACCTGTCTACTCAGTGTGGCTTTGCTTCGACAGAAGAAGGAAACATTTTGACAGAAGAAGACCAATGGAAAAAAATCGGTTTGATTAAGGAAATTGTCGCTGAAGTTTGGGGCGAATAAGGAGGAAGAAACATGTCAGATTTACTAAGTATTTATAAAGAATTGCAAGCTAAAAAATGGGTGGACTTGAGTCACCAAATCAATGCGGAAAGTCCACACTTCCCAGCCCTTCCTGCTTTGCAACAAGAAGATCTTTTCACATTAAAAGATGGTTTCCATGTTCAAAAATTTACAGTGGTTGGTCAATACGGAACGCATATTGATGCACCGATTCACTTTGTAGAAGGTGGTCGTTGGTTGGATGAGATTGACCTCAAAGATCTCCTCTTGCCACTCTATGTTATCGACAAGTCTAAAGAAGTTGCTGCCAATCCAAACTTTATCTTGAGTAAACAAGATATCTTAGACTTTGAGGCAGAGCATGGACAAATTGCTGAGGGTGCTTTTGTTGCCTTCCGCAGTGATTGGTCAAAACGTTGGCCAGATCAAGATGCTATGCGTAACCTAGATGAAAATGGGGTTCAACAAAGTCCAGGATGGAGCCGTGAAGCCTTGGAATTCTTGATTCATGAACGCCATGTTAAGGCTGTGGGTCATGAAACCTTCGATACAGATGCAGGTATTCCAGCAGCAGAGCATGGCTTGGTCAATGAATACTACCTCTTGGAACAAAATATCTACCAAGTTGAAGTCTTGAACCAATTGGACCAAGTTCCAGCTGTAGGTGCCTTGATTTCGATTGCTTTCCCTCACTGGGACAAGGCAACTGGTTCACCTGTCCGTGCCATTGCCATCTTACCATAAACAAAGAAAAAGAGAGTGGGACAGAAATCGGTAATTCGTTAGAATTCGATTTCGTCGTCCCACCTCCGCACAGTTGAGTAGG
>NZ_JVEE01000030.1:34560-91692 GCF_001073155.1 Streptococcus parasanguinis
CTCAACCACTGCGTCTTGCTCGACAATCCAAAAACAATTGAGAGGCTAGGACTTTTGTCCCAGCCTCTTATGTTTTATCTCATTGTCACGAATTCTTCGGATCCGGTTGGGTGAATGGCGACAGTTGCATCGAAATCGGCTTTTGTCGCTCCCATCTTGATAGCAACTGCAAATCCTTGGATCATTTCATCGACTCCGTATCCAAGACCATGAAGGCCAACGACCCTTTCTTCGGGACCAGCAGTGATGAGTTTGAATTTTGCTTGCTGGCGGTGTTGGGTTACAGCAGTGTACATGGAAGCAAATTGAGAAGTATAGACTTTGATATTCTCTTTTCCATAAGTTTTCTGGGCTTCTTCCTCCGTTAGGCCAACGGTTCCGACAGCGGGGTGAGAAAAGACAACGGTCGGGATGTTTGTATAATCCATTTTGGCATTGACTTTTCCATTGAATAGTCGTTCAGAAAGAGTGCGTCCAGCTTTAATAGCGACAGGGGTTAATTCTTTTTCTCCTGTGACATCCCCAAGAGCATAGATTCCTGGAATAACTGTATTCTGGTATTCATCCACTGCGATGAATCCTTTTTCATTTAAGGTGACGCCGGCAGCTTCTAGATTGAGATCCTGGACATTTGGTTTTCGTCCTGTTGCCCAGATAACATGATCTGCCACGTGGCTGGTCATATCCTCAAAATAAATCTTCACACGACCGTCTTCTAATTTTTCAAGCTTCATGGGAACCTTGTGTTTGTGAAGCGGAAGGTTTTGTTTTTCCATTTCTTCCATTAAGCCATCGATAATGTAGGAATCAAAACTACGTAAAACCCGATCTTTTCGGATGAAGAGGTCTGTTTGAACGCCTAAATGGTGGAGCACACCAGCTAGTTCCACCGCGATGTAGCCAGCTCCAATAATGGCAACGGAACTTGGCAGTTTTTCCCAAGCAAAGACATCATCAGAAGTTTCGCCGAATTCTGCTCCAGGAACAGAAGGAATGAAGGGATGGGCACCGGTCGCAATTACGATATGCTTGGCCTTAATGGTTTCTCCATTGACCTCAACCGTATGAGCATCCACAAAACGGGCACGTCCTTCAATTCGTTCAACCCCATTGCGTTTGAAACTGCCATCATAGGAATTACGGGAACGGTCAATATAGGCTTCGCGATTTTTTCTTAAGGTTGCAAAATCAAATTTTGTCTGTTCAGAAGTAAATCCATAGTCTGGTCCATAATCGCGAATAGCTTCTGCAATTTGTGCACCATACCACATGATTTTTTTAGGCACACATCCTCTGTTGACACAGGTGCCCCCCAATTGTTTTTCTTCAATGACGGCAGCGCGAGCTCCGTGCTCCCCAGCCCGGTTCATCGTAGCGATTCCTCCACTACCTCCACCGATTGAAATAATATCAAATTCTTTCATGTTTTCCTCCTAAATGGGATTTCAGTTTGATTGTAATATCAACTGTTACAAAAGTCAAGGGTTTAGCATGTTACCAAGCATTTAAATTTCATTTTGCCGTGTCAATTTTAGATAGAAAAGTAAGGAAATATGGTATACTATGGTATAGAATTAAACGCTTTCTTTGATGGAGAAAAACGATGAAGAAATTGAAAAAATGGCAACTATTTACAGCCGCAGGTGCGGCAATTGCGGTGATTGGAACAGGAAGTGTGATGGTGTTTTCACATCCAAGTACTCCTGATCAAGCAATCACGAAAGAAACTCCAATGGTACAAACGGTCAAGGATGGCTCGATCGCTTCTTCTGTCTTGTTAACTGGGAAGGTCACTGCCAACCAGGAGCAGTATGTCTATTTTGATGGAACCAAAGGTGATTTGCAGTCGATTTTGGTCAATGTAGGAGATCAAGTGACGGCCGGTCAGCCAATCGTTCAATATAGCAGTACGGAGGCCCAAACAGCCTACGATGCAGCCGTTCGTGCTGTCAATAAGGCAGATCGTCAGTTAAATGATTTACTGACAAATGGTGTGACCATTGATACGACAGGAGATGAAGAAGCAGATGCCAAGTCAGCTTCACAGACCCAACGCACTGTTGATTCTCAAGCTAGCGATTTACGAGATGCCAAGTCTGATGCAGTTGATAATATGAACAAGGCTAAGGCACTTCTGGATGCGACGACAGTCAAGAGTAATACAGATGGTACTGTCGTTGAAGTCAATAAAGATGTTTCAAAATCGACTACAGGGACCAACCAAACTCTGGTTCACATTGTGAGCAACGGGAATTTACAAGTCAAAGGGGAATTGTCTGAATACAATTTGGCCAATATCTCTGAGGGTCAGGAAGTGGTCATCACTTCCAAGGTTTATCCGGATAAAACCTGGACAGGAAAGATTTCTTATGTAGCCAACTATCCGACTGACGCGGGTCAAGCAGGTGCCAATGCAGCAGGTGGAACACAAGGAAGCGGTGGAGCCAAGTACCCATTTACAGTGGATATTACCAGTGAGATTGGAGAACTCAAACAAGGCTTTTCTGTCAATATTGAAGTCAAAAGTTCTACTCAACATCCCCTTGTTCCCGTGACAAGTATCATGGCTGATGGGGATACGAGCTATGTATGGACGGTCGAAAATGGCAAGGCTAAGAAAGTAAAAGTGACGCTTGGTAACGCCGATGCTGAAAACCAGGAAATCTTGTCAGGCTTGAAGAAAGATGCTCAAGTTATTGTGAATCCTAATGAGAAACTGGAAGATGGAAAAGAGATCGGAAAATATGACAAAATTGATTGAACTAAAAGGAATCAATAAAACCTATAAAAATGGGGATCAGGAACTTCGTGTCTTAAAAGACATCGATTTAGAAGTCGAAGAGGGAGAATTTGTGGCTATTATGGGTCCATCTGGCTCAGGAAAATCGACCTTGATGAACGTCATTGGCTTGTTGGATCGCCCGACCAGTGGAGAGTATTTTCTAGAAGGTCAGGAGGTTGGAAATCTCAGTGAGAAAAAATTAGCACGTGTTCGAAATGAACAGATCGGTTTTGTCTTTCAACAATTCTTTCTTCTCTCTAAGCTCAATGCCTTTCAAAATGTGGAACTGCCTCTCATTTATGCAGGAGTTCATCCTGCTAAACGGAAGGAATTAGCTGAGCAGTACCTTGAAAAGGTAGAGCTCCATTCTCGCATGCACCATTTGCCTTCGGAACTCTCAGGGGGTCAAAAACAGCGGGTTGCGATTGCTCGAGCCCTTGTCAATCAGCCAGCCATCGTCTTAGCAGATGAGCCGACTGGAGCCCTAGATACCAAGACGGGGGAGCAAATAATGGACTTGTTAACCAAGCTAAACCAAGAAGGAAAAACCATTATCATGGTTACACACGAGCCAGAAATTGCAGCCTTTGCGCATCGTCGCATCGTCATTCGTGATGGAGTGATCTCCTCAGATAGCAAGCTGGAAAGGGGGACCTAATGCAAAATTGGAAATTTGCGATCAGCTCAATTATGAGCCATAAATTACGGTCTTTCTTGACCATGGTGGGGATCATTATTGGGGTCGCTTCTGTCGTTGTCATCATGGCTCTGGGAGATGGTATGAAAGCTGGTGTCACCAAGACCTTCACCAAGGACCAAGAGTATGTACAAATCTCCTATTCTCCCAATAAGAGTGGCTATGTAACAGGAATCAATATTGGCCCTTCTGAAGATACAGGAGAAGGCGGAGGCGAAAGTGGACCTGCAGCTGAAGACCGAGGGATGGCTGCTCCATCGGATATCGATGGGGAAAACGCTGAAGATGTTGATGGTCAAGTCCAAGAAGCACCACCAGTTGTGCAAGAATCTTGGGTTAAGGAATTAACCAAGATTCAAGGCATCGATGGTTACTATGTTAGCAATACCTCCAATGCAACCATTGCTTTTCAAAAGAAAAAAGCAGAAGGGGTAAACATCCAAGGGGTAAATGAAACCTATTTTTCTGTCAAAAAGGTTGAGCTCTTATCTGGACGCAAATTAACCCCTTCAGACTATAGTAATTTCTCCCGGGTGGTGCTCCTTGATGAAGGATTGGCCCAACAATTATTTGGAACGGAGAATCCACTGAATCAGGTGGTCTCTGTTGGGGATAACAATTATCGCGTCGTTGGTATTTTCAAGGATCCAAATGCAGGAACAGCTCTTTACGGAGCTTCCTCAGGTGGAAGTGCCTTGATGGCCAATACCCAGCTGGCATCTGAATTCGGAACGGATGAAATTCAAAATATTGTCGTCCATGTGCCGGATGTGAAACAGATCAAAACCGTTGGGATCGAAGCTGCTCAAAAGTTAACAGAACTTTCAGGTGTTCGCCAGGGAGAATTTCAAATCTTTAATTTGGATAGCATCTTAGAGGAAACCAATAAAGTAGTAGGATTTATGACATCAGTCATCGGAGCTATTGCTGGGATTTCCCTCTTAGTTGGTGGCATTGGAGTCATGAATATCATGTTGGTTTCTGTTACCGAACGGACGAGAGAAATCGGTCTTCGCAAAGCATTGGGAGCAACCAGAGGTAAGATTTTGGTTCAATTTTTGATTGAGTCGATGGTCTTGACCATCATTGGTGGGCTGATTGGACTTGGCCTTGCTTATGGTGTAAATAGCTTGATTACTACACTCGCAGCAGCCTCCCTAGAAGGACCACCGATTATCTCCTTAAATGTCGCCATCGGCAGTATTATTTTCTCTGCTTTTGTAGGCATCATCTTTGGAATTTTACCAGCGAATAAGGCTTCTAAGTTAAACCCGATCGAAGCCCTTCGTTATGAATAAAAAAATAGGAGCGTGTCAGGATGAATGGTTCAAGATTCTCCACGCTCCTTTTTGCTGCTGTTGTGGAATAGCTTGTCGAAATTTTTCAATCATCTCGTATTATACAAGTCAAGCTATTTAGGTAGTCAACGACGGTCTTCAGATGTTTTTGAGTATTCATTCAATAAGCTGCATTTTTTCTTCCATCTTATTTTTGTTTAATTGGTAAATATTAGTGAATTTCTGGTCCAAATATGATAGAATAGGGGAGAATAACTTAGGAGGTTCCAAATGACTACTGAACACATGGAAGAATTGAATGACCAGCAGATTGTCCGTCGTGAGAAAATGGCGGCCCTTCGTGAACAAGGAATCGATCCATTTGGGAAGCGATTCGAACGCACTGCAAATTCAGGTCAATTAAAAGAAAAATATTCAGAATTAGATAAAGAACAACTCCACGACTTGAACGAAACAGCTATTATTGCTGGTCGTCTCGTAACAAAACGTGGAAAAGGAAAGGTTGGCTTTGCCCATCTTCAAGACCGTGAAGGTCAAATTCAGATCTACGTTCGTAAGGACGCTGTTGGAGAAGAAAACTACGAAATCTTCAAAAAAGCAGACCTTGGTGATTTCCTTGGTGTTGAAGGGGAAATCATGCGCACAGACATGGGTGAACTTTCGATTAAAGCAACTCATATCACTCACTTGTCAAAAGCCCTTCGTCCCTTGCCTGAAAAATTCCACGGACTTTCAGATGTTGAAACCATCTATCGCAAACGTTATTTGGATTTGATTTCAAACCGTGAAAGCTTCGAACGCTTTGTAACCCGTTCAAAAATCATCTCTGAAATCCGTCGTTATTTAGATGGTCAAGGATTCCTTGAAGTGGAAACACCAGTGCTTCACAATGAAGCTGGGGGTGCGGCTGCTAAACCATTTATCACTCATCACAATGCACAAAACATTGATATGGTGCTTCGTATCGCGACGGAGCTTCACTTGAAACGTTTGATTGTTGGTGGGATGGAACGTGTTTACGAAATCGGACGGATTTTCCGTAACGAGGGAATGGATGCTACTCACAACCCTGAATTCACTTCGATCGAAGTGTATCAAGCTTACGCTGATTTCCACGATATCATGGACTTGACAGAAGGTATCATCCAACATGCTGCGAAAGCTGTCCATGGTGATGGTCCAATCGACTACCAAGGAACAGAAATCAAAATCAATGAACCATTCAAACGGGTTCACATGGTTGATGCGATTAAAGAAATCACAGGTGTTGACTTCTGGCAAGACATGACCTTTGAAGAAGCTGTAGCACTTGCAAACGAAAAACATGTACCAGTTGAAAAACACTACACAGAAGTGGGACAAATTATCAATGCCTTCTTCGAAGAATTCGTTGAAGAAACCTTGACTCAACCAACTTTTGTTTACGGTCACCCAGTAGCAGTATCACCACTCGCTAAGAAAAATCCAGAAGATCCACGCTTCACTGACCGTTTCGAACTCTTTATCATGACCAAAGAGTATGCCAATGCCTTCACGGAATTGAATGATCCAATCGATCAATTGCAACGGTTTGAAGCGCAAGCGCGTGCCAAAGAATTGGGAGATGACGAAGCTACAGGCATCGACTATGACTATGTTGAAGCCCTTGAATATGGTATGCCACCAACAGGTGGACTTGGAATTGGTATTGACCGTCTCGTTATGTTGTTGACCAATGTAACAACAATTCGCGACGTCCTACTCTTCCCAACTATGAAATAAGCTAAAAGAAAACACTGATCGCAAGATCAGTGTTTTTTAGTCTTCCATATAAGAGGTGTCGTTCCAAGTGTCTAAGTGATAGTGCTCAAAATCATCTGTTGTCAGAATCGTCACGCTGGCATTATCTAGTCCGCCATTTTTGCGGAGTTCTCCTGTGTCATAACCAAGCAAGGTTCGAATAGAAGCTGTCAAATTAGCCCCATGTCCAACGATGAGAACAGTATCGAGCTCTTTTCCTTTCAGGCTTTTTACAAAATCACAGGTACGTTTGGTCGTTTCATAGACAGATTCTGCATCAAAGATTTCATTTTGAAAGCGGGCTAGGTTATGGCGAAAGGCATCCATTTGTTGGGGATAGATAGCTGAAATGGTAGAAATTTTAGCACCTTCCAGTTTTCCTAAATTCCACTCACGAAGAGCAGGCGTTGCTTGCAATTCTAGAGGTGTCTCCAATTGATCGAGGATGATCTTTGCGGTATGGACTGTTCGTGGCAGATCACTTGCAAAGGCTGCATCAAAAGGAACACTAGCTAGGTGCTTTCCTAATTTTTCAAGCTGATGAATAGAGGCTGGTAACAGCGGAGAATCGCCATTTGATCCCTGAAAACGTCCTTCTTCATTCCATTCTGTCCGTCCGTGTCGAATAAAATATAGTTTCACAATCTTGTCTCCTTCTCTGTCATTATTCTAAAATATCTGCAAAAGTCGCTTGTACGAAGTCTGCTAGAAGTTGTGGTTTGATTTGAATACTATGGCCGATTTCCCCAGCAGATACGATCATGCTCTCTAACTGAAGGGCTGATTCATCGATAAAGATTGGGAAAGGATGCTTTTGACGAATGCCCACCGGATTATTGGCACCATGAATATAACCTGTGGTTTTTTCGAGATCCTTTTGAGGAATCATAGCCACTTTCTTATTTCCCGATAATTTGGCCAATTTTTTCTCTGAAAGATGCTCCGTAATAGGAATGATCCCAATCACGGGCCCCGTTTTATCTCCTTTGAGAGCTAGGGTTTTGAAAATAGTAGAGCGATCAATCCCTTCTGGTAAGATCCCTTCTAAAGCGTTGATTTGTAGGCCTACGTGCTCAATTTTTGCTTTTGTCAAGATCTGCTCGACCAAGGTTTTTTTTACTTTATTTTTTTTTGCCATGGCTTTCTCCTTTTCTCTTTTTCTCTACAAAATCAGATTTCATTAGACCATTATAACATATAATAGCGGCAATATTGCCTTCTCCTGAAAAATAGAAAACAGCAGAAAAAGTGAAGATCACTTGATCTGCTGTTTTAAGGCTATGAGGAAGAGTTATCTTTTTGTACCTTGAAAAGTTTCCGATAAATCGCTTCTTGGTCTTGCGTCGGAGCAATTTGGTTGAGATCCAAGTAGTGTGAGAATCCATTTAATTGCCCTTGAGAGGTATATTGATGCAAGTCGTACTCCGTGTTGGTATCTGGTGCAGCATTATAGTAGCCATCATCAAATCCATAAGTAGGAATCCAAAGAGCCGTAAATTTATCAGTGGAGATACTGTGTTCTTCCATGAAGTAAGTTCCGATATAGAGTCCAATATTTTTTGCACCCAAAGCTTGTAGTTTTGCTCGGAAAGCTTCAACGCCTGCATTCATATCCTTCATGGTTTTTTCCTCAACGTCTAACCAATAGTAGGTCGGTTTGTAAGGAGAAGCAGCCTTGTAAAATTCTTCTGCTTCTTTTTCCATTTCTTTTTTATCCTTAGCAGCGACATAAGCATAGACTGCGACAGGGATATTTCGTTTTTGGAATTCTTGGATATGGGTTTTAAAAGATTTATCCAGACCATTTAAGTAGGTTGCTGCATTTTCCTTTTTCGCTTGAGCCCCACTATGGACACGAACGATTACACCTCCCACATTTTGGGAGAGGACATCGTAATCAATTTCACTAGGCAATTGCCAGCCTGAAATATCAATGATCGGGCGGCCAACCAGTTCTGGATTGATGTCTTCTTCTTTTTTAGAAGAAGAGCTTGCAGTAGTTGTTTTTCGAGGTGTATTGGAGTTCGGAATGGTTTTGGTTGTTTCTTGTCGCTCTCTGGCTTGTAGATCGGCAATCGTTCGTGAAAGAACGAGAAAAGAAATGATACCGATAAAAAAGACCAAGAGAACAACGGGTTTTATCCTTTTTCTCATACAGAAACATTTTACCGTAAAAAAAACGAAAAGGCAAAACTTAATGCTTAAAAGATGCTGATTTCAGCCATTATTTTCAAAAAAAAGGAATCTTTTCATCGAAAAAGGATAAAAATATATGAAAATAAGAAGAATGATTAGAATATTTCTTGAAAATTGGGAAGAAGCCGAATCTTTTCTGGCCTTTCCTTGGTTTTGCTTCTTAAAAATGATATAATGAAGGTTGAACATTAGGAATATGGTGAATTATGAAAATTGAAAAAAGACATCTTTTAAATTATTCCATCCTCATTCCCTATT
Source organism: Streptococcus parasanguinis (assembly GCF_001073155.1). GTDB lineage: Bacteria > Bacillota > Bacilli > Lactobacillales > Streptococcaceae > Streptococcus > Streptococcus parasanguinis_D. The sequence goes on from NZ_JVEE01000030.1 coordinate 43,571, forward strand.
TGATTTTATCCATCATTGGCTTGATTGTTGTCTATTCGACAACAAGTGCCTTGGCAATTCAAAGTGGAGTGAGTTCGATTCGGATGGTACGGACACAGGGGCTCTTTTTTATCCTTAGTCTCCTAACCATCGCCCTGATTTATAAATTTAGCTTAGATTTCCTTCGAAATAAAAAAGTACTGGCTGTTGTCATTTTTGCTGAAGTGATTTTGTTGATTTTGTCTAGGTTTATCACAGATACGGTCAATGGAGCTCATGGTTGGTTGACCATTCCTGGAGGATTCAGTATCCAGCCAGCCGAGTACCTTAAGGTGATCTTAGTCTGGTATCTGGCTTTGATCTTTTCGAAACGACAAGACGAGATACGCGATTATGATTATCAAGCCTTGACCCATAATGAATGGATTCCAAGGAATTTAAACGATTGGCGTTGGCTGACCTTGATTTTGATTGGAATCGTTGTGATTATGCCGGACTTGGGAAATGCGACGATCTTGGCCTTAACAGTCTTGATCATGATTACGGCTAGTGGAGTGGGCTATCGTTGGTTTACCTCTTTACTTGGTTTAGTTGTTGGAGTATCCACCATTGTCCTTGGTTCAATATGGATCATCGGTGTGGACCGTGTCGCTAAAATTCCTGTATTTGGTTATGTAGCCAAACGTTTTAGTGCCTTCTTTAACCCCTTTAATGACTTGTCTGGCGCAGGCCACCAATTAGCTAATTCATACTATGCCATGAGTAATGGTGGTTGGTTTGGCTTGGGGCTAGGAAATTCCATTGAAAAACAAGGTTACTTACCAGAAGCGCACACAGACTTTGTGTTTGCAATTGTGATTGAAGAATTAGGTTTTGTTGGAGCTAGCTTGATCCTTGCTCTCTTATTCTTCTTAATTCTTCGGATCATTTTAGTCGGTATTCGAGCAAAGAATCCTTTTAATTCGATGATGGCCATTGGGATTGGTGGGATGATCTTAGTGCAAACCTTCATTAACATCGGAGGAATTTCTGGTTTGATTCCGTCTACAGGAGTGACCTTCCCCTTCTTATCCCAAGGGGGAAATAGCTTATGGGTATTATCCGTAGCGATTGCTTTCGTTTTGAATATCGACGCTAGTGAAAAACGGGCTAAGATGGAACAAGAAGGCATGGTTTTTGAAGAAAAAGGTAAAATCAAACCTTATTATTAAAAGGGAATTGTTGAATGGCTATTCAAAAAGGAGAAAAAATGGTCTTACAAAAATTAGAGAACTTCACAAATAAAGATATTATCAAAGAAGAAGCCGAAATCTTAACCAATTTATTAGATGATATTACGAAAAATTTGGTTCGTCCGGAAACCTTTGATAAAATTACGCAGTTGAAGGATCTATCAAAAACACAGAACTATCGTGAGTTGAATCAAATAGTGGAACAATTGACAAATGAAGAAATGACAGTGATTTCACGTTATTTTGCCATTTTACCACTCTTGATTAACATCTCAGAAGATGTCGATTTGGCCTATGAAATCAATCATTTGAATAACGTGGATGGTGAATACCTCGGAAAACTTTCTTCAACCATTAAAGAAGTTGCAAAAAATGAAGATGCACAAGAAATTCTTGAAAATCTCAATATTGTACCTGTTTTAACAGCCCATCCAACTCAAGTGCAACGAAAAACCATGCTGGATCTAACCAATCATATTCATGCTCTTCTTCGTCAGCACCGGGATGTTAAAGCTGGTTTAATGAATGAGAATAAGTGGTATAACAACCTTCGTTGTAATATCGAAATCATGATGCAAACGGATATGATTCGTGACAAAAAATTGAAGGTTACCAATGAGATCACCAATGTCATGGAATATTACAATAGCTCTTTCTTACAAGCTGTTCCAAATCTTATGTTGGAATACAAACGCTTGGCAAAAGAGCATGGATTGGAGCTTGAACAACCACGTCCGATCACAATGGGCATGTGGATTGGGGGAGACCGGGACGGGAATCCGTTTGTAACAGCTGAGACCTTGAAGCGTTCAGCAACTATTCAAAGCGAAGTCATTTTGAACTATTACATCGAAAAGATTTCTAAATTATACCGTCATTTCTCCCTTTCAACGAGTCTTTCTAAAACAAGTGAAGCAGTAGCTGAAATGGCAGCCCTATCCAGTGATACATCCGTCTTTCGTGAAAAAGAACCTTACCGTCGGGCTTTCCACTATATCCAATCAAAAATGATCCAAACCTTGGTCAATTTAAAAGAATGGACGATGGTGGGAGAAACCAGAGAAGATCGTTATGCTGTTGAGAGATTATTAGGGGCAAACGCTCATCAACAAGGGCCAGTTTCTGATTATATCGGCAATCGTATCTCTGGAGCTCTAAAGAAAATTTCTGAGAAAGAAGCTCCAGCTTATGCATCAGCTAAAGAATTTAAAGAAGACCTTGAAAAGATCAAAGATTCCTTGTTAGAAAACAAATCAGAGTATTTAATTTCTGGTGAGTTTGCAGAACTTCTAGAAGCTATCGATGTTTTTGGGTTCTATCTAGCTTCTATTGATATGCGACAAGATTCTAGTGTGCATGAAGCCTGTGTGGCTGAATTGTTGAAATCAGCTGGAATTAATGACCATTATTCTGATTTATCAGAGGATGAAAAGTGTCAAGTTCTCTTGAAAGAACTCTTAGAAGACCCACGTATTTTATCAGCAACTCATGCTGAAAAATCTGAACTGCTTGAAAAAGAATTAGCGATTTTCCAAACGGCCCGTGAATTGAAGGATCGTTTAGGAGAAGAAGTCATTCGTCAAAACATCATTTCTCATGCAACCAGTGTGTCAGATATGTTGGAATTGGCTGTGATGTTGAAAGAAGTGGGCTTAGTCGATACGGAAAAAGCTCGTGTGCAAATCGTGCCTTTGTTTGAAACCATCGAAGATTTGGATCACTCAGAAGAAACCATGAGAAGTTACTTGTCTCTTCCGATTGCCAAACGTTGGATTGCTTCTAAGAACAACTACCAAGAGATTATGTTAGGTTATTCTGATTCCAACAAAGATGGTGGATACTTGTCTTCTTGCTGGACCCTCTTTAAAGCTCAACAACAATTGACCGCTATCGGAGATGAGTTTGGAGTGAAGATTACCTTCTTCCATGGTCGTGGTGGTACTGTTGGTCGTGGTGGAGGTCCTACTTATGAAGCCATCACGTCTCAACCATTGAAATCCATTAATGACCGTATCCGCTTAACTGAGCAAGGGGAAGTAATCGGCAATAAATATGGAAATAAAGATGCTGCTTACTACAACCTTGAGATGCTCGTCTCTGCAACCATTAACCGAATGATTGCCGAACAAAAGAGTCCATTCTCTATGTTTGATCGTTTCGGGGAAGTCATGGATAAAGTCGTGAATCGCAGTTACGATATCTATCGTGATTTGGTCTTTGGAAATGAGCACTTCTATGACTACTTCTTTGAATCAAGTCCGATCAAAGCAATTTCAAGCTTTAATATTGGTTCACGTCCTGCTGCTCGTAAGACCATTACAGAAATCGGTGGTTTGCGTGCTATCCCATGGGTCTTCTCATGGTCACAAAGTCGGGTGATGTTCCCTGGTTGGTACGGAGTAGGTTCTAGCTTTAAGGAATTTATCGATGAGGATCCTGAGAATATCGAAACCCTTCGATACATGTATAAAAACTGGCCTTTCTTCCAATCTCTCTTGTCAAATGTGGACATGGTCTTATCCAAAGCCAACATGGATATTGCCTTTGAGTACGCTCAATTGTGTGAAGAAGAAGAAGTTCGCAATATCTATCAGATTATCTTACATGAATGGCAATTGACCAAGGACATCATCTTGATGATTGAGGAACAAGACGAGTTGCTCGCGGAGAACCCTTATCTGAAAGAAAGTTTGGACTATCGGATGCCGTACTTTAACGTCTTGAACTATATTCAGTTAGAACTGATTCGACGTCAACGGACCGGCCAATTACCAGCCGATCAAGACAAGCTAATCCATATTACGATCAATGGAGTGGCTACAGGATTACGTAATTCAGGTTAAAAAAATCGGAACGACTGTTCCGATTTTTTTATTCCCTGAACCCAAAGGAGCAAAAGGTACAGAAAGGCTTAAATAGCAGATTTTAAATGAGAATTTTCAAAGCTAGATCAGGATCTTTCAGCAAGCTGATAAAATAAAAGAAAAGAAGAGGAATAATTAAGAAAATATAGGTAAAAGGCTTGCAATTTTATCTAAAATTCGATAGAATAGTAAGGAAAGTTAGACTGTATTGCCTACTGTCTATCTATAAAATATATTTTATTGGAGGCTTTTACTCAAATGGCAAAAGAAAAATACGATCGTAGTAAACCGCACGTTAACATCGGTACAATCGGACACGTTGACCACGGTAAAACTACCCTAACTGCAGCAATCACAACTGTTTTGGCACGTCGCTTGCCTTCATCAGTTAACCAGCCTAAAGACTATGCGTCTATCGATGCTGCTCCAGAAGAACGCGAACGCGGTATCACCATCAACACTGCACACGTTGAGTACGAAACTGCTAAACGTCACTACGCTCACATCGACGCTCCAGGACACGCGGACTACGTTAAAAACATGATCACTGGTGCCGCTCAAATGGACGGAGCTATCCTTGTAGTAGCTTCAACTGACGGACCAATGCCACAAACACGTGAACACATCCTTCTTTCACGTCAGGTTGGTGTTAAACACTTGATCGTCTTCATGAACAAAGTTGACTTGGTTGACGATGAAGAATTGCTTGAATTGGTTGAAATGGAAATCCGTGACCTTCTTTCAGAATACGATTTCCCAGGTGATGACCTTCCAGTTATCCAAGGTTCAGCTCTTAAAGCTCTTGAAGGTGACTCTAAATATGAAGACATCATCATGGAATTGATGGATACTGTTGATGAGTACATCCCAGAACCAGAACGCGATACTGACAAACCATTGCTTCTTCCAGTCGAAGACGTATTCTCAATCACTGGACGTGGTACAGTTGCTTCAGGACGTATCGACCGTGGTGTTGTTCGTGTCAACGACGAAATCGAAATCGTTGGTATCAAAGACGAAATCCAAAAAGCAGTTGTTACTGGTGTTGAAATGTTCCGTAAACAACTTGACGAAGGTCTTGCAGGGGATAACGTTGGTGTGCTTCTTCGTGGTATCCAACGTGATGAAATCGAACGTGGACAAGTTATCGCTAAACCAGGTTCAATCAACCCACACACTAAATTCAAAGGTGAAGTTTACATCCTTACTAAAGAAGAAGGTGGACGTCATACTCCATTCTTCAACAACTACCGTCCACAGTTCTACTTCCGTACAACTGACGTAACTGGATCTATCGAACTTCCAGCAGGAACTGAAATGGTAATGCCTGGTGATAACGTGACTATCGACGTTGAGTTGATCCACCCAATCGCCGTTGAACAAGGTACTACATTCTCAATCCGTGAAGGTGGACGTACTGTTGGTTCAGGTATGGTTACTGAAATCGAAGCTTAATTCGATCTAGTTCCCAGATTAACAATTATATAGACAGACATAAAACCCCGTGAAGATGGGGTTTTTATTTTGGTAAAAAGTAAAATGAGCTTGTGCAAACTTTCATTATCGCGAAAATTATGGTAAAATAGATAGTATAAAATTAGAAAAAAGAGGTATGTGAAATGTCACGTAAACCATTTATCGCTGGTAACTGGAAAATGAACAAAAATCCAGAAGAAGCAAAAGCATTCGTTGAAGCTGTAGCATCAAAACTTCCTTCAGCTGATCTTGTTGAAGCTGGTATCGCAGCTCCTGCAGTTGACTTGACAGCTGTACTTGCTGCTGCTAAAGGTTCAGACCTTAAAGTTGCTGCCCAAAACACTTACTTTGAAAATGCTGGTGCCTTCACTGGTGAAACTAGCCCACAAGTTTTGAAAGAAATCGGTACTGACTACGTTGTGATCGGTCACTCAGAACGTCGTGACTACTTCCATGAAACTGATGAAGATATCAACAAAAAAGCAAAAGCAATCTTTGCGAACGGTATGCTTCCAATCATCTGTTGTGGTGAAAGCCTTGAAACTTACGAAGCTGGTAAAGCAGCAGAATTCGTAGGGGCTCAAGTATCAGCTGCTCTTGCTGGATTGACTGCAGAACAAGTCGCTTCAACAGTTATCGCCTACGAACCAATCTGGGCGATCGGTACTGGTAAATCAGCTTCACAAGACGACGCACAAAAAATGTGTAAAGTTGTTCGTGACGTTGTAGCTGCTGACTTTGGTCAAGAAGTGGCTGACAAAGTACGTGTTCAATACGGTGGTTCAGTGAAACCTGAAAACGTTGCTGAATACATGGCTTGTCCAGACGTTGACGGAGCTCTTGTAGGTGGTGCATCACTTGATCCAGAAAGCTTCTTGGCATTGCTTTACTTTGTTAAATAATGACATATAAAAAGGCGAGAGGTTTCTCGTCTTTTTTTATAGAAGAAAAGACCAGCTTCAAAGCTGGTCTTTTGAGTTAGGAACGTCCTAATAGTTTCTTAATGAGAGAAATCATTTTGTATTTCAGAGGATTTGGGTAATAACGGAAGGTCCCCATCTTACGGACGATGTAGCCATTGAAGTTCTGTTTGAAACGAAGCACACCGTCTGACCCGTCAAAGATTCCTTGAATACCCAGGAAGTTATATTTTGGGATACCACGTTTGATGGTTTCAAGCATCATATATTCTTGGAGAACAGCAGGAGCATAGAACTTATTAAATTCTGTATAAGAGCCACTGAATAAATAGGTGGATTCTTGTGGCATATAGACGAAGAGGCTACCTGCAAGAATGACGTCTTGATCTCCATATTTTTCAATATATTCCTTTGCTTCATTAATCCGAATGGAAAGTTTACTTATTTGCAGATTTAATTGTGATATTTGTTTATTTACTTTCGCAGAATTAATACCTGATGAAACTTTTTCTATTAGAGGGTTAATTTGAGATTGAAGATCATTATGTTTTGATTGTAATATTGCTAGATAGTGTTCGAAATTCAGTGTCGCAATCATAAATTCCACTTTGTCGCCAAAACTATCATAGAAGGTTTGGTAATAATCTAAGGTCTTATCTTGATAGTCTCGACGGTCACTGGTAGAAGAAGTAATTTCCTTGAAGAGCTGCAGTTCATCTCTGTTTAACCGTTTCAATTGAATGCCAAAAGCCTTAGCTTTCTTAACAAGTGGCTTTCCTTTTTTACTGAAGCTCGTAAGAAGATTTTTTTCGGTGATGCCCTCCATGTCTTTTACATAATGCCAATCAGGTTCTCCTCCTGGATAACCTGTTGTTAAACCATCATGCTGATAGCCCAATTTTTTAAGGGTATCCATGAAATGGGTTTGCTCTTCACTGGTTGGATTGCCGTCACTGTCAAAAGTTTGATAGGTATCATAGGGCTTAATAACGAGTTCAATAGCTCCATTTTCTTTCGCATAGTCTTTTAAAGCTGCATAGAAGGGTTCTAGCATAGCCTCCTCTTGGTAAAGGGGGCCAGAATTGATTTCCATATGGAGACCACCTGTCATAGGAAGACTGTACAAGATCGCTGCCACTTGGACTTGATCTTCTTGTTTCCAAGCGATAAATTGGACCGTGTTTCCTCGCTTTTCAAGCAGATCTGCCATTTCAGCAGACTGGATAAAAGAGCGATGGGAGACAGTATTTGCGAATGAGGTAAATTCTTCTTTTGAAATTGTCGTAAGAGTCATGTAACTTATTTACTCCTTAATTTTTTCCGGACCTTGTAGACTTTGTTTACAAGTGGATAGAGTGGACTGGTTGGGAGGTTGAATTCCCCAACAAATTCTTCAATGACAGGATTAAATTTTGATTTGAAATGATAGAGACCACCATCGAGTGAATTTTCAATGCCCCCCATATTTTGCCAAGAAGCACCACGGTCGAAAGCGTGTTGGGCAGTTTCATACCAGGTGAGGATAGCAGGTTGGTAACGGCGGAATTCTTCATCCATCCCTGCATAAACATTTTCAGACGTCCCACCGAATTCAAGGGTTAAGGTCCCAGATAAAGGAACAACCTGTCTACCTGCTTGGAGATGCTGTTCAAGAAATTGCAGTTCTTCCTCTATCCGCTCTTTTTCTTTTTGGTTATTCTCAACCTTGCCAGGCTTTGTTTTTTCTGTGAATTTTTCAGCCTCTGCCTTGTTTTTTTCAAGATCTTTTATAAGGGAGGTTTTCCGTTCCTCGAGATCTAGAGTAGACAAAGTAATGTAGGATTGTCCTTGGTAGGTAGTGAGCAGTTTTTCGTAGTAGTCTTTTCCACGTAAATGAATGCTTTTACGAGCCTCAGTCTTTTTCATGAGAGAAGCAAAGTCCTTCAACAATTCAGTCCCGCCAAATTGGACATGGATCCCTTTGTTTCGAGCAGTTCGGATGGCTTGTCGAGTAGATTTTGAAAGATCTTGCTCAGTGAAAAACTCTTTGTGGATATTTGCTTGAAAGCGTGGTTGGATATTTTCTGCCATATCACTGGTTCGGCCAGTCCATTCAACCCCTTCTTTAGTTAAGGTGTCGATCATCGCTTGCACAGCAGGAGCTTGCGTCTGTTCTTGTCCAATCAAATGTTTACTCAAGAAAAGACTTGGATCAAATTTCACAAACAAGGCCTTGTATTGTTTGGCAATTTTTTTAAGAGACTGGATCACATAGGAAACCAGCTCTTTGTTTTGGTAATTCATGATTGGGCCTCGAGGAATGTAAAGCATGGAAAAGCCAAGTGGCAGGGGTTGAATCAAGATGCTAGCAACAGCGACTAATTGGTCTTCTTGATAAAAACCAACCCGTTCATTTCCCCAATTATCTTTGATTTTTGCCCATGAGCTGCTTTGTAAGAGATTGGTTTGTTCACTCTGAATAACAAAGTCATCATGCTCACTAGCTGAAATTCCTAGCTGGTAATGGTACATTTCTTATAATACCCACTTTCTAATGGCGTATGCAACGCCAGATTCATCATTTGATTTGGTAATAGTTGTAGCAATTTTTTTAAGAGCTGGATTGCCATTCTCCATAACGACGGCATGTCCCACGACTTCTAGCATGGAACGGTCATTTTCCTCATCTCCGATGGCCATGGTTTCTTCTTGCTGAATTCCAAGTCGTTCAGCTAGATGAAGAACAGCTGATCCCTTATTGGTTGTTTTCCCTAGAATTTCTAAATAAAAAGGGGCTGATTTGACCATAGTGAAGCGATCCTTGAATTCTTTAGGGATTTTTGCAATCGCAGCATCTAGAATATCTGGTTCATCGATATACATGGCCTTGACAAATTCTTTCTCACGAACTTCTTCAGGCGTCTGGTAATAAACGGGCATATTGACCAGTTGAGATTCATGAATGGTGTAGCGTCCGATATCGCGATTGCTGGTATAGATGCCGTCTTTTGTAATGGCATGAGAGTGGATTTGGAGTTTGTTAGCAAGAGCCTCGATATCGAGATAGTCCTCATAATGTAAAAGGTCTTTGATGAGTTCTTTTCCCGTAGCGGTTTCTTGAACCAGACCGCCATTAAAGGTAATGACATAGTCTCCAGGATCCATCAGATGGAGTTCGTTTAAGAGTTTTGAAACGCCTGCAATGGGACGTCCAGTTGTAATGACAATTTTGACTCCCGCAGTCTTTGCATCTTGAATAGCTTGAAAAACATCTGGTGTGATCTCTTTTTTTGAATTGAGGAGTGTACCATCGATATCGATCGCAACTAATTTAATGGACATCTGTCTCTCCTGTAAAATAATCATTGGTGATATAGGAAGTGAATTCCTCTACTTGCTTACTGAAAAGTCCATTAACCTCCAGCATTTCTTTTGGGAAATAGAAACGGTTGTCCCCATAGCGAGTTCCTGCTAAAGCAGCGACGAGTGGAGACAACTGAGACAATTCAGCGAGACTACCATCTTTTCGGATCATCTCGATTTGGGTCCGCGGTTTTTCAAGCTCTGGTCGATAAATATCGTAGGGCAGGTCAAAATTTTGATGAATAGCTGTGTAGTAGGTTGGATTAAACCCAATCTCTTTAATCAGTTTTTCAAGGATTGCTAAGTCATTTCGCTTATCTTCTGTAAATAGAATCGATTTAAAGACTTTCCGATTAATATAGCGCTGAGCAAGATCAGACAAGATGGTATCCGGACTATCCATCCAGACTTGGAAATAGGTATTCATCACACCGTCATCTAGGTTTAGGTAGTCTTGAATGGTGACCTCTTCTTCAAAAAATGGAATCAAGCGAGGTGAAGTCAGTTGAAAATACTCTTTCTGATCTGGATAAATGGTTCTAGCGCGTTTGAGTAGATTTTGAAGGAGGACTTCCATGGCACGAGTAGCCGGGTGGAAGTAGACCTGCATATACATTTGGTAACGGCTGACCACGTAATCCTCGACAGCATGCATGCCATTTTGTTGGAAGGCAATGCCATTTTCAATCGGTCGAATGACGCGCAAAATACGGGTCAAGTCAAATTTTCCATAGGAAGCCCCTGTAAAATAGGCATCCCGCAGTAAATAATCCATCCGGTCCACATCAATTTGACTAGAAATTAATTGCACCACTTGTTTATTGGGATAGGTATGATCAATGACGCTGGCTACACGATTTGGGAAATCAGGAGCCACTTGCAAGAGGATTTGATTGACCTCCGTCTCTGGACTGGTGATGATCAGCTGGGTCATCTTTTCATGATCGGTCCCAAACAGTCCTTCAAAGGTATGGGAATAGGCACCATGTCCAATGTCATGAAGAAGAGCGGCTGTCATGGTCAGTAAGTTTTCATCAGAATTCCATTGCTCTGCATACTTTTCCTCAAAAATGGACAGAATGCGTCTTGAAATTTCATAGGCGCCAAGACAGTGAGAAAAACGACTATGCTCCCCACCGTGGAAGGTAAAACCAGATGTCCCCAGTTGTTTGATGCGGCGTAGTCGTTGAAATTCTTTACTATTAATTAATTGATAAATGATGGGATGATCCACATGAACGTAATCATGAACGGGATCGCGAAAGACTTTTTCATTCATGGGTCTATTATAGCAAAAAAAAGCCTATTTTGCGATCTAGAGGCTAATAGGGGCAGTCAAAATGCGTAAAATTTGATAGAATAGTAAGGCAAGAAAAGAAGAGAAGGAGACAAAGATGCAAGTTCGCATTCAAAATACCATTCGATTTGGAGAAGAAATGGAAATCGTTGATCAGTACTATCAAGGTGAATGGAAGGAAAAAGCAGGTTTTCAATATCTCTTGTATACCAATGAAGAAGATGAAAAGGTTGCTTTGAAATTTTCCAACGATGAATTGGTCATGACACGATTTTCAACTCCCAAATCCATCATGCGCTTCTACAAAAATGAAGATGGTGGGGCGATCATCCCAACTCCGATGGGCATTCAGCAGTTTTTGATTACGACAGATCTCTTTCAATTAGAGGAAGGGCATTTGCAAGTGTCTTATCGCTTGTTAACTCTTGATGGAGAACAGGAATTTGCCAATTATCAATTACTGGTGGAATGGGAAGAGTAGACCTCATTAAATTATTAGAGATCCCGCTTGCTTTATTCTATAAAAATGGTATAATAAAACCACTCAAGGGAGTAGCTGGCGGTTTTCCGCGATAGTGTCGTCATTACGAAATTATTTCCGGCACTATATTAAACGGCGAGACTTGTTTTTTCAAACAGGTCTCTTTTTTGTGCAAAAGAGACTTAGTAGAAAGATATAAGGAGGAAATTATTTTGTCAAAAGAACAAAATAAAGCTTTGTTTTATACACAGAGTAAAGAAGAAGTTCTAAAGGAATTAGACTCTTCAATTGAAGGCTTGTCAGCTGCTCAAGCTCAAGAACGTTTAGCGACTTATGGTCATAATGAACTGGACGAAGGTGAAAAACGTAGCCTCTTGTCTAAGTTTATCGATCAGTTTAAAGATTTGATGATCATCATCTTGTTGACCGCCGCAGCTCTCTCTGTGATCACAGAAGGAATGGACGGCCTTACAGATGCCATGATCATCTTAGCCGTTGTTGTTTTGAATGCAGCCTTTGGTGTCTACCAAGAAGGACAAGCCGAAGCAGCTATCGAAGCACTGAAAAACATGTCTAGTCCATTAGCGCGTGTCCGACGTGATGGTCACGTGATTGAAATTGATTCCAAAGAATTGGTCCCAGGGGATATCGTTCTTCTGGAAGCTGGAGATGTGGTTCCTGCTGATATGCGCTTGTTGGAAGCAGCTTCTCTTAAGATCGAAGAAGCAGCTCTTACAGGGGAATCGGTTCCAGTTGAAAAAGATGTAACTGGTCTTGTTGAGGCAGATGCTGGTATCGGAGACCGTGTCAATATGGGTTACCAAAACTCGAACGTAACCTATGGTCGTGGTACTGGGGTTGTGACCAACACAGGTATGTATACAGAAGTTGGTAAGATTGCAGATATGTTGGCCAATGCCGATGAAACGGAAACACCGTTGAAGCAAAGTTTGGAACAACTCTCTAAAGCCTTGACTTACCTCATTGTAGCCATTGCTGCAGTTACCTTCCTGGTTGGTGTCTTCGTTCGTGGGGAACATCCATTGGAAGGCTTGATGGTAGCAGTTGCTCTTGCGGTTGCGGCGATTCCAGAAGGACTTCCTGCCATTGTAACCATCGTTCTCTCTTTGGGAACAACAACCCTTGCCAAACGCAATTCGATTGTTCGTAAATTGCCAGCCGTTGAAACACTTGGTTCAACAGAAATCATTGCATCTGATAAAACAGGTACTTTGACCATGAACCAAATGACGGTTGAAAAAGTCTATACCAACGGTCAATTACAAAGTGCAGCAACCGAAATTGGATCAAACAATAATACGCTTCGCATCATGAACTTTGCCAATGATACCAAGGTGGACCCATCTGGCAAGTTGATTGGAGACCCAACAGAGACTGCTTTGGTACAGTTTGGTTTGGACCACAACTTTGATGTTCGTGAAGTCTTGAAGGATGAGCCACGTGTGGCAGAATTGCCATTTGACTCAGACCGTAAGCTTATGTCTACTATCCATAAGGAAGTAGACGGTTCATACTTTATCGCTGTCAAGGGGGCTCCTGACCAATTGCTCAAACGTGTGACGCGTATTGAAGTCAATGGGGAAGTTCGTCCTATCACGGATGAAGATAAGAAAGCTATCCTTGCTACCAACAAAGACTTGGCTAAACAAGCCCTTCGTGTCTTGATGATGGCTTATAAGACAAGCAATGAAATTCCGACCTTGGAATCTGAAATTGTTGAGTCTGACCTGATCTTCTCTGGTTTGGTCGGAATGATTGACCCTGAGCGTCCAGAAGCTTCAGAAGCTGTTCGTGTCGCTAAGGAAGCAGGTATCCGTCCGATCATGATCACGGGTGACCACCAAGATACAGCAGAGGCGATTGCTAAACGTCTTGGAATCATCGATCCAAATGATACAGAAGACCATGTCTTCACAGGGGCTGAGTTGAACGAACTCTCTGACGAAGAATTCCAAAAAGTCTTCAAGCAATATTCTGTCTATGCGCGTGTATCACCTGAACACAAGGTTCGGATCGTGAAAGCTTGGCAAAATGAAGGAAAAGTTGTTGCCATGACTGGTGATGGGGTCAACGATGCACCATCACTTAAGACAGCTGACATCGGTATCGGTATGGGGATTACAGGTACAGAAGTTTCTAAGGGAGCTTCAGACATGGTCCTTGCAGATGATAACTTTGCAACCATTATCGTAGCGGTAGAAGAAGGACGTAAGGTCTTCTCAAATATCCAAAAATCTATCCAATACCTCTTGTCTGCCAATATGGCTGAAGTCTTCACCATCTTCTTTGCAACCCTCTTTGGATGGGATGTTCTTCAACCAGTACATCTTCTCTGGATTAACCTGGTTACCGATACTCTTCCAGCTATCGCTCTTGGTGTGGAACCAGCTGAGCCAGGTGTCATGACCCACAAACCTCGTGGACGTAAATCGAACTTCTTTGATGGTGGGGTCTTCGGAGCTATTCTTTATCAAGGTGTCTTCCAAACCATGCTGGTTCTTGGTGTTTATGGCTGGGCCTTACTCTCTCCAGAACATGCGACTCGTGCCGAAATCCATGCAGACGCTTTGACCATGGCCTTTGCAACTCTTGGTTTGATCCAATTGCTCCATGCCTTTAACGTTAAATCGGTTTACCAATCCATCTTTAAAGTGGGACTCTTCAAGAACAAGACCTTTAACTGGTCGATTCCAGTTGCCTTTGTTCTCTTGATGGCGACCATCATTGTCCCTGGATTTAACAAACTCTTCCATGTCTCTCATTTGAGTTTGACACAATGGTTAGCTGTTATGATTGGTTCGCTCTTGATTGTTGTTCTCGTTGAGATTGTTAAAGCTGTTCAACGTGCACTTGGAAAAGATAAAAACGCCATTTAAGCATAAAAAAAGTCATCTTCGGATGGCTTTTTTTGCGTGCAAAATAGACTGGGCATATTTCTTGAGGTACGTGTGGATTTTTGATAAACTAGTCAACAGTTTGAAGAAAGGAAACTTAGTTATGAAAAAGTTTTTTGCTGAAGTAATTGGCACATTTATGCTTGTCTTTATCGGGACTGGCGCAGTTGTTTTTGGAAATGGGACAGAAGGTCTGGGACATTTAGGAATTGCCTTGGCATTCGGTTTATCCATTGTTGCAGCAGCTTACTCAATTGGGACTGTTTCGGGTGCCCACTTGAACCCGGCTGTTTCGATTGCCATGTTTGTGAACAAACGCTTGTCTTCAAAGGACTTGGTTAATTATATTGCAGCGCAAGTAGTGGGTGCGGTACTCGCATCTGCAACAGTACTCTTCCTCTTGTCAAATTCAGGTATGTCAACAGCTAGTCTTGGTGAAAATGCCCTAGCGAAGGGTGTGACTCCATTTGGCGGATTCTTGTTTGAAGTAATTGCTTCCTTTATCTTTATTTTGGTCATCATGACTGTGACATCAGCTACCAAAGGTAATGGGAAGATCGCTGGTCTTGTGATCGGTTTGAGCTTGACTTTGATTATTCTTGTTGGTTTGAACATTACAGGACTTTCCGTTAACCCAGCTCGTAGCTTGGCGCCTGCCCTTTTTGTTGGTGGTGCGGCTCTTAAACAAATTTGGATCTTTATCTTGGCTCCAATTGTCGGAGGAATTCTCGCAGCAATCGTTGCAAAAAATCTCTTAGATACAGAAGAGTAAAAAAATTGGTCCCAGAGGGACCAATTTTTTTTTATAGTTCAAGAATCGTCATGGCTTGAGAAAATTCATGAGCGAGCTGTTTTTTCTTGTATGCTTTAAATTCGGGGAGGTCTTTAATTCTGCGATAGCGTTTGTAGGGATCGTATTGTTTTGGAAAATCATATTCAGGAAAAGCTTCGAAAAATTGTTTGCAAAGCTCCCATTCTCGGACATAGCCTAAAGGTCTGGCATGATAGGTGATGGTGTCAATCGTTGTCGCTGGCATTCGGTGGTGGCTATGACCAAAAATCACCTCTCTGACTGGATATTGTCTAAAAAGCTCATGAAAGGCTTGGCTCCCTAGAAAAGCATTAAAGCGTTCAAAATAAGGATGGCGTAGGAGAAACTGACTATGAGGAACAAAGTGCATGGCGATAATCAAAGGTTGATTTACACGCATGAGCTCTTGTTTCAGCTCTTGCAAAAGATTTTTGGTAATGGCTGGATCAGATCCTATTCGTTGGAGGCGTCTGTCAAACCAAAATAGATTTTTGGTTTGGAGATGTTTTTGGGGAGAGATGGCAGGAACAAAACTGTAGTCATACCAGCCCGAAAAGGCAAGAAGCGTATGATTGGAGAAGGGAATCTTTTGAAATTCAAAAGGTCTTATGGCTTCTTCTGACAGGCCAAGCATATCATGATTTCCTAGGCTAAAGGTCACTGGAAGGTGACATTGAAGTTGGTCTAAAAATTCCTGTGAGGTCTTTTCAAAGCCGTTGGCAATATCTCCTGCAATATGGAGATGTTGAATTTTTTTGTCCTTGAAAAGAGTGATCAGGGTCTCTAATTCTTCTTTGCCGAAGTTGTTTGAATCAATATGTAAATCGGACATAAAAGCTACTGTTGTCATGCTACCAGTCTAGCATAAGAGAATCTTTTTTTCTAACAATTAGGTTACAAATGAATAGAAAAAATGCTGAAAATCAGCTGGCTTGGCAGTGGTCAACCAGTAGATCCAATATTGGAAGGTGGGCAAATAGTGAAGGTTATGATATAATAGACTAGATACATAGAAAGAGGTACTTATGGACATTTCAGAAATTCGTCAAAAAATTGATGCAAATCGTGAAAAATTAGCTTCTTTCAGGGGGTCTCTTTGACTTAGAGACATTGGAAGAAGAAATTGCCATTTTAGAAAATAAAATGACAGAACCTGATTTTTGGGATGATAACATTGCTGCGCAAAAGACATCTCAAGAATTAAATGAACTCAAGCAGACCTATGAAAATTTCCATCAAATGGTGGATCTCTTTGATGAGTCAGAAATCTTACTGGACTTTTTGGCAGAAGACGATTCGGTCAAGGAAGAATTGATCGAAAAGTTAGAGGAGCTGGCTAAACGCATGACCAGCTATGAGATGACCTTGCTATTGTCTGAACCCTATGACAATAATAATGCCATCCTCGAAATTCACCCAGGTTCAGGAGGGACAGAAGCTCAGGACTGGGGTGACATGCTTCTTCGGATGTATACTCGTTTTGGAAATGCCCATGGCTTCAAAGTTGAAGTCTTGGACTATCAGGCTGGTGATGAAGCTGGAATTAAGTCTGTGACCCTATCCTTTGAGGGGCCACATGCATACGGTCTTCTGAAATCTGAAATGGGGGTACACCGTTTGGTTCGAATTTCTCCATTTGATTCTGCTAAACGTCGGCATACGTCCTTTACATCAGTTGAGGTTATGCCTGAACTCGATGATACCATCGAAGTTGAAGTTCGTGATGATGATATTAAGATGGATACCTTCCGCTCTGGTGGAGCTGGTGGACAAAACGTCAACAAGGTTTCTACAGGTGTGCGTTTGACCCATATTCCGACAGGAATTGTAGTGGCATCCACCGTGGATCGGACCCAATACGGGAACCGTGATCGTGCTATGAAAATGCTTCAAGCTAAACTCTACCAATTAGAGCAAGAGAAAAAAGCAGCAGAAGTGGATTCTCTAAAAGGGGATAAAAAAGAAATCACCTGGGGAAGTCAAATCCGCTCTTATGTCTTTACCCCTTACACCATGGTTAAGGATCACCGGACCAACTACGAAGTAGCACAGGTGGATAAGGTGATGGATGGAGATATCGATGGCTTTATTGATGCCTATCTCAAATGGCGTCTCCAATAACCTAGAGGGAAACAACCAGAAAAGAATGAAAGGAATTTCATTACATGTCAATGATTGAAATGAAAGATGTTGTCAAAAAGTATGACAACGGGACGACGGCCCTTCGCGGGGTTTCTGTCCAAATTGAACCAGGAGAATTTGCCTACATTGTAGGACCTTCTGGTGCAGGGAAGTCGACCTTTATTCGACTTTTATACCGTGAAGTCAAACACGATAAAGGACGTTTGAAAGTAGCTGATTTTGATTTGGATAAAATCAAAAAACGAGATATTCCTATGTTGCGACGCAATGTAGGAGTGGTCTTCCAAGATTATAAATTGCTTCCAAAGAAAACCGTTTATGAAAATATTGCCTACGCTATGCAAGTTATCGGTGAGCGCCGTCGCAATATTAAAAAGCGTGTGATGGAAGTTTTGGATCTTGTTGGGTTGAAACACAAGGTCCGCTCATTCCCAAATGAATTGTCCGGTGGGGAGCAACAACGGATTGCGATTGCTCGCGCGATCGTCAACAATCCGAAAGTCTTGATTGCGGATGAGCCAACTGGTAACTTGGATCCAGATAATTCATGGGAAATCATGAACCTTTTGGAGCGGATTAATCTGCAAGGGACAACAGTATTGATGGCGACCCACAATAGCCAGATTGTAAATACTTTACGTCACCGTGTCATCGCGATTGAAAATGGTCGTGTAGTGCGTGATGAAGCGGAAGGAGAGTACGGATACGATGATTAGAAGATTTTTCCGACACTTAATCGAATCGCTTAAAAGCTTGAAACGAAATGGTTGGATGACGATTGCAGCGGTCAGCTCGGTTATGATTACCCTTAGCTTGGTTGCTATTTTCGCCTCTGTGATTGCCAATACCATCAAGCTTTCAGATGATATTCAAAATAGTGTGCGGGTTGTAGTATACATGCGCAAAGATATTCAAGACCAGAGTGAACAAATTGAAAAAGACGGTCAAACCGTGACCAATGAAAACTACCATAAGGTCTACGATGCTCTGACAGCCATGAAACATGTTGACAAGGTTGATTTTTCTAGCAAGGAAGAACAGTATGATAAACTGATCAAAACGGCTGGAAACAACTGGAAGATTTTTGACGGAGACGCAAACCCCCTCTACGATGCCTATTATGTAGAGACGACAGCTCCAAAATATGTGAAGCAAGTCTCAGCAGATGCCAAAAAAATTGAAGGGGTCTCTGAAGTCAAAGATGGTGGGGTCGATACCCAACGCTTGTTTGCACTTGGAACCTTCATCCGAAACTGGGGTTTGATCGGTGTAGCTTTATTGATCTTCATCGCAGTCTTCTTGATTTCTAATACCATCCGGATTACCATCATTTCACGTAGTCGTGAGATTAAGATTATGCGACTGGTAGGAGCAAAAAATGGCTATATTCGTGCACCATTCCTTTTAGAAGGGGCTTGGATTGGTCTCTTGGGAGCCTTGGTTCCTTCAGCTTTGGTCTTCTATGTTTATAATGTTGTCTATACATCAATGAACAATAACTTGTCAGACCAAAACTTGTATCTCTATAGTCCACATCTTTTGGTACCAATTATGGTGGGTGGTCTCTTTGGATTAGGAATTTTGATCGGAGCGATCGGTTCTTCAATCTCCATGAGACGTTTTCTTAAGATATAATAAAAAAGCAAGTTCATGCTTGCTTTTTTTGTATCCTTTTATGAGGACAGAAAGGAGGATACAGAACTCTTTAGGATTGTTTAAAGAAGGGATTGAACATCTTCTCGTGACCGATAGAAGTTTCAGGGCCATGACCGGGATAGACGGTGTAGGAAGATGGAAGGGTAAAGAGCTCTTCCCTGATACTGCTAAGCAACTGTGCCGCGTTCCCTGTTGGAAGATCGGTCCGTCCAATGGTTTCGCGAAAAAGGGCATCACCGGATAGAACCAGGTGATCTTCAGGAAAGACGATGGAGACTCCTCCTGCAGAGTGGCCCGGTGTTTCTAGAACATAAAAGTGAAAGTTTGCTATTTCATAATCAGAGCGAATTTCATAAAGGAAGTCGGCCTCCTGACAGACAACATCTTCTAAATCCGCATGACGATCCAAACCAGATAAATTGTCAACAGGAGAAGACAACCAGCTGGCTTCTGCCGAATGGACATAGACTGGTGGGAAGTGATACTGCTGACGAACCTTCTCAAGACTCATAATGTGATCGTAGTGCGTATGGGTTAAAAGAATCGCTACGAGTGGTTTTCCTATGCGATCAATTTGTTTTTGAATAGTCGCCCAGTCGCTACCTGGATCAACAAGAATGAGGGAGTGTTCATTTTCAAGGTAGTAGGTGTTTTCATAAGCTACAGGATTTACAGTACGATAGATTTTCATAAGGACTCCTTTCTAGAATAGTGTATCAAATTGCGAAGAAAATAACTGGATTGAAGTCAGCCTCAAAGGAGAAAAAAATCTGCAGAGCTTGCTCAAACGTGATATAATTTTAAGTATTATGACAAGACAGAAACGGAAATATGCCATTGTGGACCTGGAAGCGACCAGTGCTGGAAGCAATGCTAAGATCATTCAGGTTGGGATTGTCATCATCGAAGATGGGAGGATTACGCAATCCTATGAGACGGATGTGAATCCCCATGAAAGATTGGATGAACATATCAAACAACTGACTGGCCTGACAGATGCTCGCTTACGGAAAGCACCAGAGTTTGCACAAGTGGCAAAAGAAATTTTTGAATTAATAGAAGATGCCGTCTTTGTGGCTCATAATGTCAAATTTGATGCGAATTTATTGGCAGAAGCTCTCTTTTGGGAAGGATTCGAACTAACGACTCCTCGAATTGATACGGTTGAATTGTCTCAAATTTTCTATCCGACTTTAGAACGCTACAATTTAGGAGCGCTTGCGACTGAACTGGAAATTGAGTTGCACCATGCTCACTCCGCTCTAGCGGATGCTATGGCAACAGCCCAGCTGCTGTTGAAATTGAGAGAGAAAATTGCGAGCTTACCAAGAGGATTGATCGAAAAACTTCTTTCGATGGCAGATTGTTTGATTTATGAATCGCGACTCTTAATAGAAGATGCGCTTGAAGACAGTAGTCTTTTTTTACCAGCTCATTTAGTAGAAGTTCATGGACTCTACCTGCGAAAGCCACAGCAGTTCTTAGAAAGTCACTATTTGTCTGAACAGTTTGAACTCAATATGCAGTTGTTGGGAATGGAGGCTTATCCGGAGCAGAGAGAATTTGTTGCCTATATCGAGGACAGTTTGCACCAGCCGCTTCCAAGTTTTATCGAGGCGCCAACGGGAATTGGGAAGACCTACGCTTATCTGTTAACGCTTTTGGCTAAAACCTCCAAGCGCATTCTTGTGAGTGTTCCAACTAAAATTCTTCAGGATCAAATTATGAAGAAAGAAGGAAAGACCATCCAGGATCTTTTCCAAATTCCCTTTCATAGCCTTAAAAGTCCCAAGGATTACATCCAACTCGATAAATTTTATGAGACCTTACAGAGTGAGTCAGATAATGGGATGATTCGACGCTTTAAAATGCAACTGTTGGTTTGGCTGACCATGACTGAAACAGGAGAGTTCAGTGAAATTGGCCAACTCTATCGTCATGTCCATTTTGTAGCTGACATTTGCCACGATGGTCAGTTGTCGAAACGTTCACTATTTTATCAGGAAGATTTTTGGCGTCTTGGTCAGGAAAAAGTGAAAACCAGCCGGGTGATTCTGACCAATCATGCTTATCTGCTAACCCGTCTAGAAGATGATAAGAGTCTACTTCAAGAGTCTGTTCTGGTCGTGGATGAAGCGCAAAAACTCTTCTTTGCTTTAGAGCAATTTTCACAGAGAGAAGAAACCTTGCAATCTCTTCTTTTAAACTTGCAACACGCTATTGAAGAGGAAAAAGATCTTCTACAACGACGTTTGCTGGAGAGTATTCAATTTGAGTTAAATGCCTGCTCCAAAGAAGTTGTGCAAGGAAAAACGGCAGTCTTATCCGATCAAACGGTGGCAAAAATTCGGCAGGATGTATCGGAATTAAAAACCGAATCTCTAGAGAATCTAAAGGAATTGTTTGATGAGCGCTACCAAACCTTTTGGATAGACAAAGAAGTAGTTGAAAGCCACCAGATTCTTCGTCTTCATGGAGGAGTGGAGGACTTACTATCCTTTAAGGAGTTTGTGCCTGAAGAGGTGCTCGTACTCTTTGTATCAGCGACGATCGCGATCAGTAAAAAGGTGCATTTACCTGCTCTTTTAGGATACCAAAAGCAGCAAATCTACTGGGTGCCAATAACAGTCAAACAACACCAGGAATTGTTGGTGCCGATAGATTTCCCAGATGTTGTTTCTTTATCTTCAGTGGAGTACGCAGGGGAGATTTGTCAGCTCGTCGGTGAACTCCTTCCTTTACGAAAGCCAATTTTTCTTTTGTTTACTTCAAAAGAATTGTTACTGGAGACGTCAAACGCATTGAAGTTTCCCCACTTGGCCCAGTATCGAAATGGTGATGCAGCTAATATTAAGCGACGATTTGACAGAGGAGAAAGCTCTATTTTATTGGGGACGGGAAGCTTCTGGGAGGGAGTCGATTTCTCCCAACAAAAAGAAGTGATTCAAATCATCACGCGCCTTCCTTTTGACAATCCTAAAGATTATATGGTTCAAAAGCTGAATACAAAACTCAGAGAACAGGGGAAAAATCCCTTTTATGACTATAGTCTTCCAGTCGCGATTTTAAGACTTAAACAGGCTATTGGGAGAACCAGCCGTTTTCAAGATCAGGAATCTTTGGTGCTTTTATTAGATCAGCGGGTGGTAACCAAGCGATATGGAAAACAAATTTTGGACGGGTTGCAACAAGTGTTGCCCCTTCACACGACATTGAGAGAGCGGCTTGTTGAGCAAGCAGCTGACTTTTTTGAAAGGAATTGAGAAAATGAAAAATAAAGGATTTGGACTTGCAATTGCATTTGTACTGGCACTTTGTGCTATGTTGTTGGGAACTTTCTTTCCCATTATTGGCTCCAGTGTTTTTGCCTTAATTTTAGGAATTGTCCTTAATGAATTTGTGGATTTGCCGGAGAATTCACGACCAGGCTTGAACTGGTCCGGTAAGAAATTGTTGCAGTATTCGATTATCTTCATGGGATTTAGCTTGCCCATTGCGACAGTTGCCTCTACAGGTTTGTCTTCTTTAAAGATTAGTCTGCCAACGATAACCGTTGCCTTTCTTGCAGCTATTATTTTTGGGAGAGTCTTCCACCTGAAATCTCATCTACGGATCTTAATTGGGTTTGGTACAGCTATTTGTGGTGGATCTGCTATTGCAGCAGCAGCTCCGATCGTTGAAGCAGACGAAGAGGAAATTGCCCTATCTATGTCAACTATCTTCTTCTTCAACATTTTGGCTGTCTTTATCTTTCCAGTATTAGGGCATTTATGGCATATGTCTAATTTCCAATTTGGCCTCTGGTCAGGAACAGCCATTAACGATACGTCATCTGTTGTAGCAGCAGCATTTTCTTACAGTAAAGCAGCGGGGCAAATGGCTACAATTGTTAAGTTAACACGCGCCCTGATGATTGTACCAGTTTGTTTGGGCTTGATCGGTTTAAAATGGTATCGGAGTAAACAACAAGGAAGAAACAAAGGAATGTTAAAGAAAATTATTCCTTGGTTTATTATCTGGTTTATTGTGGCTTCCATTCTTTCTTCTATTGGCCTGGTACCTAAAGTGGTCCTACCTTACCTAAATGACCTTTCTCACCTCTTTATGGCCATGGCTTTGGTTGGAATCGGAAGCAAGGTTTCTTGGAAACAGTTCCGTGCGGCTGGAGCAGCCCCCCTTCTGGTAGGTTTGATTGCTTGGTTCTGTGTGGCAGGATCTAGCTTGATTCTACAGATGTTGTTCTATTAATTAATTTGATGATTCTCAAAGAAAGGAACGT
Organism: Streptococcus parasanguinis; assembly: GCF_001073155.1. Taxonomy (GTDB): domain Bacteria; phylum Bacillota; class Bacilli; order Lactobacillales; family Streptococcaceae; genus Streptococcus; species Streptococcus parasanguinis_D. Next base: position 66,965 of record NZ_JVEE01000030.1, read on the forward strand.
GAATGAAGAAAAATCATTTTTGGACGATCCACCTGGATTATTCGATCATTGGAATTGTCTTCACCCTACTTATGATAGGGATCTTATCCGTTTATGTGGCAGTTTCTCATGATTATCCCCAAATGGTGTGGCCTTTTTTGGGGCAGCAATTGGCCTGGATTGGTGTGGGATGTATCATTTGCCTGATTGTGACGATTTTTAGTACGAAATTTCTTTGGAAAATCACTCCCTTTCTTTACCTACTAGGATTGGTCTTGATGGTTCTTCCTCTTGTTTTTTATAATCCAAACTTGGTGGCTTCAACAGGAGCAAAAAACTGGGTAGCTTATGGAAACATCACCTTATTTCAGCCTTCAGAATTTATGAAGATTCCCTTCATCCTGATGCTGTCACGTTCTATTGTTCGATTTTTACAAAGAAATAAGGGGCGTGAGCGATTGTTACGACAAGATTGGTTTTTAATTCTAGAGTTGACCATCTATACAATTCCGGTCTTTGCCTTATTGGCCCTCCAGCAGGACTTGGGAACGGCCTTAGTATTCTTGGCCATCTTTGCGGGCTTAGTGCTCGTTTCAGGAGTTTCTTGGAAAATAATCTTGCCGGTCATCTTGCTTCTAGCAGGTGGGTTAGCAGGCTTTCTCTTTCTCTTTCTATCAGAAGGGGGTCGGGCTTTTCTGCACCAGCAAGTAGGGATGCCAACCTACCAAATGAACCGTATTTTAGCTTGGTTAAATCCTTTTGACTATGCACAAACAACCACCTACCAGCAGGCGCAAGGACAGCTAGCCATTGCCAGTGGTGGCCTCTTTGGTCAAGGATTTAATGTATCTAATTTATTGGTTCCCGTAAGGGAAAGTGATATGATTTTTACAGTAGTAGCAGAAGACTTTGGCTTTGTTGGAGCTCTTGTGCTGTTGATTTTATATGTGTCCCTGATTTACCGTATTTTAAAAATCACCCTCCAGTCCAACAACCAATTTTATACCTATATTTCTATTGGATTTATTATGATGCTGGTCTTTCATATTTTTGAAAATGTCGGAGCGGTAACGGGCCTTCTCCCCTTGACGGGGATTCCTCTCCCCTTTATCTCACAAGGAGGTTCCTCTATTATTAGTAATCTGATTGGTATTGGTCTAGTACTCTCAATATATAATCATAGTAGTAAAAAGAAAGGACCAGAAGAAGAGGTTCCAATCCGTAAAAAAGTAGTCCTTAAAAAGGCGCAATAGTTAGAAAGAAGGAATGAAAATGAAAAAAGTAGCAACGATTTTAGCAAACGGTTTTGAAGAAATTGAAGCCTTGACCATTGTCGATGTTTTGAGACGTGCTGGGATTGACTGCGACCTCATTGGCATGGAAGAAACAGTCACAGGTTCTCACCAAATTACAGTGGAAGTAGATCGCCTTTGGAATGGAGATCTTTCAGATTATGATGGAATCTTCTTACCAGGTGGGATGCCAGGAGCAGCGAATTTGAGGGATAATGCAGAATTGATCACAGCTCTTCAGGAAGAAAGTGGCAAAGGAAAAACCATCTCTGCAATTTGTGCCGCTCCCATTGTTTTGGCGCGTGCAGGTCTCTTAAAAGATAAACACTATACGTGTTACGATGGCTTTGAAGAAGAGATTCAAGATGGCCATTATCAGAAAGAAACAGTGGTGAAAGACGGTAATCTTCTCACCAGTCGTGGTCCTTCAACAGCCCTAGCCTTAGCTTATGCCTTGGTGGATCATTTTGGAGGAGATGCCCAAAGCCTTCGGCAAGGAATGCTCTATCAGGATGTCTTTGGAGGTGCATAAAAGGGCTCTTTTGGACACAACGGTTTCTGGTGATAGATCACTTTTTATAGTGTGAAATGAGTTTTATTTGATTTAAGATGAAATGACCGTAAAAAATGGCTAAAATCCCCCCTAAATGAGGGTTTTAGCTTATTTTTTTTGTCCATTTGTGGTATAATATTGACTATGAATTATCATGATTTTATATGGGATCTTGGTGGGACGCTATTGGATAATTACGAAACGTCCACAAATGCCTTTGTAGCGACATTGAAGGACTTTCATATCCAAGCCGATCATGATTCTGTTTATGCAGCGTTAAAAATCTCAACACAGGATGCAATCCATACCTTTGCGCCTCATATTCATAATTTTCGTACGGAATACAAGAAAAAAGAAGCCTTAGGTTTGCAAGATCCGGTTTTATTTGATGGAGCAAAAGAGTTACTAGAAGAGATTCAAGCACATGGAGGACGTCATTTTTTGGTATCTCATCGAGATCGCCAAGTTTTGACCCTTATTGATCAGACGGGCATTGCTCCCTTCTTTACTGAGATTGTAACAGCAGACGAGGGCTTTCCTCGCAAGCCAGATCCAACCTCGATGCTCTATTTGAAAGAAAAATATAGCATTCAAGATGGTCTGGTCATTGGAGATCGTCCGATCGATATAGAAGCTGGGAAGACGGCAGGGCTGACAACATATTTATTTGATACCATGCCCCACTTACACCAGTTTATATTTGAATAGAAAAGGGAAATTATGACAGAGGATAAACAGCAAGAAATTCAAGCGCAAGAATATGATGCCAGTCAGATTCAGGTCTTGGAAGGACTAGAAGCCGTTCGCATGCGTCCGGGGATGTATATTGGATCTACCTCAAAAGAAGGTCTCCATCATCTGGTCTGGGAAATTGTAGATAACTCGATTGACGAAGCCTTAGCCGGTTTTGCTAGCCATATTGAAGTTTTCATTGAAAAAGACAATTCTATCACGGTTGTCGATGATGGTCGGGGAATTCCAGTGGATATCCAAGAAAAGACGGGTCGACCTGCCGTAGAAACTGTCTTTACCGTGCTCCACGCGGGAGGAAAATTCGGCGGAGGTGGCTACAAGGTTTCTGGTGGTCTTCACGGGGTAGGGTCATCTGTTGTCAATGCCCTTTCCACATCCCTTGATGTTCGCGTCTATAAAAACGGCAGTATCCATTACCAAGAGTATCGTCGTGGACAAGTTGTGGATGATTTGAAAGTCATCGGTGAGACAGATCGGACAGGGACAACTGTTCACTTTATTCCAGATCCAGAAATCTTTACGGAAACGACTGAGTATGATTTTGAAAAATTAAACAAACGGATTCAAGAATTAGCCTTTTTGAATCGTGGTTTGCGTATTTCCTTGACGGATAAGCGCGAAGGCTTAGAGCAGGAAAAGCATTACCACTACGAAGGTGGGATCTCTAGTTACGTTGAATACATCAATGAAAATAAAGATGTCATCTTTGAAACACCCATCTATACAGATGGCGAAATGGATGATATTACCGTTGAAGTGGCGATGCAATATACTACGGGCTACCATGAAACGGTCATGAGTTTTGCTAATAACATCCATACCCATGAAGGTGGTACCCACGAGCAAGGTTTCCGTACAGCCCTCACTCGTGTCATCAATGATTACGCTAAGAAAAATAAACTCTTAAAAGAAAATGAAGATAATTTAACAGGTGAGGATGTTCGGGAAGGTTTAACAGCAGTTATCTCAGTTAAACATCCAAACCCACAGTTTGAAGGACAAACCAAGACAAAGCTTGGAAATTCAGAAGTTGTAAAAATTACCAATCGACTCTTTAGTGATGCCTTTTCTGATTTCCTTTTGGAAAATCCACAAATCGCTAAGAAAATCGTTGAAAAAGGGATTTTAGCAGCTAAAGCTCGGGTAGCAGCTAAGCGGGCACGGGAAGTGACCCGTAAGAAATCGGGACTTGAGATCTCTAACCTGCCTGGTAAATTGGCAGACTGTTCTTCAAATAACCCACAAGAAACAGAACTCTTCATCGTCGAAGGGGATTCGGCTGGAGGATCTGCTAAATCAGGTCGGAATCGTGAATTTCAGGCAATTCTTCCAATCCGTGGTAAAATTTTGAACGTTGAAAAAGCAAGTATGGACAAGATTCTTGCCAATGAAGAGATCCGTAGTTTATTTACTGCTATGGGAACTGGATTTGGTGCTGAATTTGATGTCACAAAAGCGCGTTATCAAAAATTAGTCATCATGACCGATGCCGATGTCGATGGCGCACATATTCGAACTCTTCTGTTAACCTTGATCTATCGCTATATGAAACCAGTCTTGGAAGCGGGATATGTTTATATTGCGCAACCACCAATCTATGGGGTCAAAGTCGGTAGTGAGATCAAAGAATATATCCAACCTGGTGCGAACCAAGAAGCAGAATTAGCTGCAGCTTTGGAACGCTATTCAGAAGGTCGCTCAAAACCAACCATCCAACGCTACAAAGGTCTTGGGGAAATGGATGATCACCAATTATGGGAAACAACCATGAACCCCGAACACCGCTTGATGGCACGGGTATCAGTAGACGATGCTGCGGAAGCAGATAAGATATTTGATATGTTGATGGGGGACCGCGTGGAACCACGTCGGGAATTTATCGAAGAAAACGCTGAATATAGTACACTCGATGTATAAAATTCAACGAACGCTTCCCATTAATGGATATTTTATGGTATAATTACAAGGATTACGTTCAAGTAATACGATGAAGGAGTTTTTATATGTCTAGTGGACTAATTGTTCTCATCTTTATTGTCGCCCTTATCTTGATTGTAGGATATGTGGTTGCAGTCATTTTGAGAAAACGAAACGAGGCCTTACTGGCAGCACTGGAAGAACGAAAAGAAAAGTTATATAACCTTCCGGTCAACGATGAAGTTGAGGCCGTAAAAAACATGCATTTGATTGGTCAAAGTCAAGTTGCATTTCGTGAATGGAATCAAAAATGGGTAGATTTATCCTTAAATTCATTTGCTGATATTGAAAACAATCTGTTTGAGGCGGAAGGCTACAATAATTCTTTCCGTTTCATGAAGGCTAAACAAGCTATTGACAATATCGAAAGTCAGATTCAGTTGATCGACGAAGATATCAAAGCGATTCGCCAAGCCCTTTCAGATCTTGAAGAGCAAGAACAAAAAAATAGCGGACGCGTGGTTCATGCCTTAGATATGTTTGAAGAACTTCAAAAAGAAGTCACTTCAGATCCAGAGCGTTATGGCAGTGCGCTTCCTGAAATTGAAAAGCAAATTGGGAATATTCAATCTGAGTTTTCACAATTTGTCACCTTGAATTCTTCAGGTGACCCTGTTGAAGCGGCTGAAATCCTTGATACAGCTGAGAATCATATTGTGGCCTTAAAACAAATTGTTGAGCGAGTGCCAGAAATTGTCACTGCTCTTCAGTCAAAACTTCCAGACCAATTAGAGGATTTGGAAAGTGGCTACCGCAAGCTTTTGGAATCTGGCTACCACTTCACTGAAACAGATATTGAATCTCGTTTCCAACAGTTGCATGCTTCCTTGAAGAACAATATGGCAAATGTATCCGCGCTTGAATTGGACAATGCTATTTACGAAAATGAGCAAATTCAAGAGGAAATCGATGCATTGTATCACATCTTTACTCGTGAAATCGAATCACAAAAAGTCGTGAAGAAGTTAGTGAAACAACTGCCTGGCTATTTGAAACACGCAAAAGATAACAATAGCAACCTTGCAGCAGAAGTGGAACGCCTTGGTAAAACATTCGTCTTGAATGAAGCTTTCAGTCAACAATTAAAAGAGTTAGAAGCTGAGCTATCTTCACAAGAAAATGTGGTAGAAGATGCTTTGAAAGATTCATCTGAAACACAAAAAGCTTATTCTATCGTAGAAGAAGAGTTAGAAGCTATTGAGGCTCGCTTGAAAGAAATCGAAGATGAGCAAATCAGCTTAAGTGATTCCCTTTCAAAAATTGAAAAAGACGATGCCAATGCTCGCCAAAAAGTCAATATCTATGCCAACCGTTTGCATGCCATTAAACGCTATATGGACAAGCGAAACTTGCCAGGAATCCCTCAAGAATTCTTGGAATTATTCTTCACAGCAAGCAACAATACAGAGGCTTTGATGGATGAGTTGGAAGGGGATAAAATCAACATCGAATCAACCAATCGTTTGTTAGATATTTTGACCAATGATATGAATGAATTGGAAGAAGCGACTTATCGAATTGTACAAAATGCTACTTTAACAGAGCAGTTGTTGCAATACTCAAATCGCTATCGTTCCTTTGATGATCATGTGCAGGCAGCCTTTGACGAGTCACTCTATATTTTTGAAAGAGAATACGACTATGCAGCTTCCTTCAAAGTCATCTCAGATGCTTTGGAAATGGTAGAAGCTGGTGTAACCGATCGCTTTGTTACTTCCTATGAAAAAACGCGGGAGCAAATTCGCTTCTAATAACAAAAAAACGACTTTTTAGGAGGTCGTTTTTTTATCTTCAAATGATCATTGAAACTTGAAATTTAAACCCTATTTTTGTATAGTAAGGGAGAAATAAGAAAGGAAAGCGATGAAAGAAGTAACAGGTCTCCTCGTTATGGATGTAGATGGAACTTTGATTCAACAAGAAGGAATTGATTTACTAGCTCAAGAAGCTGGCGTGGGACAAAAAGTAGCAGAGATTACAGCACAAGCAATGAATGGAGAGTTGGATTTTAAAGCATCTTTACAGGCGCGTGTCGCTTTATTGAAGGGTTTAGAGGCCTCTATTTTTCCGAAAATTATAGAGCAGATGGACGTTACACCGGGAGCTAAGACCTTAATCACTGAACTTCATCAAAGAGGTTACAAGGTTGGCCTTGTTTCAGGGGGATTTCATGAAGTCATCGATCCTATCGCGAGGTCTTTAGGAATTGATCTGGTTCGTGCTAATCGTTTGCAGACTTTTGATGGCCGTCTGACAGGGAAAGTGCTCGGAGAGATTGTGACCCCTGAAAGAAAAAAAGACTCCCTCCTGACATGGGCGAGAGAAAATCATATTCCACGAAGTCAGACGATTGCTATGGGAGATGGTGCCAATGATCTTCCCATGATTGAAACAGCCGGAATCGGGATTGCCTTTATGGCAAAGCCAATCGTAGCCGAACGAGCTCCATACCGTATTGAAACGAGCGATCTAAGCCTTGTTCTTGAAATTCTAGACCAGCATAGAAAGGAAACAGGATGCATATCCTACTAGCACCGGATTCATTTAAAGAATCCTTATCCGCCAAACAAGTAGCAGAAGCCTTAAAAAAAGGATTTCAAGAGGCTCTACCAGATGCAACTTTTGACCTTCTTCCCATAGGGGATGGTGGTGAAGGAACCATGGATACACTTGCTGAAGTTCTGAATTTAACCAAGAAGCATACTCAGGTAACAGGACCATTTGGGAAGCCTGTTTCAATGGCTTACTACCAAAAAGATGAGATGGCATTTTTTGAGATGGCCTCTCTTGTTGGCTTAGGCTCTATCCCAGCTGAAAAACGCAATCCACTAGAACTAGAGACACGAGGAATTGGTGAACTGATTTTGAAATTGGTTGACCAAGGGGTTAAAACGATCTGTGTGGGAATTGGTGGTTCTGCAACGAATGATGGTGGGATTGGGATGGCAGCCGGACTAGGGGTAGCCTTCTATGATGACCAAGGTCATCTGCTTCGTCCAGTTGGTGCTTCACTCGATCGTGTGGCTAGAATAGATACCAGTGCGGTTCCAAACGCATTACAAGACATCGAGCTCCAGGTCTTAACGGATGTCACCAATCCTCTCTGTGGCAGTCAAGGAGCAACCTATATCTATGGCGGGCAAAAGGGATTGAATCCCCTTCTGTTTCCAGCAGTTGATCAAGCTATGGAGGAATTTTATCAGCTAGTTGATCCACGAATCTTGTCTATGGCTGGCGCCGGAGCTGGAGGTGGCATGGCAGCAGGCTTGATCGCTTTTGCGGGAGGTCAGATTTCCTCAGGAATTGAGAAAAGTTTGGATCTAATCGACTTCGATCGTAAGGTTCAAAAAGCGGATCTGGTCGTCGTGGGAGAAGGTAGGATGGACCTCCAATCTTTGTCTGGAAAGGCTCCTGTCGGGGTAGCTAAACGAACACCAGAGAAGATCCCAGTGCTTGCTATTTGTGGCGCCTTAGCAGAGGATTTGCCAGCATTCCCAAGTCATCATATTGAGGCTGCCTTCTCTATTGTACCAGGTCCTTGTGAGGTGGCAGATGCACTCACTCATGCTGAAAAAAATCTGATTTCCTGTGCTCGAAATATTGGTAACCTCTTAAAAATGAAAGCAAACTAAAAAACCAATTGAAAAGGAATTTCCTTTTCAATTGGTTCTTTCTTTAGCCAAAGAGGCGTTTCCAAAATGATTTTTTTTCAGGTGCTGTGCTCTCTTCTTTCTTTTCAAACAAATTTGGATACTGGAGGCTGATATCGGTTGGAGAAATTCCAGATGGATGATCCGTATGGATGATGAGACCAAAGGGAGAGTGGCGACAGTCATCTGAAACAATGCTTGCCACAAGACCAAGATCCTTTGTTTTTTTCAAATATTGAAGTTGGCTGCTTTCATCTAAGGCAGGCGAAATCTTGACCAATACAGGTTCAAAGCGTTCTGAAATGTTCGTAAGAATTGAAGAATAGTGCTCCAAATAGAGATTGTCCCTTGCCTCTTCCAAGGTACATGATGCAATCACACGCTCCTCATATGTCTCCAAAAATCGACGCTGTTCATCAGGATTGAACCGAGTAGGACCAGCAGCTTTTTCTAAAATCGTTTTATTAATATCTGTCATAAGTTTAGTATAGCATAAAGCGTAGCAGAAGAGTAGAAGAATGCTAAAAAATAAATAAGAAGGGGAAATGGCAGAAAATAAGACAGTGGAACCGCTTTCTTGTTAAAAACTTCTCAATTTTCGTAGATTTCCTTGTTTTTTCTTGAAAAAATAGCCTAATTACGATATGATAGAGGAGTAAAAAATATAACTCAATAAGGAGAGTAGAAAATGTCAATTATTACTGATGTTTACGCTCGCGAAGTCCTAGACTCACGCGGTAACCCAACACTTGAAGTAGAAGTTTATACTGAATCAGGTGCTCATGGACGTGGTATGGTTCCATCAGGAGCTTCTACTGGTGAACACGAAGCAGTTGAACTTCGTGACGGTGACAAATCTCGTTACGGTGGTCTTGGTACTCAAAAAGCTGTTGACAACGTAAACAACATTATTGCTGAAGCTATCATCGGCTATGATGTACGTGATCAACAAGCTATCGACCGTGCTATGATCGCTCTTGACGGTACTCCTAACAAAGGTAAATTGGGAGCAAACGCAATCCTTGGTGTGTCTATCGCCGTTGCTCGTGCAGCTGCTGACTACCTTGAAATCCCACTTTACAGCTACCTTGGTGGATTCAACACTAAAGTTCTTCCAACTCCAATGATGAACATCATCAACGGTGGTTCTCACTCAGATGCTCCAATCGCTTTCCAAGAATTCATGATCGTACCTGCTGGTGCACCTACATTCAAAGAAGCTCTTCGTTGGGGTGCTGAAATCTTCCACGCTCTTAAGAAAATCCTTAAAGGTCGTGGTCTTGAAACAGCCGTTGGTGACGAAGGTGGATTCGCTCCTCGTTTCGACGGAACTGAAGATGGTGTAGAAACTATCATCGCTGCTATCGAAGCTGCTGGTTATGTTCCAGGTAAAGACGTATTTATCGGATTTGACTGTGCATCATCAGAATTCTACGATAAAGAACGCAAAGTTTACGATTACACTAAATTCGAAGGTGAAGGAGCTGCTGTCCGCACTGCTGCTGAACAAATCGACTACCTTGAAGAATTGGTAAACAAATACCCAATCATCACTATCGAAGATGGTATGGATGAAAACGACTGGGACGGTTGGAAAGCTCTTACTGAACGTCTTGGTGGTAAAGTTCAATTGGTTGGTGACGACTTCTTCGTAACAAACACTGACTACCTTTCACGTGGTATCGAAGAAAAATGTGCTAACTCTATCCTTATCAAAGTTAACCAAATCGGTACTCTTACTGAAACATTCGATGCTATCGAAATGGCGAAAGAAGCTGGCTACACTGCCGTTGTATCACACCGTTCAGGTGAAACTGAAGATTCAACAATCGCTGACATCGCAGTTGCAACAAACGCAGGACAAATCAAGACTGGTTCACTTTCACGTACAGACCGTATCGCTAAATACAACCAATTGCTTCGTATCGAAGATCAACTTGGTGAAGTAGCTGAATACCGTGGATTGAAATCATTCTACAACCTTAAGAAATAATCTAGTTTACTAGACTAAAAAGATCCTTGAGTTTTCTCAAGGATCTTTTTTGCGATCAGCTCAAACAAAAACTCCTCAACTAAAGCGTTGAGGAGTCGTGTTATTAGAACAAGCCTTTGATTTTGTCCAAGGCACCGCTGACCATTTCATTTCCAGAAACAAGCCCTTTTGCTTGTTCAAGGTAGTCACCGAGGTTGTCTTTGTTGTCTTCAACAAATTTCTTTGCAGCGTCGAAATCTTTCTTTTCGATCATTTCTTTTACTTGGTTAAATAAGTCCATTGGATTCATGCTTGGATCTCCTAAAATATAAGTTATGAAATCAGGCTCGCGCCTTTTTCTCATTTATTTAATCATTTTTTTAGAGCTTTGACAACTAAAACGACTTAATGAAAAACGGTACAAACGGCTTCTGGGACATAGAAGTCGTGGGATAGGAGGGTCAATTTTCCACTGGCTAGATCCCGCTTGAAAACAGTAGCATTTGGTGAATCTTGATGGGCTGCGATGAGGTGGTTTTGATCTGGACTAATAGTGAAATCACGTGGATTGAGCCCTTGACTTGGAACAATTTCAATGAGTTCTAAGCTGCCATCTGCTACAACTTTAAATACAGCGATAGAATTGTGAGCACGGTTAGATGCATAAAGGAATTTTCCATCGGCTGAGAGCTTGATAGCAGAAGCCCATTTTTGACCATCGTAGTCTGATGGAAGTGTGGAAACGGTTTGGAAGTGTTCGAATTCACCCATACCGTCATAAAAGAGGACGTCGATTGTAGCATTTAATTCATTGATGAGATAAGCAGTCTTGTAGCGGGGATGAAAGACAAGGTGACGAGGTCCTGCACCTGGAGCTGTTTGGTACTGATTGATCAGGGTAAGTTTTCCTTCCTCACTGACATCATAGACATGCAAACTGTCTGTTCCTAGGTCACACGTGATCAGGTACTGATCTGGCGTAAGGTCTGCATAGTGGGCATGCGGACTTGCTTGATTGGCGTGGGGACCACTTCCTTGGTGAGTGTCCTCATCAACAAAGGACAAACGCCCATCTGCCTCTATCTTGTATACAAGAACTTGCCCTTTGTGATAGTTGGCTCCATAGACTAGTTGACGGTTATCATCGACAGAGACATAGCAGAGTGGAGCCCCTTCTTCGACAACATGATTGAGCGGCTGAAAATCGGCTGCAAAACTAGCGATTCCCCCTTTTCCATCTTCAGCTCCGACACTATAAAGATTGCCTTTTTTAGAAAAAGCGATATAGGTTGGATTGGGCTCAGCTACCACTAGTTCAAGATGGCTCAATGCGCCTGTTTCAGGGTCGAATTGTGCCTTGTAAATTCCTTTGGATTCTTTTTTGGTATAGGTACCGAAATAAATAGATTGAGACATAGGTCACCTCGTAAGATTTCTTAGGTTTATTATATCAAAGGTCCTATTGGAAGGCAATTGCTAGTTGAAGAAGGGAGTGGTCTTTCTGATTTTACTAGTTTTTTCGTAACTTCACGCTCAAAAAATGCTAAAATAGATACATGTTGAAATGAAAAGGAGTTTTCCGTGGATAATAAAGAAAAACAGTTTAGTATGTCCTGGTTTTTTAGATGGTTTTTAGACAACAAGGCTATTACCGTATTTTTAGTTACCTTGCTCTTGGGTCTGAACCTCTTGGTCTTGAGTAAGATTACCTTTATTTTTATTCCGATTTTTGAGTTTGCAGGAGCTGTCATGCTGCCAGTCATTATTTCTGGTTTGCTCTATTACTTGCTCAATCCTATTGTCGACTTTCTTGAAAGAAAAGGTCTTAAGCGGATTTTTGCGATTTCCTTCGTCTTTTTCTTGATTGCAGTCCTCTTGGTATGGGGGCTGGCCGTCGTGATTCCAGCTGTTCAACGACAAGTGGTGAGTTTCTTTCATAACCTGCCAACTTATTTGGAGAAGGCCAATGCAACCATCGACGATTTTCTAGACAATCGCGTCTCTTCTGATATCAAACCCCAGTTGGATGAGATCACCAAGGAATTGTCTGCAAATATTACTACTTGGGCCAGTTCGATCTCTGGGCGGGCTGTCAATTGGGTCAGCAACTTGATCGGAGTTGCTTCGCAAGTCATCGTTGCCTTAATCATCATGCCTTTTATTGTCTTTTATCTTCTGCGAGATGGAAAAAATTTAAAGGGTCACATTGTTCGCTTCTTACCGACAAAGATTCGTAAATCGGCTGAACAAGTTCTCTCAGATGTCAATACCCAGCTCTCCAATTATGTTCGAGGGCAAATTACGGTAGCCATTGTCGTCGCCATCATGTTTATCCTCTTCTTTAAAATCATTGGCTTGCGCTATGCAGTGACACTGGGGATCTCTGCGGGGATCTTGAATTTGATCCCTTACTTGGGTAGTTTCTTAGCCATGTTACCTGCTTTAGTCTTAGGCTTGGTAGCAGGACCAGAGATGTTTATCAAGGTCTTAATTGTATTTGCAGTGGAGCAAACCATTGAAGGACGTTTCGTATCACCTTTGGTTTTGGGAAGCCAGTTAAATATCCATCCGATTACCATTTTATTTGTGCTCTTGACGTCAGGATCTATGTTTGGAATCTGGGGAGTTTTCCTTGGTATTCCGGTCTATGCGTCTGCTAAGGTCGTTATTGGAGCTATCTTTGAATGGTATAAGGTCGTCAGTGGCTTGTATGAAGAACACAATGAAGTAGAAGAGGAAACACAGAGTGAGTCATAGTCAACAAATGGTAGAGGCTCTTGATCAGCAAGAGCTAGAAGAAGCAGAAGTTCAATTTCAAAAGGCCTTGTTAGAAGATAGTGAAGCGCAACTATTGGATTTGGGTCAATATCTTGAAAGTATTGGTTTTTACCCTCAGGCAAAAGAGGTTTATGAACAGATTGCAGAAACCTATCCAGAAGTATATCTGAGTTTGGCAACCATCCTTGCAGAGGAAGGGCAAACGGAAGAGGCCTTTGCATATTTAGAAGAAATTGGCCCTGAGTCTAACTGGTATGTAGCCAGTCTCTTGGTCAAGGCAGATCTCTATCAGCTAGAAGGTCTCGCAGATGTGGCGCGTGAAAAATTAGTTGAAGCTGCTCATTTGTCTGATGATCCGATCATTCAATTAGGGCTAGCTGAAATTGATCTGGAATTGGAACGCTACCAAGAGGCCATCCAAGAGTATGCTCAGTTAGACAATCGGGAGATTTTGGAAGCAACAGGAATTTCCACCTATCAACGGATTGGTTTTGCCTATGCCAATCTTGGTAAGTTTGAAGCAGCTGTTCCCTTCTTAGAGAAAGCTCTGGAGATTGAGTTTGATGACCAGATTGCTTACGAATTAGCGACCTTATTGTCTGACCAAGAAGAATTCCAAAAAGCCCTGATCTACTACAAACAAATTGATACCTTGTCGCCTGATTTTGAGGGCTATGAGTATGGTTATGCTTTAGCTTTACAGTCTGAAAATGACCGTGAAAAAGCACTTGAGATTGCTAAACAAGGGATCCAGAAGAATCCATTTGATGCCCAATTGAAGCTCCTTGCTTCTCAGCTTTCTTATGAACTCCACCAGCCTGAGCAAGCAGAAGCTTATCTATTAGAGGCTAAAGAAGTGGCAGATGATCTCGAAGAGATTGCTCTTCGCCTGACCACCCTTTATTTGGAACAGGAACGCTTTGACCAAGTCTTGGATTGGCAAAATGAAGAAGTCGAAACAGTTGTCACCCGGTGGAACATTGCCCGTGCTTTGGCTACCTTAGAGAAAACAGAAGAAGCCGTATCAGCCTACCAAGAGCTCTATGAGGACTTGAAGGACAACCCAGAATTCCTCGAAACCTATGTTTATCTGTTGCGTGAAGCTGGTGATGTGACAAGGGCGCGTGAAGTGGCCAACCAGTATTTGGCGATCGTACCAGACGATGTGCAGATGCAAATCATCTATGATAGCCTCTAATAAAACCATATCGTGAAGATTCGGAATAGTTTGTGGTATACTGGTAGAAGATAGAATGAGGAGAGAAAAACATGGAACCAGTGAAACTTTTTCAATACAATACCTTAGGTGCCCTAATGGCGGGTCTGTACGGGGGTTCATTTACGATTGGAGAACTCTTGGAACACGGAGATCTAGGAGTTGGGACGCTTGATTCTATTGATGGAGAGTTGATCGTATTAGATGGTAAGGCATATCAGGCCAAGGGATCAGGAGACCATCCTGAAATAGTCGAAGTTTCTCCGGATGCTAAGGTTCCTTATGCAGCAGTCGTCCCTCACCAAGCAGAAGTGATTTTCCGCCAACGCTTTGAAATGACGGACGAGGAATTGGAAGCCCGTATTGAGTCTTATTATGATGGGGAAAATCTTTTCCGCTCCATTAAGATTCGTGGTGACTTTGCCAAGATGCATGTCCGTATGATTCCAAAATCAACGCCAGAGATGAAGTTTGCAGAGGTTGCAACCCATCAGCCAGAGTATACACGGGAAAATGTCACTGGAACCATCGTCGGTTTTTGGACACCAGAAATTTTCCATGGCGTGAGTGTGGCTGGTTATCATTTGCACTTTATCTCAGATGACCACACCTTTGGTGGCCATGTCATGGATTTTGTCATCACAGAAGGGATTGTAGAGGTGGGGGCCATCGATCAGCTGGATCAACGTTTCCCAGTTCAAGACCGTCAGTACCTCTTTGCTAAATTCAATGTTGATGAGGTCAAAGAAGACATTAATAAAGCAGAATAAAAAGAGGCTGGGACAAAAGTCCTAGCCTCTCAATTTTTTTTGGATTGTCGAGCAAGACGCAGTGGTTGAGTGGGCTCTACTACGCTGATTTCATCAGCTTTTACAKYCCTACTCAACTGTGCGGAGGTGGGACGACGAAATCGAATTCTAACGAATTACCGATTTCTGTCCCACTCTCTTTTATTTTTGAAATCAGTCTGTTAGTTTCATGGCTTTGATTTTTTCTTCTTCGGGAGTGACCCGCAGAGTCTTTTGGCCAGTGTAGGTGACAAAACCTGGTTTTCCACCAGTTGGTTTATTGAGTTTCTTGGCTTCGATCATATCTACTTGGACCAGGTTTGAGAGACGGGCCTTGGAATAGTAGGCCGCCAACTCTGCAGCATCGGTTTTCACTTCATCCGATGGATTTAGATTTCCTGTAATGACGACGTGGCTTCCCGGGATATCCTTGGCATGGAACCAGAGTTCATCTTTTTTAGCAATTTTAAAGGTCAGTTCATCGTTTTGCAGATTATTGCGACCCACTAAAATGATGGTTTTTCCATCACTCGCCAGGTATTTTTCTGGTTTTTTCCGTTTATGAATTTTTTCACGGTTGCGCCGTTTGATAAAGCCGGTCTGGATTAGCTCTTCTCGAATTTCTGCCACCTCAGCCAGGCTCGCTTGAGAAAGGGCTGTTTCAACCGTTTCAAGATAAGAAATGGTTTCCTTGGTTTCTTGAATGAGGATGGTCAAATGTTTGACGGCTTCTTTTAACTTCTGGTAGCGTTTAAAGTAGCGTTGGGCATTTTGATTGGGGGTCAGGGCCTTGTTGAGTTGGATGGTAATGGGCTCGTTGGTATAGTAATTGTCCAGGACAACCTGGTCTTGGTCGTTTGGTACCTGATGGAGGAAGGTTGTCAGTAATTCTCCTTTTTGGCGGAATTCTTCCGCATTGTCGGTCGCCGCTAACTCCGCCTCTTGCTTGGCTAATTTTTTTCGGTTCTTTTCAAGATCGTTTTCGACCTTGCGGATCAATTCACTGGCCTGTTGTTGCACCCGATCGCGCTCAGCCTTGTCTCGGTAATAGTCATCCAGCAGATCTGAAAGTGTCTCAAATGTTTGACTCGACGCATCCGCAAAGGGGATAGCCGAGAAGGATTTGGTCGTTAGGCGTGGCTCAGAAGGTGCCTCGAAAAAGGCACGGAAGGTTTTTAATTTTTCATCCGTCTCAAGTCGCTTGGCTAATTCTTGAGCCGTATCTCGCCCCAAACCTTGGAAACATTTTTGAAGGTTTTTTGGGCTTAACTCTTCCTTGTGAAGAAGGGCAAAAAGGGCTTCATCTCCAATTGTAAAAGGATTGACCGCGTCGGTTTTCGGAGGAGCTACATAGGTTGATCCAGGGAGAATGGTCCGGTAGCTATTTTGTGAGAAACCGACATGTTTAATGGCTTCGATGATTTTATTGCTGGTGCGGTCCAGGAGAATAATATTACTGTGCTTGCCCATGATTTCGATCATGAGGCTGACAGAAATGGCATCTCCAATTTCGTTTTTATTGGAGACACGGATTTCAAGAATCCGGTCGTTCTCCATTTGCTCAATCCCTTCAATGACAGCGCCTTGAAGATATTTGCGCATAACCATAATAAAGGTATTGGGAAAGGCAGGATTTTCAAAGTTGGTCTGGGTCCGTTGGATCCGTCCGAAGACAGAATGGGCAGAGAGCAAGAGTTTTTGGTTTTTTCGATTGCCTCGGATTTGGAGCACCAATTCTTGCTCGAAGGGTTGGTTAATTTTTTGAATGCGGCCACTCAAGAGTTCGGCCTTCAATTCTTGCACCATATGGTGTAAAAAAAATCCATCAAAAGACATGGGATTCCTCATCATTCTAGCGTTTATTCTAGTAAATTATATCAAAATTAGAGAGGAAATCCCAGAAAGAAGCTAGGGGCTGTTAGATAGAAAATGCGAACGTTTCCAAAAAAATACTGAAAAAGTATTGACATTTTTGAAAGAAAACTTTAAAATGTAAGAAATTAGAAAAGTAGTAAATGAAAGTTTCAAGAGAGCCCACGGTTGCTGAGAGTGGGTAGCGGCAGTTTATGAAATTGGACTAATGATGAGATGAATTTGAAACAATAAAAATTCGGTTGGCACACCTTATCGTGCAACTTGTTGCTAGACAAGACAGAGATATGGGGGAGACTATCCTTTTCCCATAAGTGAGGTGGCACCGCGATGACACGTCCTCACATAGCTTTTGCTATGTGTGGGCGTGTTTTTTGTTTTAGATAAGAAGGGAGAAAAGATATGAAGAAACGATGGCGTCGCAGTCTTTAGATGATAGAAAAAAAGAAGAAAATGAAAAAATAGAAGAGGTATTAAAAATGAAAAATAAACGGTTAATGGGAATTATTGGTTTGATTGCAGCAGCAGTCATTGGGACAGCGATCTATTCAGCTACAGCAGGCAAAGACAACAAGACAGCAAGTAACAATGAAAAGGCTAAAGTTGGGGTCTTGCAGTTGGTCAGCCACCCTTCGCTTGACTTGATTTACAAAGGGATTCAAGATGGTTTGGCTGAAGAAGGCTATGACAAGGACAAGGTTGAGATTGACTTCCTCAATGCAGAAGGCGACCAAAATAAGGTTGCAACCATGAGTAAACAATTGGTAGACAAGGATAACCAAGTCTTGATTGGGATTGCAACTCCATCTGCACAAGGTTTGGCTAGTGCAACCAAGGACAAACCAATCGTCATGGGTGCTATCACAGACCCAGTCGGTGCCAACTTGGTCAAAGATTTGAAAAAACCAGGTGGCAATATCACTGGGGTATCTGACCACAATCCTACTGAGCAACAGTTGAAATTGATTAAAGAGTTGACACCAAACGTGAAAACAATCGGTGCCCTTTACTCAACCAGTGAGGATAATTCTAAATCTCAAGTAGAAGAATTTACAAAATTGGCTGAAAAAGCAGGTTTCAAGGTGATTCCGTATTCAGTTCCTTCTACAAACGAAGTTGCTTCAACAGTTTCTGTGATGACTGGTAAAGTGGATGCTATCTGGGTTCCAATCGACAATACCATCGCTTCAGCCTTCTCAACAGTTGTCGAAGCCAACAAAACAGCTAAAAAACCAATCTTCCCAAGTGCGACAGCTATGGTAGAAGCTGGTGGTCTTGGTTCAGTCGTTGTCGACCAACATGATCTTGGAGTAGCAACTGGTAAAATGGCTGCGAAGATCTTGAAAGGTCAAAAACCTGCGGATACACCTGTTGAAATCTTTAGCCAAGGAAAATCTGTCATCAATAAAAAAGTCGCAGATGAATTGGGTATTACTATTCCAGAATCTGTCTTGAAAGATGCTGGACAAGTCATTAAATAAAAAGGAAACGAATCACAAGAATGGCAGGGGAATTTAGCATTGGTAGGTCTTTAAATTGTGATATTTAAAAATGTTTACCAGTGCTCACGACCAGCTTTGTTACTCATGATAGAGGAGAAAGATATGGAAGTTAATATAACAGATCTTCATCCGACCCAACTATATTTATCAGAAAAGAAGTTACAAGCTATTCAGATGCTGGATCAGTCGGCAGACATCATCAATGTAGATCCAATTAGTGTTCTTGCATTTGGAAATCGCTTCTTGATTACAGACGGGCATCACAGGGCTTATCAGGCTTTATTAGCAGGTCGGGATACGATTTCTGCTGAGCTTGATAGAGATGGTGGCGATGAGTTGTATGATCTCTATGCGCAAGCTTGCGAGGAAAGAAAGATAACCTCTGTTTTGGATTTAAAACATCGTATCTTACCTCAAGATGAGTATGAAGCAAAATGGTATAACTGGTGTGATGGTTTTAACCAAGCAGCAACTCTTCTATTGGAAAGGCAAGCAGATGCAACTGACAAGGCAAATAGATAATGCACTGCCTCTTGTTCCTTTTTCTATTGAATTAGTC
Organism: Streptococcus parasanguinis; assembly: GCF_001073155.1. Taxonomy (GTDB): domain Bacteria; phylum Bacillota; class Bacilli; order Lactobacillales; family Streptococcaceae; genus Streptococcus; species Streptococcus parasanguinis_D. The sequence goes on from NZ_JVEE01000030.1 coordinate 85,856, forward strand.
TCATCTAACTTGTTTTTTAACTAAAAATCTGATAAACTATGTAGTAATTGAATAGAAATCTGCAAGACTAGTATCTCAAGGGAAGTGCGACAGGGAGAAGAGCCGTGACTGAAAGCTCTTTGCATGAAAGCTGAGTGAATTCACTTGCGTAAAGGATTTAGAAATTAAGGTCTGGTTTACGGATAAAAAACGGATGGTACCGCGTGTCAACGCTCCGAATGTGGGTGTTGGCGCGTGGTTTTTTCTATGTCTGTAGAGGGACTATGATGGAGGAAATATGTCAACGATTGAAGAACAATTAAAAGCGCTTCGTGAAGAAACGCTGGCAGCTTTGAAGCAGATTTCTGCTGAAAATGCAAAAGAATTGCAAGAACTACGGGTCTCTGTCCTTGGGAAAAAAGGATCTCTGACTGAGATCCTCAAAGGGATGAAAGATGTCTCTGCTGAGATGCGTCCGGTTATCGGGAAACACGTCAATGAAGCCCGCGATGTGTTGACGGCTGCCTTTGAAGAAACTGCCAAACTCTTGGAAGAAAAGAAAGTCCAAGCTAAACTAGCTAGCGAAAGCATCGATGTGACGCTTCCAGGTCGTCCGGTTGCTAGTGGTTACCGTCATATCTTGACCCAAACCAGCGAAGAAATCGAAGATATCTTTATCGGGATGGGCTACCAAGTAGTGGACGGCTTTGAAGTGGAGCAAGACTACTACAACTTTGAACGCATGAATCTGCCTAAAGATCACCCTGCGCGGGATATGCAGGATACCTTCTATATCACAGAAGAAATCTTGCTTCGGACCCATACTTCACCAGTACAGGCGCGGGCGATGGATGCGCATGACTTTAGCAAGGGACCATTGAAGATGATCTCTCCAGGGCGTGTTTTCCGTCGGGATACTGATGATGCGACCCACAGCCATCAATTCCATCAGATCGAAGGCTTGGTCGTTGGGAAGAACATTTCTATGGCAGACCTTCAAGGAACGCTTCAATTGATCGTGCAAAAGATGTTTGGTGCAGAACGTCAAATCCGTCTGCGTCCTTCTTACTTCCCATTTACCGAGCCATCGGTTGAAGTAGACGTTTCTTGCTTCAAATGTGGTGGAGCTGGATGTAACGTATGTAAGAAAACTGGTTGGATTGAAATCATGGGAGCCGGTATGGTTCACCCACGCGTCCTTGAGATGAGTGGTATTGACCCAACAGTTTATTCAGGATTTGCCTTTGGACTTGGTCAAGAGCGTGTGGCTATGCTTCGTTACGGAATCAATGATATCCGTGGCTTCTATCAAGGGGATATCCGTTTTTCAGAACAATTTAAATCATCATGTTAGTAAAAGTTAAGCCGAATGAATTTCAAATTTTAAGGGAATTAGAGGTGGAAACCTACGGGGATACCTTTGGTCCCTACATCTCGGATGCCGATATGGAAGATTACTACCAGACGGTTTTATCGCTAGAGCAAATCCAAAAGGATTTGGCAGACCCGGAATCAGAGACCTATTTTGTCCTTGATCACAATCAGGAAATTTGTGGTTTTCTCAAGTTTAACTGGGGCAAGGCACAAACAGAGCCAGTAGAGATGGACAATGCTTTTGAAATCCAGCGCATCTATGTCAAAAAAGAACATCATGGCAAGGGCTATGGCAAGGAAATGTTTAGCTTTGCCTTAAAAGAGGCTCAAAAACGTGGCTTTGACTGGGCCTGGCTGGGTGTCTGGGAACGAAATTTTAAGGCCCAAAACTTTTACAAACAATTCGGATTTGAACGGTTTAGCGAGCACCACTTTATCACAGGAGAAACCGTAGATACAGACTGGTTGCTGCGCAAGCATTTGAAGGAGAATCCGCAAACTTAATTGTGGGTCCAAATTGAGAGAAAGGAATTGAAAAGGTCTCACCTGGTGGGATCTTACGATCAGAATTATGTTAGTATCATATAAATGGTTAAAACAATTGGTGGACGTGGATGTGCCATCAGAAGAGTTGGCTGAAAAAATGTCAACCACAGGGATCGAGGTAGAAGGTGTGGAATCACCTGCTGCTGGTCTCTCAAAAATTGTCGTCGGAGAAGTCTTGTCTTGCGAAGATGTGCCAGAAACTCATCTTCATGTCTGCCAAGTCAATTTAGGTGAAGAAGAAGCGCGTCAAATCGTCTGTGGAGCACCAAATGTTCGAGCAGGCATCAAGGTCATGGTAGCTCTTCCAGGTGCTCGTATCGCGGACAACTACAAGATCAAAAAAGGGAAAATCCGTGGTTTGGAATCCCTTGGGATGATCTGTTCTTTGGGTGAGTTGGGTATTTCTGACTCTGTTGTACCAAAAGAATTTGCAGATGGCATCCAAATATTGCCTCAAGATGCTGTTCCAGGGGACGAAGTCTTCTCTTACCTCGACTTGGATGATGAAATCATCGAACTTTCCATCACTCCAAACCGTGCAGACGCTCTTTCTATGCGTGGGGTAGCGCACGAAGTAGCAGCAATTTATGACAAGGCAGTCAACTTCAAAGACTTTACGTTGACTGAAACAGACCAAGCTGCAGCAGATGCTCTTTCTGTCAGCATTGACACAGATAAGGCACCTTACTATGCAGCTCGTATCTTGGACAATGTAACCATCGCACCAAGTCCACAATGGTTGCAAAACCTTCTCATGAACGAAGGCATCCGTCCGATCAACAATGTGGTCGACGTGACCAACTATATCCTGCTTTACTTTGGTCAACCCATGCATGCCTTTGACTTGGATACCTTTGAAGGAAGCGAGATTCGTGTGCGTGAAGCGCGTGCTGGCGAAAAACTGGTAACCTTGGATGGGGAAGAACGTGAGTTGGAAACAAGTGACCTCGTGATTACAGTAGCTGACAAACCAGTAGCCCTTGCAGGTGTCATGGGTGGAGAAGCTACAGAAATCTCTGAAAAATCTACTCGTGTTGTTCTTGAAGCAGCTGTCTTCAATGGCAAATCGATCCGTAAGACTAGCGGTCGCCTTAACCTTCGTTCTGAATCATCTTCTCGCTTTGAAAAAGGGATCAATGTGGCAACCGTCAATGAAGCCCTTGATGCGGCAGCGAGCATGATTGCAGAGCTTGCAGGTGCCACTGTTCGCAAGGGAATCGTTTCAGCAGGCCAGCTCGATACTTCTGATGTGGAAGTTTCTTCTACCCTTGCAGACGTTAACCGTGTCCTTGGGACAGATCTTACTTATGCCGATGTCGAAGATGTCTTCCGTCGTCTTGGATTTGGTCTTTCTGGAAATGCTGAAAGCTTTACTGTCAGCGTCCCTCGTCGCCGTTGGGATATCACCATTGAAGCGGACCTCTTTGAAGAAATCGCTCGGATTTACGGTTATGACAAATTACCAGCAACCCTTCCAAAAGATGACGGGACAGCAGGTGAATTGACAGCAACTCAAAAATTGCGTCGCCAAGTTCGAACCATTGCTGAAGGAGCAGGCTTGACTGAAATCATCACTTATGCGTTGACAACTCCTGAAAAAGCCGTGGAATTCACAACTGCGCCAAGTAACTTAACAGAGCTCATGTGGCCAATGACTGTGGATCGTTCAGTCCTCCGTCAAAATATGATCTCAGGGATCTTAGATACCGTAGCTTACAACGTCGCTCGTAAAAACAAAGATTTGGCCCTCTACGAGATCGGGAAAGTCTTTGAACAGACAGGTAATCCAAAAGAAGAATTGCCAAACGAAATCAACAGCTTTGCCTTTGCTTTGACTGGCTTAGTTGCTGAAAAAGACTTCCAAACTCCAGCTGTTCCAGTTGACTTCTTCTATGCTAAGGGAATCTTGGAAGCCCTCTTTGCTCGCTTGGGTCTTGATGTGACTTATACAGCAACACAAGAAATCAAGAGTCTCCACCCAGGTCGGACAGCCTTGATCTCACTGGGTGACCAAGTGATTGGGGTCTTGGGACAAGTCCATCCTGTAACAGCTAAAGCTTATGATATCCCAGAAACCTATGTGGCAGAATTGAACTTATCTGCTATTGAAGCAGCTCTTCAACCAGCCGCAGCCTTTGTGGAAATCACTAAATTCCCAGCTGTGAGCCGTGATATCGCCCTTCTCCTCAAAGCAGAAGTGACTCACCAAGAGGTGGTTGAAGCCATCCAAGCAGCTGGCGTGAAACGTTTGACAGATATCAAACTCTTTGACGTCTTCTCAGGCGAAAAACTAGGACTTGGTATGAAGTCAATGGCTTATAGCTTGACCTTCCAAAATCCAGAAGATAGCTTGACAGATGAAGAAGTTGCACGCTACATGGAAAAAATCCAAGCTTCTCTCGAAGAAAAAGTAGACGCAGAAGTACGTTAAAATGTGTATAGAAAAAACCGTTGATGACTCATCAACGGTTTTTAAAATTCATTTTACAAGATGGTTTCCATGACCGTTTCTTGAGGTTTCATGCCCTGTCTTTGATAGAAGCGAAGGGCTCCTTCATTGTCATTCCAGACATTAAGAGTCAGGTTGTAGCAGCCGATTTTCTTGGCATAGCTGACAGCGAATTGATAGAGTTGATCGCCGATCTTTTGCCCACGCGCTGCTTGATCGACACACAAGTCTTCGATGAAGAGGGTTCTTATCGGATGAAGTACAGGATTATCAGAGACTTCTTTAATAGTGACAAAGAGATGCCCCAGGACCTGGCCATCCGCATTTTCGTAAACGAAAATCGGTGTATGTTCTTGCGCCATTAACTGTTTTAACTCTTCTTTACTATATTTTCCGCCACTTTTCTTGAAAATATCGGGACGGACTTGGTGGTGGACGGAAAGAATCTGTTCTAAGAGGTCAAGCAAGTGGGGAATATCATTTGGTTGAGCTATACGAATCGTCATGTAGATTCTCCTTAGTAGTATTTTCTTCATTATAAAAATTTTTTCTAAATCTTGTCAATGGAAAAAGGAACGCTAAAAGGTGCGCAAATACGGACCTTTTATTTCTTACCTCAAATGATCTTGTCAATCATATTTTTATTTTTGACAAATATTTTTATTTTTTTGACAAATATACTTGTCAAAAAGAAAAAGAAGTGTTACAATGTTTTTAGTTGAAAGAAGAGGAGGTATTCTTATGGGAGCTATATGGATTCTATTTATCCCTTTTCTGGTTATCATTTATGCAAGCACAGAAAAGAAGATAAAAAAGTTGAACAAACGTATTAAAAGATTAGAAAAACAAGTGAAAGGAAATCAAGAAATGTCTAGACTTTTAGAAGAATTAAAAGGCCAAAAGGTCAAGGTGACAGTAAATGGGTTTGGAACCGAATATGAGATTATGGATATCGATGAAGATTGGGTCAAATTGAGTCGTGAGACCAATAAACAACAAAGAGAAACCAAATTAGTCCGTATCGAAGATATTCAAGATATTCAAGGTATTCAACTATAAGGGGGCGAAAGCCATGATTTTAAAAAATCGACTGAAAGAGCTGAGGGCGCGTGATGGTCTCAACCAATCTGAGCTAGCCAAGCTAGCTGGAGTCTCGCGCCAGTCGATCAGTCTCTTGGAGAGAGGGGAGTACACCCCTTCGGTTATCATTGCCATCACCATCGCCCAGATATTCAAGGAACCGGTGGAAAATGTTTTTAGTCTAGTAGAGGAAGAGGAATAACAATGAAAAAGAAGTATAAAGAAAGGTCAGCCCGTTTTCGTTTTTGGAGAAATGTAGGGATCATTACAGTTTCCGGCTTGATAGGAGGAGTTATCAGTTTTTTGACAGGAATGTTTGGATCCGAAAAGCCCCTAGAAATCCAATCCTTCTTTAGTAAAGAAGTACTTCTTTTGGGCTCAGCAGTTTTATTCTTAGTCGCATTTATAC
>NZ_JVEE01000031.1 GCF_001073155.1 Streptococcus parasanguinis
TATTTCTTAGCTCGTGAATCAAGGTCCCCCGGACCTTAGACTCGCTTTTCTATTTCTTAGCTCATGAAAAAAAGGTCCCCCGGACCTTTTTTTATTCCCACTCTACAGTTGCAGGTGGTTTACTTGTGATATCGTAGACGATGCGGTTGACGTGGTCAACTTCGTTTACGATACGGACTGAGATTTTTTGAAGGACTTCCCATGGAATCTTCGCAAAGTCAGCTGTCATTCCATCGATAGAAGTGATAGCACGAATGGCGATTGTGTAGTCGTAAGTACGGCCGTCTCCCATAACACCTACGGAACGAACTCCTGTGTTGACAGTGAAGTATTGCCAGATATCGCGGTCAAGACCAGCTTTGGCGATTTCTTCACGGAGGATAGCGTCTGATTCACGAACTGTTTCGAGTTTTTCTTCAGTGATTTCACCCATGACACGGATAGCAAGACCTGGTCCTGGGAATGGCTGGCGCCATACGATGTGATCTGGCATACCAAGCTCAGTACCAAGGGCACGAACTTCATCTTTATAAAGAGTGTTCAGTGGTTCGATAAGCTCAAACTGCATGTCTTCTGGAAGTCCACCCACATTGTGGTGAGACTTGATGGTTTGAGCAGTATCTGTACCAGACTCGATGACGTCAGTGTAAAGTGTTCCTTGTGCTAAGAATTTCACATCTTTAAGCTTGCTTGCTTCATCATCAAAGACATAAACAAACTCGTTACCGATAATCTTGCGTTTTTGTTCTGGATCAGACACACCAGCCAATTTATCAAGAAAACGTTTAGCAGCGTCTGCTTTAACAATGTTCAAACCAAATTTGCCACCAAGCATCTCCATAACTTGATCTGCTTCCCCTTTACGAAGAAGACCGTGGTCTACAAAGATACAAATCAATTGATCGCCGATTGCTTTTTGGAGAAGAACCCCAACAACAGAAGAGTCAACACCACCTGAAAGGCCAAGAAGAACACGTTTGTCTCCGACGGTTTCACGGATTTTTTTGATCTGCATGTCAATGAAGTTGTCCATGGTCCAGTCACCTTTAGCCCCACAGATGTTCAAGGCAAAGTTACGCAAGATATCATAACCGTGAACAGAGTGACGAACCTCAGGGTGGAATTGGATCCCGTAGATTTTCTTGTCTGGATTTTCAATCGATGCAAATGGACAGTCAGCAGAAGTACCTGTACGGATAAAGTCAGCTGGAATTTCTGTAACAGCGTCTCCGTGGCTCATCAAGACTAATTGTTTGTCTGGTGTGTCCGCAAAAAGAGCAGAAGATTCTGTCAAAGTCAATTCAGATTGACCATATTCGCGGTTACCAGCATCACCTGCTGGAACGACCTTCCCACCCAATTTATGGGTCAACAATTGCATCCCGTAACAGATTCCAAGGATTGGAATACCGAGTTCAAAAATTTCAGGATCGATATCAAAAGACCCTTCCTCGTATACTGAGTTTGGTCCGCCTGAAAGAACGATCCCAACTGGATTGATTGCACGAACTTCATCAGCAGAAATCTTATGGCTCTTCAATTCTGAGAAGACACCAATTTCACGAATTCGACGTGAAATAAGCTGATTGTATTGGCTACCGTAGTCAAGCACAATGATTTTTTCAACATCATGCAAATCAGTTGATAGGTTTGTCATCTTATCCCCTTCTTATAGAAATTTACTTTCCTCTATTCTAACACAAAAGCCATGTCTTTACCAATCTCTGATTGAAGAATTAGGAATTTTACGCTACAATAGAAGTAACACAGAGAAAGAGCAATGTTATGATTCCAGCTTACATTCAAATTCATGATCAGATTAAATCTGAGATTGATCAAAAAATATGGAAAATTGGAGAGCGGCTTCCCAGTGAACGCGATCTAGCTGAAAAATTCCAGGTGAGTCGGATGACTCTTAGGCAGGCCATTACCCTTCTGGTCGAAGAAGGAGTACTTGAAAGACGGGTAGGAAGTGGTACCTTTATCACTAGCACGCGCGTCCAAGAAAAAATGCGCGGAACAACCAGTTTTACTGAGATTATGAAATCGCAAGGTAAGGAACCTTCTAGTCAAGTGATTTCTTACCGTAAAACCATTCCTAGCCTCCAAGAAGTGGATAAATTAGGCATCGATAAGACAGACACCATCATTCGGATGGAGCGGGTCCGGTATGCGGATGGGATCCCTGTCGTTTATGAAGTGGCCTCTATTCCAGAGAAATTTATTAAGAATTTCAATCGTGAAGAGGTTACCAGCCATTTCTTCCAAACCTTGGAGCGTCATGGCTATAAGATTGGAAAGTCGCACCAGACCATCTATGCGCGATTGGCCAAGGATAAGATTGCGGAGTACTTACAGATTTCAAAAGGGCAGGCTATTTTAGGTCTGACACAGGTTTCCTATTTTGAAGATGGGACGGCTTTTGAGTATGTAAAAAGTCAGTATGTCGGCGAGCGGTTCGAATTTTATTTAGAAAATAACTAAGCTCGCAAATCGTAAAAATAGAAAACTCTTCAAATGTGTGAGAGACTCACTCTCTTTGGCATTTGGGAGCTTTTTTTAGGTTGAAATCATTCTTTCTAAATAGTGATAGTAAAGGCAACATTGAAAATTTTTAAAAATTTTAAAAAAAAAATTTTATTTTTTCTTCAATTTTTGATTTATTTTACGAATTAATAGATAGAAGCTAGTTTTAGATCTAAAAAAGATATAAGGCAGGAAAAAATGAAAAAAATTAAAATCGATGTGGTAGCTGTTCCCTTGAGTGGGCATCTGTACCCAACTTTAAATCTCGTTAAACCCTTATTAGATGATCCAACTATGGAAATCCGAGTTTTCACGGGTCCTCAGAAAAAAGCCGTCGCAGAAAGTCTCGGCTTCACGGTCGTTCCGATTCTAGAGGACAAAGTAGAAGAATTTGAACGTGTGGCTAATAACGATAAAAAACACAATCTCTTTTCAGCTTATCGGCAATTGTCTAGGAGTCTTGATTTGATTAATCATGTATCGGATCAATTGCTAGAGGAGTGGCGTGTCAACCGTCCAGATATTGTCATTGCTGACTTTATCACTCTATCAGCAGGCTTTGTGGCAGAAGAGTTAGAAATTCCTTGGATTACCACCATGGCAACACAATTTGCAATCGAAACTCCTTATGGTCCTCCTTGCTTCTTCGGAGGGATGGGAGTCGCGCGCACAAAGAAGGAAGAGAAGATCCAAGCACTATGCCGTAAACTCACACGCATTGGAAAATACTGTGGCGCCTTCCTCTTACGCAAACGCTTAAAACGTTACAATTTCAAGTTGTACAATCAAAATGGAGTGGAGACCATCTACTCTCCTTATGCCATCTTTGGAATTGGTATGATGGAGCTAGAGTTAAAAACACACTTCCCTCATCAATATGCCTGGCTTGGCCCTTTGGGAACTTCTCTTGAAAAAGCTGAAGATTATCCTTTAGATCTCAGTCCTTATGAGGACAAGACGAAGGTACTCGTGACATGTGGAACCCAGTTGCCTTGGGCAAAAGAGAACTTGCTCCAGCAAACCCAGCAGTTGGCCAAAGACCATCCAGAATGCCACTTTTTCGTCACCTTAGGAGATGGAGCAAAGGAATTCTCTGAAGAAGAAGTAGCGCCAAATGTGACGGTCGTCTCTTATCTGCCCTACAAAGAATATATTCCGCAGATGGACTATGTCATTCACCATGGAGGAGCTGGAATCTTTTATCAGTGTATCGAATTTAAAAAACCAGCCTTGATCTTGCCACATGATTATGATCAATTTGACTATGCGATTCGAGGAGTAGAAGCAGGAATTGCTTTTCAAGCTCATCGCAATCGCACCGAAGAGATTCAAGCAGGTTTCAATGCCCTATTAGAAAAAGAATCTTGGGAAAAGTTAGAGAGACTAAACAAACTTTCAAAAACCTACAAGCCGTTGGATACCTTGGAGTTTGAGATTCAACGATTATTAAGACGTGGAACGGATGGGAAACTATGAAAATTCTTGTAACAGGTGCGACTGGCTTCCTTGGAAAATATGTGATTGATGAGTTGTTGGAACACAACTATTCCATTGTAGCCTTTGGCCGAAATGAAAAAATTGGGAAGGCTCTGGAAGGTGAGTGCGTCCAATTTATCAAAGGGGATTTGACCTCTATTGAGGAATTAAGACAAGCCTTTCAGTCTGTTGATGCTGTGGTTCATGCAGGAGCTTTATCTTCCGCTTGGGGACCTTGGAAGGCCTTCTATCAGGCGAATGTAGTTGGCACTCAAAATGTCCTTGACTTGTGTAGTGAATATGCGGTAAAACGCTTGGTTTACGTATCTTCTCCCAGTATTTACGCAGCTGGAAAAGATCAATTTAACATCAAGGAAAGCGATGCTCCAAAAGAAAATCACCTCAACAATTATATCCGAAGCAAATTGGCGTCTGAAAAACTTTTTTCTGACTATCCGGATGTGCCAAGTATCATCTTGCGTCCTAGAGGATTATTTGGTGTGGGAGATACCAGTATTTTGCCTCGTGTCTTACGCCTCAGTCGAAAAATTGGAATTCCCTTGATTCGAGGAGGAGAGCAGCTCATGGATATGACCTGTGTGGAAAATGTTGCCCTAGCCATTCGCTTGGCTCTGGAATCAAAAGAAGCACACGGACAAGTATATAATATTACAAATGGGGAACCAAAGACCTTTAAGTATTTGATCGAAACAACATTAAAGGAATTGGGAGAGCCGATCCGCTATCGGAAAATTCCGGCAGGTCTTGTAGCAGGTGCGGCCTATAGCCTGGAAGGAGTATATCGATTCTTTCATCTGAAAGCCGAACCCCCATTGACTCGCTATACCTATTATCTCCTTCGATATAGCCAAACTCTCGATATTCAAAAGGCCCAAACCGAACTTGGCTACTATCCAAAAATGACCATTGAAGAAGGGATTGACAACTATGTCCAACATGATCAAGCGCATTGATTATTTTCCAGCAGGCTATTGTAGCAGTCATTCCGGTCTCTTATTCAAAGGGATTCCGAATGAAAAAATGCAATTTCCAGCAGGTGTCTTTTTGATTCACCACCGTGAAAAAGGTTATATTTTGTACGATACCGGCTATCACTACGAGATTAAGAAAAAAGCTCGGTATTTTTGGTACCGTCTAGCCACCCCAATGCAGATGAAAAAAGAAGACCAGATCAATTATTTATTGCAAGAGCGTGGGATTGATCCAGCAGAAATTACTTATGTGATTCTTTCGCATTTGCACCCTGATCATCTCGGTGGAGCAGCCCTTTTCCCAAATGCTCATTTCTTTGTTACCCAGGAAGTCTATGAGGTGTACCAAAAACCGAAATTTAAAGATCTAATTTTTAAAGAGTTTTTGCCAGCTGATTTCAAAGATCGGGTGACTTGTCTCAAAGCAGATCAAAGGCATCCTGCTTTCCCCTATCGCCCGACTGCGGATCTTTTTGGTGATGGGAGCATTCTTGTATCGTCTATCGATGGACATGCGAGAGGGCAAGGTTGTCTTTATCTGGATGAGCTCAAACTCTTCATCGGAGCAGATCTTTCTTGGGGAGTAGACCTCTTGCCTTTCACACGGCAAATGCGTCTCATTCCTTCCTTGGTTCAGGATGATAAGAAGGCTTATTTAAAAGGAGCTGATTTGCTGGAAACACTCTTGCAGGATGGCATTCAAGTTGTGGTCAGCCACGACCCACAAGATCGGATTGAAAGGATTTTAAATGAAAAAAACAGTCTTTCTGAAAACCTTTATTGAAACCAGATGGTGCCATCGATTCCGTTCAAGGGAAGCCTTAGAAAGGTACCAAAAAAAGCAATTGGCGCGTTACCATGCTTTTATCACCTCTCAATCTCCCTATTTTCAAACCCATTCTCCCGAATCCTTTGGAACCATGGATAAAACCTTCATGATGACACATTTCAATGAGCTCAATACCCTAGGGGTGGATCGAGATCAGGCTTTAGAGATGGCAATTCGCGGAGAACAAACACGAGATTTTACCGAGATGAATGGAGAAGTAGCAGTAGGTTTGTCTTCTGGAACCTCCGGCCACCGAGGAGTTTTTGTCACCACAGAAAAAGAAAGAAGTATGTGGGCCGCAGCGATCTTAGCCAAGATGCTACCGAAAGGAAAACTGTTTGGTCATCGCATTGCCTTTTTCTTACGAGCGGACAATGAACTCTATCAAACCATTAATTCAGGCCTTATTCGCTTGGAATATTTTGATATTTTCAAGGATAGCAAGGAACATTTAGAGCGTCTCAAAAACTATCAACCAACCATTGTGGTTGCACCAGCTTCCACCTTGATTGAGTTAGCTAACTATGTCAGCAATCAGCAACTTGCGATCCAACCCGTCAAGGTTGTCTCTGTCGCAGAGATCCTAGAAGATCGAGATGCTCAGACCATCGCCAAAGCTTTTCAACTAGACAAGGTTGATCAGGTCTACCAAGCGACAGAGGGATTTTTAGCTTGTACCTGTTCAGAAGGCAATCTACATCTTAACGAAGATATTTTGTATGTCGAAAAAGAGTATCTTGATGATAGCCGCTTTTATCCGATTATTACGGATTTCAAACGAACGAGTCAACCCATCTATCGCTACCGACTCAATGATATTCTGGTGGAAGAAAAGTCCCCTTGTCCTTGTGGCTCCATCTTTACTCGAATCGCAAAGATCGAAGGACGATCAGATGATATCTTCTATTTCAAAAAAGAAGATGGCAGTAGCCAGATGATCTATCCGGATTTTATTCGACGGTGCATTCTCTTTGTCGAAAATATTCAGGACTATCAAGTAACTCAGTTGGCAGATGGATCCATTACCATTGCCTTGAGTCACCGGACAGAGTCTATGGAGCAAGCGATCTTTACTCAATTTGAACTCTTAGCTCAGCAAAAACAATTCATTCTCCCAAGTATTCTATTTATCGATTACCAATGGGACTCAACACGTAAATTAAAACGTGTTCAACGACTTCAATAAAAGGAGAATCCTATGACTACCGTAAAAAGACATTTGCAAATTAAAGGCTATGGAACAGCGCTTCCAGCTCATACAGTAACTTTCAAAGACCAGACTCGTTACCGCGTGAAAGAAGGAGAAGAAACACAGATTGATCTTGCAGCGCGTGCGATTGAGGCAGCTTTAAAACATGCAGGACTTGATATGACAGACATCGACTGCCTGGTTTCGGCTAGTGCGGTTGGTGTTCAGCCCATTCCTTGTACAGCAGCTCTTATACATGAGCGCGTGGCCAAGGGACTGACGATTCCTGCTATGGATATCAATACCACTTGTACCAGTTTTGTATCAGCTTTGAGCACTGTTTCTTATCTGATTGAAGGTGGTGAATACCAACGGGTTCTGATTGTATCCAGTGAAGTAGGAAGCCTAGGGCTTAATCCCAAACAAAAAGAAAGCTTTGAACTGTTTAGCGATGGCGCTGCAGCCTTTATTTTTGAAGCAACAAAGGAAGATAAAGGAATCATTGCCAGTATGCAACGTACCTGGTCTGAGGGAGCCCACGATACCGAAATTTGTGGTGGTTTGACAGCTTATCATCCGAAATTGTACTCTGAAGCAACCAAGACTGATTTCATGTTTGACATGAAAGGGAAGAAAATTCTTTTGCTTTCTGCCCGTGTTATTCCAGAAATGTTCCAAAAATTCCAAGAAAAATCAGGCATTTCTAAAGATGCTGTAGACTATATTATTCCCCACCAAGCAAGTCGCGCTTTGCCACTCGTCATGGATAAATTGGGAGTTAGCAAAGACAAGTACCTCAATATTGTCAGTGATTATGGAAATATGGTTTCGGTAGCCGTGCCTTTCGGCCTAGCCTATGCACTGGATCATGGCTATGTGAAGGAAGGAGATACCATCTTCTTGATGGGAACTGCAGCAGGGATGACGGTCAATATGTTGGCACTGAAACTTTAATGATGAATCCTCTTACTTCAAGCTCAAAAAGCATCAAGTCCCGCTAGTCTTTAGCGGGCTTTTTTGATATAATGAAAGGTATGGAAATTGAGAAAACCAACCGAATGAATGCGCTCTTTGAGTTTTATGCAGCGCTCTTGACGGACAAGCAGATGAACTACATCGAGCTTTATTACGCAGATGACTACAGCTTGGCTGAGATTGCAGAAGAGTTTGGAGTGAGCCGTCAAGCTGTTTATGATAATATCAAGCGGACGGAGAAAATCCTAGAGGATTATGAGATGAAATTGCACATGTACTCGGACTACATTGTACGCAGCCAGATTTTTGATCAGATTTTAGAACGCTATCCGGAAGATACTTTTCTACAAGAGCAGGTTGAAATTTTATCAAGCATTGACAATCGGGAGTGATTATGGGCAGTCTCGTCATTTATCAAGGAATACCTTGCAAACTATTAGTAGCAGAGGAAGTATTTCCTACTCGACTACAGATTATCTCGCCCAATGATATCTCCAAAGCTATGCAAATAGGTTTTAGCTGTTGGGGATATCCAAATGAAATCATGAAAGAAGTCACACCCGAAGAACTAGAATGTTTGCAACATTTCGAACGATTTCCACTGAATTGAAAAAATAGGAGAAAATAATGGCATTTGAAAGTTTAACCGAACGTTTACAAAACGTCTTTAAAAATCTTCGTAAGAAAGGGAAAATCTCTGAAGCGGATGTCCAAGAGGCAACCAAAGAGATTCGTCTAGCCCTCTTAGAGGCCGACGTTGCCCTTCCTGTTGTAAAAGACTTCATCAAACGGGTCCGCGAACGGGCTGTAGGGCATGAAGTCATCGAAACCCTCAACCCTGCCCAACAAATCGTGAAGATTGTTGATGAAGAATTGACAGCGATTTTAGGTTCAGAAACAGCAGAAATTATCAAATCTCCAAAGATTCCAACCATTATTATGATGGTCGGTCTTCAAGGGGCTGGTAAAACAACCTTTGCGGGGAAATTAGCTAACAAATTGGTCAAGGAAGAAAACGCACGTCCTTTGATGATTGCGGCCGATATTTATCGTCCAGCAGCCATTGACCAGTTGAAGACCCTTGGTCAACAGATCAATGTCCCTGTCTTCTCACTTGGTACAGAGGTCCCTGCAGTAGAGATCGTTCGTCAAGGTTTGGAGCAGGCGAGAGCCAACCACAATGACTATGTCTTGATCGATACGGCTGGTCGTCTGCAAATCGATGAAAAACTCATGGGTGAGTTGCGCGACGTCAAAGCTCTTGCTGAGCCAAATGAAATCCTCTTGGTTGTGGATGCTATGATTGGTCAAGAAGCGGCCAATGTGGCCCGTGAGTTCAATGAACAACTCGAAGTAACCGGGGTCATTTTGACCAAGATCGATGGGGATACCCGTGGTGGTGCAGCCCTTTCTGTCCGTCAGATTACTGGGAAACCAATCAAGTTCACTGGTACTGGTGAAAAAATCACTGATATCGAAACCTTCCACCCAGACCGTATGTCTGGTCGGATCCTCGGTATGGGGGATATGCTGACGCTGATCGAGAAGGCTTCTCAAGAATACGATGAGAAACGCTCCCTTGAACTCGCTGAGAAGATGCGTGAAAATACCTTTGATTTCAACGATTTCATTGATCAGTTGGATCAGGTACAAAATATGGGACCAATGGAAGATTTGCTCAAGATGCTTCCAGGGATGGCCAATAACCCTGCCATGAAGAACCTCAAGGTCGATGAACGAGAAATTGCTCGCAAACGTGCGATCGTATCATCCATGACACCAGCTGAACGGGAAAATCCAGATTTGTTAAATCCAAGCCGTCGTCGTCGGATTGCTGCTGGATCAGGGAACACCTTTGTCGAAGTCAATAAATTCATCAAGGACTTTAACCAAGCCAAACAGATGATGCAAGGCGTCCTCTCTGGTGATATGAACAAGATGATGAAACAAATGGGGCTCAATCCAAATAACATGCCGAAGAATATGCCTGGTGGAATGCCTGATATGTCTGCCCTCGAAGGCATGATGGGACAAGGTGGCATGCCTGACTTGTCAACTCTTGGCGGAGGCGCTGGAATGCCTGACATGAGCCAAATGTTTGGCGGTGGTCTCAAAGGAAAAGCCGGTGAATTTATGATGAAACGGGCGATGAACAAGATGGCCAAACAAATGCGCAAAAATAAGAAAAAACGGAAATAATCGTTTCTAATAAGGGCCTGGAACACACTGTTCTGGGTTCTTTTAGAAACTACTACTAGAGGAAAGATGTTAAAAAAACTATTTCAACAAGTCATTCGTTTCTTTGCAAGATTGTTTTCTTCGCACAGAAAGGCCTTTGAATTTCCTAAAGGGTCGAAGAAACCACCGATTAGACCAATCATCTTTGTACCTGGGAGTTCAGCCAGTATCCAGCGATTCAACGGAACCATCCGTATGCTCCATCGCTTTTCTAGAAAAAAACAGAGTCTCTTAAAAATAAAAGTCAACAAAGATGAGTCTATAGAGATGGAAGGAAGACTGAATACGAAAGAGCCGAATCCTATGATTGTGATTGGCTTTGAGAACAATCGAGATGGCTACAGCAATATCAAGCAGCAAGTTGAATCCCTTAAGATAGCTCTAACCTACCTTCTTGATCACTATCATTTTACAGAGTTCAAGGCAGTCGGGCATTCTAATGGTGGACTGGTTTTGACTGGTTTATTGGAAAGTGGCTTTTTAGAGAAAAAGAAGGTAACCGTCAGCAAGTTGGCTATTATTGGCAGTCCTTACCAATTCAATAAAGAAATGTTTGACGATTTTCAAAAATGGAAGCATCGCCTGGGAAAAGAAGTAGAAGTCCTTAATTTTATCGGTAGCTTTGCTGGAAAATCAGATGGCATCGTCCCTCTTTCTAGCGCACAAGCAGCACAATCTATTTTTGACAATCAGGCCTATACAGAAGTGAATTTAAATGGTCGTAAGGCTCATCATTCAGCTTTACCCACTAATCCAGATCTAGTAAAACAATTAAGTCTGTTTTTGAATCTATAATTAAATTACATAATTTCGGTTATGTAATTTTTATTTGTCTCTTGCAATCCTTAAGTAAATATGGTACATTTTTGGTAACGATTACATATACTTAAGGAGGATTTTATGAAAGATCCCAAATTATTAGAAACAATGAAAGATTACAAGGGGCGGGATGAGGTTCCCGCAGATTTTGATGCTTTTTGGGATCAAGTCCTAGCAAAAATTACTGAACTGCCTGAATACAAGCTCGAAGAACGAGATTTCAGCATTCCAAATGAGATTTGTTATGAATTAACCTTTAAAGGAACACGAGATGGACTTGTTTATGCGCGGGTTGTTCTCCCAAAAACGGATCAAAAAGTTCCCGTTATTTTCCATTTTCATGGCTATATGGGACGTTGTTGGGATTGGGCTGATATGTTAGCTTATACAGTAGCCGGCTATGGTGTTGTGTCTATGGACGTGAGAGGGCAGTCAGGCTATTCAACCGACGGAGATCGCTCACCACTTGGAAATACGGTTAAAGGACAGATTATCCGCGGAGCCGTGGAAGGTCCGGATGAGCTCTTTTATAAGGATGTCTATTTAGATCTTTACCAGTTAATTGAAATTGTAGCCAGCCTCCCTCAAGTAGACGACAGCAAACTTGCTAGCTATGGAGCCTCTCAAGGCGGTGCCCTGGCTCTGGTTGCTGCCGGATTGAATCAACGGATTCAACGAACAGTCGCCATTTATCCATTCTTATCAGATTTCAGACGGGTATTAGAGATTGGAAATACTAGCGAGGCCTATGACGAGCTTTTCCGTTATTTCAAGTTCCATGATCCATTCCACGAGACCGAAGATAAAATCATGGAGACTTTGGCCTATATTGATGTGAAAAATTTTGCCCATCGCATCAAAGGACAAGTTCACATGATTACCGGTCTAGATGATGATGTCTGTTATCCAATAACACAGTTTGCCATTTTTAATCGATTAGAATGTCCGAAAGAGCATTTAATCATGCCAGAATATGCTCACGAGGCCATGAATGTTCAAGTCAATGATCGAGTCTATAATTGGCTCTGTGGTAGCAAGATCCCATTTCGATATGTAGAAAAATAAGTTACAGAAGAAAACAATCAGTAGATCCATGAGATTTCCTGATTTTATTGTATTTAAAAGATATCTAGTATAGAAAGAAAAACTAAAAGTTTATGTACAATTGACTTAACATGAGCTAAACAATTGATACAACTGAATTAGAAGCATAAAGTACATTCTTTAAGGAGTGTACTTTATTTTTGTTTTGTACATTATTTTAGGGGTGAATAATGTACATTTTAGGTAGTGAGTTATAGTGATTATGTAGTAGATTCAATTGTACATTTTTGGGGGGATGAAGTAGATGTGGTGAGATGGAATAAAGTACATTTTAGAGTTGGTTTTATTCTAAAATTAAGAGATTTTGAACCTTATAGATTTAAATTTATATTGTCGTTAGTTACGGGTTCTTCTTCGATATCATAATGATGATACTTGTACGAGATATACAGGTAGGTAATTTAAAACCTCAAGAAGCCGCAAATATGATTAATGTGTTGAACTTTTTTAGTAGCTACTGAAATCTCACATTGTTCATGTCATAGAACTTAGATTTGTTTAAGTCGACATCCTCATGACTATAAATTAGAAGTTACTTTGGGAATTTAATATTATACGCTTGATGTAGTTCCAGTGAGTTCCTCCCTTGAAAATAAAGCGTTTATTTGATAAAATGATTTAAAATGTAGTTGTTAAATAATTTGTATAGATCAAGAGTATGAAATATTATATAGAGTATAGAGAATGCAAGGTTTTTATAGTAAATATTGTAAAAAAAGAGACAGTGAAGACGAGTTGTATTTCTTTGAAGGATTTCAAGGACAGATTGAAATAAAGAAATGTAATATGAAGTTCCAGAAGGAATCTGAAACACTTCTTGTAAGATACGCTAATCCTAAATTAAACTTTGATAGATTACGTTTTGAAAAATTTGAGTATGATACTGATACACAGAATGATGAAACTTTATCCTTTGATTCAGCACTTTTGGAGATAGAACAAGATTCGGAACGCTTTGTTTCAGATTTGTCAAAAAATAAAGAAATTTATTTTCTTCCAACAAATCTTGAAAATATTATAAAACAAATAATACTTAATAAGCAAAAAAAAATATACCTGAGATTTTAAAACCATTAATACCGGATGATATTCAGCATCAAATTGAATTTAAATTTATTCCTACTTCAAATTCGGAAATTATCACTTCCGATAAACTTGGAGAGTTCGCAACTTCTTTTACTAAGTTGGAAGAAGCCAAGAATGTTAGTGAAGTAAAAAATAATATGGATTGTATAAAACATAATTTTAGCGATAGCTTTATTGATGGAATAAATGATTATTTTATTGGGGACATAAAGGAAGGCCTAGGAATGATGCAACGAGATTTTGAAAAGAAATACGAAACTCCCAGCACGTTTCATTACAACTTCGTCCTAAGAAAAAGTGGTAATGATAGTATCGAATCAGTATTAAAAATATTAAGTGGAGATTTTCAACCGTATCCTTTTGAATAGTGAAATAAATGAAAGAGCAAAAATATGAACAAAGAAAATCTAAAAGAAATTTATGAAATTTTCAAACTGGAAGAGCAGCATAAATTTAAAATGCCACTATTAGCTATAGATGAACCCATTTTTGGTATTGTTACTTATCTAGATAATATCTATACATTTTATGTTATGCAGGATAGAACGCTGTTGAAAAATAAACAACTGGTAGATATCAAAGAACTTTTAATTGTTGAACCTGATATTGAAAATTTAGATAAAGTAATTGATGGTGAAATTTCAATTTATAATTTTTTCTCTGAATCTTATAAGTGTAGAATTGGAAAAATTGCTGATAAAATATTTGCACCAACAGTAGTAAGAAATATGGCGGAAATTTCGCCTAAAATAGTTTCGGAAGAATTACATTTATCTTTGAGTAAAGAGTGTAAGAAGTACTATAAATTACATATTCATAGCCGTTTTGAACGACTTAAAGAATATAATAATTTTGAACCTATAAAAGGGTACAGTAATTTTACTACTTGTGATTTTCAAAAAAGAATTAAAAATATAGATGAAAATAAACAGACAAAATATTTTAAAAAAAATTGGAAAGTAAAAGATGAAATATATAGCTATAGATAACGGTCTTAAAATAAATACATTGGAATACAATACTTTTGATATTGATGGATTTGAATCTGGAGAGCAAATCCTGGAAAATCAAAGTGTTGATATTTCTATAAAATCAGGAGTTAATAAACAAAATGAACTTAAAAGAGTTTTTTTGTTTGATATTTTTATTGAAGGGAAAAATGAAGAGATATTGTTACGTAACTTACATCTTGACCTATTTCTTGAATTTGAATATAAAGATAGATATCCTGAAGCTGATTCAGAAAAGTTAGACTTATATATGACGAAATATTTTTTGAAAAAAATTAATGGAATAATTAAAAGCGTAAGTTCGATTGATCAAAAATCAGGTTTCAATTTAGATGAAGCAATCAATGAAGTTGCAGAAAAAATTCCAAATGATTTTTCTGTAAGCGTCCAATGAGGCTTACACATGATATGATAGAGTCTTATTCGAGAAAACGTCGCAAAGAACCTTGTTTGATTTGCAAAGGACGAAGACGAAAAAGACAGCATTTTGTTCCGTATAAAAAAATTTAATTGATCAAGTCATTTAGTGGCTTGGTCTTTTTTTGTAGAAACGGCTTTTTTAGTGAATAGGGGGTATACCGAAAGATGCCAATATACTATGATATATCAAAGCAATAAACAAAAATGTACATTTGAAAAATTTTTAGTTTTCACTTAAATAAAGTACATAATCGAGCGTAACTGGCATTAAAAAAAATTTTTGGTTACCATGTAAACTATAAGTTTATTGAGGAAAACTAAAATTTTATGTACAATTGACTTAACGTGGGCTAAACTATTGATACAACTGAATTAGAAACATAAAGTACATTCTTTAAGGAGTGTACTTTATTTTTATTTTGTACATTATTTTGAAGTGTTATTTTGTATATTTCTAGTTCATAACATCATCTGATTTAAGGAATTGATTTGTACATTTTTACTCTAATAGGTGCAGAAGAAGTAGTGGTTCAATTGTACATTTTTTGCTACTCATTTAAGGTCTTGGTCTTATTGATAGTAAGATATAGATTTTTACTCGTGGTGCTAGTTAATCTCAAAGTATTTCAGATTATAAGTCAGTGCAATTTGCTCCATTCTCAACTGCAATCCTGTTAAGCCTCTAGCTAGTGTTTGTTCGACATCAAAAAAGCACAAAGTTCTGAAAATCGAGTTTCAATAGTCCGTCTCATAGCCATTAGTTTCCAATGATTATGTTGTTTAGCTCTTACCATATTTTGACGTAAAGGCGTCCAAAGATGGTAACTTTTCTGTTTCAACTGTTCTCTGAGTACATAGTTAAGATATGCTAAATCAGCTAAAACATAGGATTGAGAACAATTTTCTAGTAAGTCATCAACTGCCCTAATATCATGTACTGAGGCAGGCGTTACAACATAATTCAGAATATAGCCTGATAGGGTGACCAGCATATGTACTTTGAATCCATAGACCCAAAGGTGCTTAGAGGAATTGTAACCAATGTCGGCTAGTTCATTAAAAACATGTGCTCTATGGTTACGGACTAGTTGACAAAGTGATAAGGGGAAACTATCTATGATGACAATGTTATTGGGAGAAATTTGAGTATTTATGGCTTGCCGAATAATTTGGACTAACCAAATCAACTGCCTTGACCGTCGGTTAAACCGACTTCTTTCAAGGAGACACCCACAAGGATTCTTGTTTAGAAGCACCGAATCAATCAAGAAGGAGCATCCTGAGGTTCCAGCATTTGAAGAATATGACGAGCTACTTGAAGCAATCAAAAAATCCCTATAAAGGGATTCTTTTATACCTATAATACCTTGTGCAAAATAGTCGTATATATCAAAATCAGAGTCACGTTACCTACTATTAGACCAAAAGTAGCAAGCAAGGTCTTTGATGTACCTGGCTTAAAATCTGCACTAATCAAATATGGCCAAAAGCATACTATTGGGAAAATGGCTATTAACACGCATACATAGGTAGGAATGCTTGTCCAAAGAAAGCGTGTCGTCTCTAACCAGTGACCCCATGAAGGTATCACTATTTTGCTTATAGTGAAAAGTATGCATATAAGGTGGACCACTAGAAGATAAATAGCATACTTTGTCTTACTTAGTACTTTTTTCTTTTTCATTTTGCCTAATTATCCCTGCAAATTCTTCTATCGCTCTGCTGCAATATTAGAACTAAAATTAAAATTAACTATATCATTATTCGAATCAAGGTCTAAATTCATAAAATAATGATTCCAAAAGAATTCATTGTTACCTGCTCCCCACTGCACGCCATAATGACCCAAATATTCATCTCTTGGCTCGCTTGGAGTCAGCCATATTTTTTTCCCAAATACTTTCGTGAACTCGTTTTCGTCAAGCTTCTTTAGCAAATCTATACCATCTATATTATATGGAATTCCATATTTTTTAGCAGCTGCTGTGCATTCAGAATCGAAGCAAACCTGCGTAACTACACAGTCCTTCAGCTCCGTACTCTTCCTCTTATCTCCGTAAACACCTATACATCCGAGAACTACATTCTTCTTTACAAGAAGATAAGTCGATCGCGTAACTGCTGAGTCATATGGCTTAAAGCCGTTTGGTACGCTAACCCCCGATCCTTGGTATTTAGAATAGCTTCCCGTTGTCAAAAGCTCATTATAATTAGGATAATCATGTCTACCATTTGACACATAGATTTCAAACCCCTGGTCTATCAAATCCGAAATCTTAGTCTCTGTAAGATGAATTTCAGTTCTGTCAATTTTAAGTGGAGGTGCGTTATCAGGTAGACCTATAATTATATATACAAACATCAAAAACACGAATATCATAAGCACTGCAACGATACCTATCCAAGATTTCCCGGTTCTCCTTCGTGCATTGAAAAGCGCCATTATAGAAGGCGTGATTATAGCAGCACCAATTGGCGCCGCCCCATGACGGAACATGCCCATGACCTTAAAGGCAATTACAGCGCTAATTAGTATTAAAACTATGTGCACTGCATACTCTCCTACGCTTAGCTTACTCGTTCTAGTCTGATTATTTGCTGGGGCATCGTACACTGGAACACCGTTCTCAAAGGTGTTCTCCATTCTATAACGCAGCCAAAACAATATTCCAATAAACACAACTGCCAAGAAAACTAGCATTCCGATAAAAACTAATTTTTCCATATGTAACCTTTTGTCTGACCTAATTATCGTCCATCAAAATTCATATCTAGTCTACCACATTACAAGAAATATTAAAAGAATAGGATTATCTTAATAATATTTTATTAGCAAATCCAACTGAAATAACTGAATTAAGTAATACTAATGTATGGTGGATATGTAAGGAAAACTCAAATCATCGATACAAACTTAAAATTAATGAAAAAATTAAGTATAAAAAGCGCTCATTAATAAGTTGCCCAATTTGCAAAGGTTTAAGAAGAAAACAGGAGCATTTTGTTAGATTAAAGATATACTAGAGAATACTAAAATCAAACAAAGTAAAAACACTCTAAAGTTCATTAAATTGATTATAGAGTGTTTTTTGTTGTCAAAATGTACATTTGAAAAATTTTTAGTTTTCACTTAAATAAAGTACATTTTACAGAAGATGAACGGCTTTAAAAATTTCCAGTGTTCACTTAAATAAAGTACATAATTGAGTGTAATTAGCTTAAAAAATTTTTTTGGTTATTACATTTTAATTAATAAAAACTAAAAGTTTATGTACAATTGACTTAACAAGACTTAAACCATTGATACAACTGAATTAGAAGTATAAAGTACATTCTTTAAAAAGTGTACTTTATTTTGTTTTGTACATTATTCTGGAGTGGTATTTTGTATGTTTTCTAGTACATAATATCCTCTAATCTGAGAAATTGATTTGTACATTTTTTACTCAAGTAACAGCAGAAGAAGTGGTGGTTCAATTGTACATTTTTTTGAAACTTATTTATGTTCCTACTGAACACAAGATATAGATTTTTATTTTGTTGATGGTATAATAAATAATACATAGTGTTATGTTATGAGGTGATAATTTGGCAAATAATAGACAAATTGAAACGTTAGGCGTTTCATATCTGGCAACATTTATTAACAGAAATAAGTTGCTTCAGACTTATTTCGATAACAATGATAAAACTCCAGCGTGGGATGGAGAAATTCATGTTCTTAAAAATGCTAGTGAGAAGAAGAGCGAAATATTTGGGAGAGTACCTGTCCAAATTAAAGCAACTAAACGTAAGAACAATTCAATGAAATCTTTCCAAGTAGATATGCGTGATTTAGAATTGTATTCAAAAAATGGTGGGGTAGTTTTATTCGTAGTTTGGTTAGATGAGAACAGTACTTTAAAAGATATTTTTTATAAGTCGCTGCCACCTTTTTCTATAAAGAAGATAATTAAAAGAAGTAAATTAAAAAATAAGTCTACAATTAATAAAACGCTTTCGGTACAGATTCATAAACTAGATGAACAAACAATTTATCCTATGTTAGTTGATTTTGTTACTAATAGTCAGAAACAGTATAGTTTTATAAATATCGATGGGATGTCAATTGAAAACATACCCAATAATAAAGAGATTAAACTTTACTTTTATGGTCAGGGCCATGAAGGAATATTTAATTACCAGAAGGAACACGACCTCTTTCTTTATCTTAGGGATCCTGAAACTGACATCGAAATTCCACTTGAAAATTCAATAGAGATTGTTGAAACTTTCGAAGCAACAGATTTAATTATAAAAATAGGAGATTATATTTTTGAAGATGTAGAGAGACATTATTTTCCTGACGGAGGGGTACAGCTTCATTTTGGGGAAGGTTTTAAAATATCCTTTAACAATGGGAAAGCTCAACCTAAATTTAATTATTCAAGACCTAATATGCTGTCAGATGCTATAAAGTGTACTCAGGCACTTAAAGAACTAGGAAATATAGGATTTTTCACACTCAATGGAACTAGTATAGAACTAGATGAACGGTCTTTATCGGAGATTCATTCGCTTGATTTAGATAGTCATATAAAAGAATTATTGAAAATATCAAAGTTCATGAGGAAAATGGGGATAAAAAAAGAGCTAGACTTATCCCTCTTTAATGAACAATCTCAAAGAAATTTAAATATACTTAATTCAGGCCTTGTATTAAAAAATAAAGTAGCATTAAATTACGAGGAATCGAAACTATTTAATCTGAAGATTGCTAACATACATATTATTACTCTATATGAATTTCATACAGACAATAATGGAACTATGATAGATATTTTTACTGAAACTCCTTGGTGCAGGAAGGGCGAGGATGAGGATATTTCTTTATTTGAGGTTTTCAGGCCCGAAGATTGGTTAACAATTGATAACTGTAACTTTGATTCAGTTATTGCCTCATACCAAAGATTAGTTGATTATAGTGTAGAAAACGTGAGTGCTGACGATACCATAATAAAAATAGTTGCTGCAGCCGATATGGCAGAAGAAGTTTCAAAAAAAGAACAGTTGCTTAACTGGGCTCAACGTCTTTCTGACTGGAACATAAACCATATAAAAGAAAATAGCATAAGCATCATAAATGATCTTCAAATTAAATATAGAAATCGTGAATTAGATAATACTGAAATAGAGAAGCTTACTAATATTTTATTGAATAATAAAGATAATGATGAAATTTGTTTTGGTGCATCAGTGTTATTAAAATCAAAACCACAAGCTAATTTATTTTGGACTAAGTTAGATAAAGAAACTCAAGAAAGATATCAGGTTTACCCTATTTATAATTTATATAAGGTATTATAACTTAAATTTATTGCAACTCGAATTTTTCTTAATCTTAATATGATAAAAGAGTTTTTATCTGATATGTTAGTTGAAGAACAGGAAAATAAAGGAAAATCAAATTTAAAATCGAAATATTTAGTTTGGAATGAAGATGTTAACAAATAATCCAATTAATCATAGTGTACTTAAATTGTCAATAGGTTTCGATAATGCTTTTAAAGATAAAAATATAAAGGAAATCCATAGACTAATAGAATTTGGAAAAAATATGGAAAATACTATTGATGATATTTCCAAAATTCATTTATTTTATTCTATTGGGACAGCATATGGTGATATATTTGAACTAAGTGATAACCTAGTATTCAACATAGATACCGATTGTACAGTTCAACAAATTTATTACTTTAGAAAAGCTATCGAAATTTCAAATAATATTGATATAAATTCTGAGAACAATAGCTTTGTTCACCCATTATTATGTTCACTATACACCAATTACGCAAATCTATTAGATGCTTGTGGTAGAAAACAGTTAGCTATTAAGATGTATTGTAAATGTATACAAATCAATCCAAGATTCACAATGGCTAGTGGTAACTTGGCTATTTGTCTACATCATTATCGTAATTTTTTGAATGAGAACGAACACCTTCACTTTATTAAAAAAATTAAAAATTTAATAGAAACAAGCATAACTGTTTCAGACCCAAACAGAGTTGATTATGCAGAAAAGCGATTTATTGAACTTTACGAACAATATCTTAATTATAAAGACTTAGATGAATGCTCTTGTAAAACCATCGATTATAATCCTAATTCACTAAAGTATCGTGAATGGTGTTGGAACAACGGGCTGTATCTTAATCCACTTAATGACTTGCAAGCTGACGATATAAATAGATATGATGATAATCTTTTACTACCAAGTTTATTATTTCAATCGGATAAAGATTTGAACAAATATATTTCTATGTTTAATCAAATTAAGCAAGAATATGTTTATGCGCGTTATCTCTGTTTTAATAGCATTGAGGTTGATTCGGTTCATTATGCTGATGAGAATGTTAATCTTATTGATTGTCTAGACTACGTACAATACTCTATCAGACTTGAAGGATTAAAAGCGGCTTTTAAAACACTATATTCATTATTAGATAAAGTTGCAATGTTTATAAATGAATATTATTCTCTTAAAATTAAGACTAGACAAGTAAATTTTCATTCAATTTGGGGGCCTAATAGTGATTTAAATAAAATGTTGGATAAGAATATTGGTCTGTCATCTATATTTTGGATAGAGAAAGATTTTGATAATGGTGATAATTCTTTAACAGCAAATCCACACGCAAAGCTATTAAAAACTATTAGAAATTATTTAGAGCATAGGTTTACTAATATTACATTGAATTTTATTGATGGAAGTGAAGAAAATAATGAAACTAGACTGTATCTAACTGAATTTGAACTTCAAGAGTGTACATTAGATTTATTAAATCTTGTAAGAGAAGTTATTTTTTCACTCAAAAATGCCATTCAAATAAGTGAAAATGAAAAACAATCTACTCTAAGCAGTGAAGTTGCTTTAATTCCGATAAATTATGAAGAAGTAGATTCGGAAGATAAATTATAACATTGAGCATACAATTTATAGTCGTTATAAAAAGCAATAGTCTAAATTCATTTAACTAATCGACTTAACTAGAGCTAAACCATTGATAAAACTGAATTAGAAGGATAAAGTACACTCATTAAGCAGTGTACTTTATTTTTGTTTTGTACATAATTTGTTGATTGCTTAATCAATACTACATCTCTATCAGGCAATTCAGACTCCATTTAGTCCTCTAAAACCCACGTTGAGGCGGTATCACTGCTT
This sequence comes from Streptococcus parasanguinis, assembly GCF_001073155.1. Lineage (GTDB taxonomy): Bacteria > Bacillota > Bacilli > Lactobacillales > Streptococcaceae > Streptococcus > Streptococcus parasanguinis_D. Next base: position 21,872 of record NZ_JVEE01000031.1, read on the forward strand.
GTAAAAAATTAGAAACCTTTAAACGAAAGGGAGAATGAAAAGCGTGAAGGTAGCTTCTCTAATCGAATAGAGGGTAAGAATCAGAGTAATAGTTCAAGTATGGCTTCTGGATACTATAGTCTGACATGCTATCAATCTATTTCAGAAGCTGGACAAATTGTAATAACTTTCCTTGAAGGAATTGAGGTAGATTTATAAGAGACTGTGACTGGGAAGTTGCAGTCTTTTTAGGGGTTTAATGATATAATGAAATTATAAATGTGGATATTGTTTAAATTCTCTGGAGGACGCATAATGTTGAATTTAGTAAAAGGACACCAAGTTAGCTTGGTAGAAAACCTGTTTGAATCATTTACAAAGTTAACTGAACATCATTTGATGGCGAATGTACACGCAGAAAAAATATTAGAGGTTTTTCAACATTTTATTGCGATTCATGACGAGCCCTTGTTTTTTATTTTGGAATTGCCTGTCAGTATTGATAGAGAAAAAGTGATAGCAAAGAATATTATCAAGGAATCCCATAAGGATGTTTATTATATTGATGGTTGTTCAAGAGAGGAATGCCCAGCACTGTTGATTAGATACGGTGATTTGCTTATTAATGATGGACTTAGTCAGTTTGGATTTGGTGGTCATAAAAGTCATGATGAGATCATGCTTGATAGCTATAATGTTGTGACAATTTATAGTAAAGAACTATCGAAATTTAATGACTTTTTTGAGCCTCATAATATTCAATTTGTTGAAGAACTAGTGACAGCTTGGAAAACTTTTTCTAAGACCTCCCCAGGAATCTCTGAAATCTATGAAAGTAATGGAAAAACTGTTTATGATTTGCCTGAAGAATTAGCTGAATGGGGAATATATTTAGCTGAAACTCGAACAGAATAGGTATAACTATAGATTAGAAAGAGAATATTTCAATTCCTTAAAATTTTATTTAGAGCAAAGGTGGATATTGAAGTTGTAAGATAAATAATGATTATTTATGGTAGAACTCTGGTTCTGCCTTTTTTATTTATGAAGTATATGAAATATGGCATAAAAGACTAAAGAAAAAATGCAAAACGTTTAATAAATTAGAATTTTCTTGCTACTTTTTGAAAAATATTTTTTCCTTACAGAATCCTTAAAAATATTTTTTATACTATTTACAAGATTAAAGGAGGAACAAAATATGAGCAAATATATTTTGGAAACAAATGAGCTAACAAAAGTTTTTGGAAAACAAAAAGCTGTAAATAATGTGTCATTAAAAATTGAGGAAAATTCAGTATATGGATTACTAGGACCTAATGGTGCAGGTAAATCTACGACATTAAAGATGATTACAGGTATGTTACACAAGACGTCAGGTGAAATTATGTTTGAAGGACATGAATGGAGTAGAAATGATTTATCAGATATTGGTGCTTTAATCGAGATGCCACCCTTATACGAAAATTTAAGTGCAAGAGAAAATCTAAAAGTTAGAACATTATTACTTGGATTACCTGATGCAAGAATTGATGAAGTTTTAGAAATTGTAGATTTAAAAAATACCGGAAAAAAGAAAAGCGGTCAATTTTCTTTGGGGATGAAACAAAGATTAGGTATTGCAATTGCTTTATTAAATAATCCTAAACTATTGATACTAGATGAACCGACAAACGGATTAGATCCATTAGGAATTCAAGAATTACGAGATTTAATACGAAACTTTCCAAAAAAAGGAATAACAGTAATTCTGTCTAGTCATATTTTAGCAGAAGTGGAACAAACTGCTGATCATATAGGAATTATACATGATGGAGAATTAAAATATCAAAACACAATTAATCATAATGAAAATTTAGAAGAACTTTTTATGGATGTTGTAAAGAATGGAAAGAGGGTGTAGCTTAATGAAAAATTATATTTTTGCAGAAAATTTGAAACATAAACATAGCTTTTTGTTGAAGATATTACTCATTGCCCCGATTATAGCTTTACTAAATGCATTTGTATTAATGCCATCATATTTTAGCATAAACGCATACAATTGGTGGTATGTGATTTTAATGCCGGCAACTTTCGCTTTAATACCTGCAATGATGCATAGAAAAGAAGAGAGAAAATTAAACTACCGAGCAATTTTTCCACTCAATATTGATTTAAAAAAGATATGGATTTCAAAAATATTAACAGCTTCAATTTATCTAAGTATAACTGCTATTTTGCATATGCTAGGAGTATTTGTTTTTCAATTTTTCATTGGAGAACAATTAACAGGAAACTATGCATTCACGACATTATTATTCGCAAGTGTATTATTGGTTATAACTAACATATGGCAAGTTCCATTTTGTTTTTTCCTGGCTAAAAAGTTTGGGTTTATAGCAAGCATTGTAGTAAATGCTGTATTAGGTCTTGTGTTAGGAATTTTGTTAGCTGACGGTTCTATGTGGATTTATTGCCCTTATTCTTGGGGGATTAGATTGATGGTACCCGTTATGCGTATTTTACCGAACGGTATCCCAACAGAAGTATCAAATCCAATGATTTTAAACACATCCTTACTTGTTCCTTGTATTTTATCAATATGTTTGTTTACATTATTGACTTTCATTACTGCAAAATGGTTTTCTAAGCAAGAGGTGAAGTAATGATGAATATATTAAAATCAGAGTTTTATAAATTGAAGCATACTTGGATTCCATGGGCTCACTTTATCTTACCTGTTTTATATGCTCTAATATTTTATTGGGCAGCAACATTTACAAGTCTAAAAAATTTTTCTGATATGGATATCATGCTGAATTATTTTGTGCTTTTAGGTGCTATCTTACCAATAATATTTGGTGTTATCACATCTAAGGTTGTTGACATGGAAGCAAGTGCTGGACGATTTCAAGTGATTCTATCAACTACAAAATCCAGAAGTAAAGCTTATAGTGGAAAACTTATAATGCTCTTATTGAGTTTCCTATTTTCTATAAGTTTAGCAGTTTTTATATTTGCAATGCTATTTGGTAATCAAGGGACTATGGCTTGGTTAATTGAATTATTATTAGTTTTTATAGGATGTTTATCTACATATATGATTCATTTGTGGGTATCAATTATGTTAGGTGGTGGTGCATCTATTGGATTGGGATTTGTAGAAACATTGATTGCTTTACTTTCAATAACCAATTTAGGTGAAAACATCTGGTATTTTTTACCTTGTACTTGGGCATCGAGATTATCTGCAACATATATTGTTGGAAGTGAATTGGCTGATAGCTCATATTTAATTAAAGAGTTTACCATGTGGGGATATGTAGCAATACCTATTACAGTAGTCATTTTTACTGGCTCTTTATTATGGTTCAATAGGTGGGGTGGAAAGTCAATCAGTGAATAATAGCTCTAAATGTATTTGTAAATGGAATATGGTATAATAATAAAATATTTATAAATATGGAGGTGGTTTGGTATGGCAAGAATTCTTGCTATAGATGATGAATTAGATATGCTTACTCTAATCAAGAATATTTTAATAAAAGGAGATCATATTGTTGATATTTACCAAACCACGGTAGATATTGATGAAAATAGTTTGGGGAAATATGACTTAATATTACTTGATGTAATGATGCCAGAGGTTGATGGAATCAGCTATTGTAAAAATATACGTAGCAAAGTGGATTGTCCGATTATCTTTTTAACTGCAAAAGCAATGGAAACGGATATAGTAGATGGCTTATTAAGTGGAGGAGATGACTATATTACCAAACCATTTGGTGTTGGTGAATTGTTAGCAAGGGTAGAAGCTCATCTGAGAAGAGAACAAAGAGAAAAACATTCGAGTTTAAACCTAGGGAATATAAGATTTGATTTATCCTCCAATCAAGTATTTGTGAAGGAGGAAGAAATTCATCTGACAAAGTCTGAATATCAAATTTCGAAGCTTTTAGCAAAGAGAAAGGGACAAGTTTTTTCAAGAGAACAAATATATGAAATGATTTTTGGATTTGATGGGATTGGTGATTCTGCTGCCATATCAGAACATGTAAAAAATATTAGAGCAAAGTTCTTAAAATTTGGTGAAAATCCAATTTCTACAGTTTGGGGGATTGGTTATAAATGGAATTAATTAGAAAAGGACAGTCACTCAAAATAGTATTTCTTAAATACTTAATGACTGTTGGAGTTGGTTTAGGATGTGCCATCGTACTAGCTTTATTAACTTTTACAGCGTTTTATAGTGTTGGTTTGATTATTCCGGCTAACCATACAGAAAATTTATTACAAGAAAATAAATATAAAATTTTAAATAAAATAGACTTTGATGAAGCATTGATACCTAAAGGAGCTAGCTATATGTTTTTATCGCCAGATGGTGAAGTGATAAAAACTAATATGGATGAAGCTATTCAACTGAAAGCTAAGAATTTTCACAATCATGAGGGATTTTCAACTCCATCTTCTTCATTTATAGAATTTAAAAGGAATGATGGATATGTATTAATCCATTATTCACTAGAGCCACACTACAATAATGATTGGATGGAAAAATATTTCCCTAGTGTAGATTTACTATTAATATTTTTATTAATCATTTTCTTTTTAATGAGTGCATTTGTGGCTACTCTAATCTGGGCAAAACGAATAACAAGGCAATTATCGCCAATGCTAGAGGCATCAGATAAAATCGCCAACCAAGAATTAGACTTTGAAATAGGAAGTTCAAATATCAAAGAATTTAATGATGTCTTAAATAGCCTTGATATAATGAAAAAAGCCTTAAGTGATTCATTAAGAGAAAATTGGATTAAAGAAGAGAATAAGAGAAGTCAGATATCGGCATTGATGCATGACTTAAAAACTCCGGTTTCTATTGTCCAAGGTAATGCTGAATTGTTAAAGGTAACTGATCTAACTGATGAACAAAAAGATTATGTAGAGTACATTATAAAAAATTCAACACGTATATCAGATTATACAAAAGCTCTGATGGAGATGAATCAGTCAATTAAATTAAACTCGTTGAATTTAAAAAAAGTAAAGGTGTCAGAAATAATCGAAAGAGTTAGTGAAATAGCGAGAGAGATTACACTAATACATGACCGTACTATATCTAAATCTATTAATTGTGAAGATTCAGATGTAATGATAGATGTACAATTATTTGAAAGAGTCATTCAAAATATATTTAGTAATGCTATTCAATATTCACCAGACAAATCCAACATTGAATTACTAATAATGACTACAGATAAGATACTTTCAATATCTGTGATAGACGAAGGCCCAGGATTTTCTAATGAGGATTTAAAACGAGGAACGGAGCAATTTTACCGTGGAGATAAGAGTAGACATTCAGCTACAAACTATGGTTTAGGTTTATATAATTCTTGGAAAATAATGATATTACATAATGGACGCATCATATTAGAAAACAACACGGATAAACATGGTGCAAGTGTAAAGTTAGAATTACCATTACTATAATAGAACAGGAATTGTTTTCAAATGGAATTTATTAAAAATATATCCTTTTTGCTTTTGGTGTAGAATAGAAAATTTACTCCGCTATCAAGCAAGAATCGTACATAGTAGAAAGCTAAATGAACTTTGATAACTGAACAAATTCTAAAAGTTAACTTATAAATTTCTAGAAGGAACGGAAGAAAATCTGTGTTTAACTGCAACTAGTAAGTTGCAGTTTTTTATTTTGAATAATGATATAATAGGATAAGAAAAAAATGAAAACGCTATATATTTGAAAGTTGATTAGGAAACCAGGAAGTATGGAAACAATCGATATGATTATTAAATCATCAACTGAATTTTATAACGATTTAGTTTATCAGCTTTCAGATACGGTGAGACACATTTTAATTTTATTATTAGGGAAAGCAACTAGATAGCGCATTATTAAGATATTTTTACATATAGGAAACTAAAGTGTAGACGAACTGGATGGGTTACTAGTGAAAACTGCAAGAAGTGTTGGAAGGTGAATCGGAGAGTGCTTGATGAATTTTATTAGTAAGATAGCCATAAATAAAGGCTGGTCAGATGATAAAAAATATTGTGTGACAGATCAAAATCAGCAAAAATATTTCTTGCGTGTTTCTGATAAGGATAAGTTAGATTCTAAAAAATTTGAATTTGATATGATGGATAAGGTGGCTTCTCTTGGAGTTCCGATGTGTAAACCAATTAGCATAGAACTCTGTGATGACGAAGTGCATTCTTTACACGAATGGATAGACGGGAAAGATGCAAGAGAAATCATTTTAACTGTTTCAAAAGAACAACAATACTTTTACGGAGTAGAAGCAGGAAGAATCCTTCAAAAAATTCATTCACTCCCTATTACAGAAGTTCGTGAAGATTGGGAGGTCTTTTATAATCGAAAAATTGATGACAAAATCTCCAAATACAAAGAATGTCCCGTTCAATATGAAAATGGTCAGACCTTTATTGAGTTTTTAAATGCAAATCGAGAATTGTTAAAAGATAGACCTCAGGTTTTCCAACATGGAGATTATCATATCGGGAATTTCATGATTGGTGAAGATCGTAAAATCTATGTCATTGACTTTGATCGATTTGATCTTGGAGATCCTTGGGAGGAATTCAATCGTATTGTATGGTCTGCTCAAGTCTCTCCCTCTTTTGCGTCTGGTATGATAGATGGATATTTTGATCATAAGGTTCCGGATTTATTTTGGAAGCTTCTCGCTATCTATATTCTAAGTAACTTAGTGGGAGCACTTCCCTGGGCTGTACCTTACGGAGTTGAAGAAATAGCAGTAATGCAAAATCAAGCTAAGGAAATTTTAGAATGGTATGATGATATGAAGCAAATCATTCCTAGTTGGTATTTGATTGAGAAAAAGGCTTAATAATAAAAGAGTTTAAATATCAATTTGAAAAAATGTCAAGATTATTTGCTCATATTATAACGAATTCAATTCTTTATTAATACCTATCGAGAATTATCTTGAAACTTGGAATGTTGTTTTGGGGTCAAGTTACATGAAAGAATATATTTTAAATTTAGAAAAAGAATTCTCTTTAATAGAAAATGGATTTAAAGAAGAAGAGAAAAGAGCTCTTGCTGATTATCTATCAAACGATAATGTGTATACCAAAGAATTAGCATTTTTAGCTTTTAAATCCAATGTATATCAAGTTAGAATGTACAGTGTATTTCTCTTTGGCCATTTGTCATCGTATGAAGAAATTTTGATCTTTATGAGGGATGAGGTTTCAAAGGATGACAATTGGAGAGTTCAAGAAGTATTAGCAAAAGCATTTGATGAATTTTGTAAGCAAACAGGTTATGAAAAATCTCTTCCGGTTATTGACGACTGGCTACAAAATAATAATCCAAATGTCAGAAGAGCTGTTACAGAAGGTTTGAGAATATGGACGAGTAGACCATATTTCAAGGATAATCCAGATGAAGCTATTAAACGAATCGCAACATTAAAAGAAGATTCTAGTGAATATGTTAGAAAATCAGTTGGTAATGCTTTGAGGGATATTGGCAAAAAATTTCCAGAGTTGATCAAAGAAGAACTTGATAGTTGGGATGTTAAGAGTAAAGAGATTCAAAAAGTTTACAAGTTAGCAAGTAAATTTATTAAGTGACAATTATCAGCTATAAAGCTTGAAAAATGCTAACTATAAAATAGTTTCATTCTAAAGTTTAATTTTAAACAACAACTTAGTCATTTTCGTTCTATAATATAGAAGTTTACTAGCACCATACGTAGAGTGTGTGAGTTTGTTAGTGAAACGTAGCTAATCCTCAAAAGGTTCACTGAACCTTTTGAGTCCGCACATGCGAGAAGGTGCCCTGGGGTATAGCTGTCGTAGAGTAAGGAGTGTACGACGAAACGGTAGGTAAAAGCGTAAAAACCTTGTAATGAAAGGGATTGTAAAAAGCCTTGAGGTCAAGGCTTTTTTCGTGTACATAGGAAATATTAGAGAAAGAGTATAAGTTTAGTATCTTGGTTTGATAGATGGAATTGTTAGGATTCAATTTCCATTTACCCTTTTATTTTTCTATGTTATAATATTTTAGAGTAGACATAATCAGCTTTTAACTCTTCTCTTAGAGTGATAAATTCGCTCAATAGTATAATAACAAAGCCAGACTAGTCACTTTTATTCTACAATAAAGATGCTTTCCAGCACCACGTTGCATCTGTAGTTCTTCTGGTAGTAGCTTAGAAATATTTGAATGAAATATTTTTAAAGTGTTTGTATCCCAGCAAAGAGTTAAAGAGCGACTATCTAAGTTGGTAAATAACTTTAGGAGGTTTATACGTTATGCTTAGATCTTATGTAACCAAGAAGCACCTATTCTTCTATTTTATAGCGATTATGATTACTTGGCTGGAGGCTATCATTACACCAGCTTTGATTCAGTATATTGTCTCTAGTTTTACCAATCACCAGTTGCATTTGCTATGGCAGGTCTTGTTTTGGGGGATTGTTGGAAATCTGATTCTCTTGCTGGGTTTGGCGGGGAAACGTTATTACTACGCACGAGTGCTGACAGACTTCAAGTCGGGTATTAAGAAGGGGATCTTTCAGACTTTCTTATATAGCCGTCGGATAGCGGATCAAGAAGTTTTGTCAGACTTGGAAAATGATGTAAAACAGCTAGAAGATAATTATATTGAGCCGACTGTTATTATCATTTCTTCTTTGGGATTTACAACCGTCTCTATCTGTTATGCTCTTTGGACTAATTTTTATCTTGGCTTGCTCTTTATCATTTTTTATTCGATACCTGTTCTTTGTAGTGGAATTGGCTCTAAACGTTTGGATGAAATTACGAAGGAGAAGTCCTTGGCTAATCAAGCCTATGTCTCTCAAGCAACCAATATGATCGCAGGTGCTCGTTCCATACGGTATTATAGGGGACAAAGCTTGTTTTACAAACTGTTCTCTAAAGATTTGCACAAGGCTCTTAAGGAAGAAATCGCCTATGAAAAGCAGCGGACTATAAATAGTCTCTTTATCAATGGAATTGATGCTTTTTGCTCTGTTGCGCCTATTGTCATTGGTGGTTTCATGACCTATTATAACTACCTATCTGCAGCCAGCTTTGTAGGGATTTACCTCGTATCGTATAATATTGGCTATCAATTTCAGGAGTTATCTTACTTTATCAATACTAGAAAATCAGCCAAGTCTCTCTGTGATAAATATCAAAAATTGTTGGGAGTAGACTTGGATATGCCTTCTGTTCTCGAAGGTTCCGTCTTTCCTATTCAGTTAGAGAAAGTCAGTGTAGAGCGTGATGGTCAAGAAATCCTAGCTCCTTGTGACCTTACTATTGAGGAAGGTGAAAAGATTGCCATTATCGGAGAAAGTGGGGCTGGAAAAACAACCTTACTGAACCTAATCTATGGTGAAATCGAGCCTAGTCATGGTCGGATTCGCTACCATGGGCAAGAGCTAACCTCGGATGAACTCTATCAGGCAGGAGCCTATATTCTCCAGTCTAGTCATATCTTTGATGGTTTGAGCCTAGAGGAAAATATTGCTTTGGGACAAGAACTTGATATTGTAAGGATGGACGAAATCCTGCAACAAACTGGTTTGAAAGCTCTTCAAAACAAAAATCTTAGCAACCAGACTCTGTCAGGCGGTGAGAAGCAGCGCTTGGAAATTGCCCGTGCTCTCTATCACAATCGCCAATTTATCCTAGCTGATGAAGTCAAAGCCAATCTGGACTTTAAAAATCAAGAGAAAATCAGTCAACTTCTCTTCTCGCTCCCTCAAGCACTCGTAGAAGTGATTCATCACTATAGTGAAGAGGACTTGAAGCGCTATGATAAAGTAATAAAATTGGAGAAATAGGTGGAGATATAGATTTCAGTAAGGAGTTTAAACATGAAATTCCATGAATTTGGTGATAAGAATTTGCCTCCTATCTTACTAATACATGGCGGTGGCAGTTCTTGGTGGAATTATCTTCGTCAAGCACGGATCTTATCAAAAGAATACCGTGTTATTCTACCCACGCTTAATGGCCATGGCGAAGAATATCCACTCGTTTATGTTTCTACGGAAGATTCTGCTTTGGAGATCCTAGACTATGTCAAAGCAAACTGTGGTGGGAAGTTGTTTGCGATCGGTGGCGTTTCACTTGGTGGTCAAATTGCCATGGAGCTTTTGTCATTAGACAGCGAGATAGCTGAGAAGGCCATCATAGATGGAAGCCTCTGTATTCCTCAACCAAGGTTAGCTAAAATCAGCATCTTTCTAGTAGCTCTATTTGGTAAACTGATGTTCAGTAAATTCTCTTGCAAACTTCAATTAAGCATGATGGACAAACTCTATCCTAAACTCGCATATCCAGAGGAGATAAAAGCATATTATTTGGAGGATTTGCCAAGGACGCCTACCAAAACATTGGTGACCATTTACAAAACTTATATGGGGCGTTACAAGTTGAAGGACACGATTTCTGCTAGTAAGGCGCAGGTTCTGTATATCTATGGTGAAAAAGAATTAAACTGTGTGAAAGCATCAGCGAAATTATTTCAGCAGCTACATCCCAACACGATCCTGTATGAAGCAAAGGGGTATAACCATGGCTATTTATCAGCTTACCTGCCTCAAGAGTGGATTGATTTGGTGGTACCATTTTTAAAGAGCGACCCATTGGAAATCTAATATGCTGTAAGGAGGAATCTTATGCTAGGAGCAATAGTAGGAGACATTGTAGGTTCTGTTTACGAATGGGGCAATATTAAAACGAAAGACTTTCCATTATTTCGTGAGGATTGTTTTTTCACGGACGATACGGTTATGACCTGTGCTGTTGCTGAAGCCATCATGAACGGTGGTCAGAAGGATGACTTTATTGATGCCATGAAGAAATATGGCAGGATGTATCCCGATGCTGGGTACGGGCCTAGGTTTAATACATGGATTCAAAGCAATGATTGCTCCCCTTATAATAGCTTTGGCAATGGCTCAGCCATGCGTGTTTCTCCTTGTGCTTGGGTCATGGATTGTAGTTTCTGTGCCAGAACAGGTACTTGGCCATCTAGTAGAAATCTTGCGAGAATTTCTGCAGAGGTGACTCATAACCATCCAGAGGGGGTCAAAGGAGCTATGGCGACGTCTGATGCTATCTTTATGTGTCGTTATTACTTTGGAGGTTACAGTGGCGACTATGGAAAACCGGTCAACGATCATCCTACAGAGTGTAAGAGACTCATCAAGGAACACATAGAACAAGAGTATGGATATAATCTTTCTCAAACACTAGATGACATTCGTCCTACTTATCGTTTTAATGAAACTTGCCAGAATACGGTACCTCAAGCTATCATTGCTTTTCTTGAAAGTACTGATTTTGAAGATGCTATTCGAAATGCCATATCTCTTGGTGGGGATAGTGATACTCTTGCTGCCATCACAGGAAGTATAGCAGAGGCCGCATATGGTATCCCTGATTGGATTAAGGATAAAGCCTATACCTATTTAGATGAGCCTTTAAAAGATGTGCTTAGCCGATGGGAGCAAGAAGTTTCAATAACATAACAGAGATTAGATAAAGACAATCAAAAACACTAAAGCGACGGGATTAGTAACAATCTCGTCGCTTTTGCTTAAAAGTTAATGTTGCTATGGATTTATTCAGGCACCTAGTTAGATTTTTGCTGATTCAAGAGGAGGATACAAGTCATTACTGAGATACAGGATACAAGAATCAAATACCATAGATTTTCAAGTCGAAGCCCTTTATCTAACATCAAACGGTATCCCCAAGAAGCGGGGAAAAGACGCCCGATTACTTGAAGAAAATCAGGTAGCAAACTAATTGGAAACATAATCCCCGAAAGCATAATTGAAGGCAAAAATACAAGTTGCCCTATCATGGTCAGCTTTGCTTGATTATTAACAGTAAGGCCCAGTATACTTCCGATACTCAACGATACAAAAATGTAGATGGCAAGCGCGAGAAAGAATAAGGGAAATTGACTTGGTAGATTTGCTTTAAATAAAATTGGAGCAAGTAGTAGGATCACCATGCAGGTAATCATCAAATGAAGAAAGGCAGAGAGAACCATGGTCACCAGTCCTAAGTGAATAGGCACACCATTTGCTTTATAAATCTTTTTTATGTCGCTTCCGTATGTTTCAATCAAGGAAGGCGGTAAGCCGAGAAAGGCCCCCATAGAAACACTCAGGACAATCATTGACTGTATGAGTGTACTACCCATATCAGGTATAACGGAAGTAAAAATACCACCCATGAGAAGAAAGAAAATAAGCGGTACAATATAGTAAGTAACCAAGAGAGACTTACTTCGTATGTCCAATTTCCACTGTAATGCTAGGCTATATAAAAAACCATTCATTCCGATCCCCTCCTTGCCATTTCTATGAAATGCTGCTCCATTGTGCCACGATCAACCTTAATATCCAGTATCTGGATATTATTCTGTTTGCATTCTTCCAATAATGAAATCAAAGTGTCCTCGATCGTATCTGTTTCAAAAGATTCCTCTCCGTCCCGGGTCTTTAAATGGATGAAATATTTTCTTCCAAGTTTTTCTGTCAGTTCTGAAGGAGTACCACAAAAGACAATCTTTCCACTATTCAAAATAGCAATGCGGTCACATAAGGTTTCAACTTCGGCCATATCGTGGCTTGCTAAGACGATTGTCTTTTCCTGTGATTTGAGCTTTCGGATTTGTTCATGGAGAGATAGTCGTCCTTCAACATCAAGTCCCGCTGTCGGTTCATCGAGAAATAGAATATCTGGATTACTGATAAGTGCAAGAGCAAGATGTAATCTTCTTTTTTGCCCAGTGGATAATTCTATGTATTGCGACTCTTCAATTTCTTTTATGCCAAGGGCCTTTAGCATAACATCATCAATGTGTGTATGATTCCATTTTGCAAAGAGTTTTATGGCTTCCATCGGTTTGATGTGAGCGGGTAGAGAGGAGGACTGTAGTTGAATTCCGGTTTTCCCGTTTACAACTATCTTGCCTTCATCATATTTTCTCAGACCTTCGATACATTCAAGCGTTGTTGTTTTACCAGCTCCGTTTACTCCGAGCAGAGCAAATATTTCTCCTTGTTTGATTTGAAAATCGAGGCCCCCAAGAACCAATTTGCTACCATAACTTTTCTTTAATCCAGAAATCTTTATCGCGTCTTTCATGGTTCCACCTCCTCAAAGGGATTTGTTCCAAGCCTTGAAAAATAGACTTGTAGGGCGGGTCCTATATAGTCATTGACGATTTTTTGCTTTTCTTCCCAAGCGTTTGAGGCGGTATCAATATTCCCAACCTCCATCAACTTCGGAAGCATGCTCATATCACCATTTGTAAACTCCATAATCAAGCTCCAGTATTCTTGCACAACCTGTTGGCATTGTTCGCTTTCAGCTGGTACGTTTTCTTTCTGAAGCTCCACGATTTGATCACTTAGGCGGTTCAACCTGTCCATAAAGTCTTGTCCGCTTTTCTTGTCAAATCGACTGCGAATCTGGTCGAGCGTATCATCATCAAAGCGCTTAATGAGAGAGTAGGAGTCATTCTTCATCTGTAGATTGACAATAATGTCTGCATATTTCTTAAAATTGACCGTTTGTATTTGTAAAACTTCTACCTTTAACTGCTCTATTGCGATCAAAGAATCCTTAAGTTGCTCTATATTTTTACGAAGAACATCTGCCTGCTCAGTAAGAGCTTTAGCAACATCATCAGGTGTTTTTAAAGAGATCAAACGGCTCTTTATATCCTTGAGAGAAAATCCCAGTGATTTTAAAGATAGAATCTGATGGAGTAGCACTATATCTTTATCGGTATAAAGCCTGCGACCTCCCTCACTTTCTGCCGATGGGGAAAGCAGCCCCTCTTTATCGTAATATTGTAGAGTACGGATGGTAACGCCCATTTTCTTAGCAAGTTCCCCAACTGTCATAAATCCTTCCGGAATTGCTCTATATTTAGCCATCATTACTCCCCTCCTCATACCTATTATACATCGTTACGTAACGTCATGAACAAGATTATTTTAAAAAAATTTGATTGAAAAAGACCTTTTCATATTCGAGAAAAGAAAGAGAGGTCATAGATAAAATGAAGCATGTGACAAAATATTGACATGATTCCTACCCTTTAGAATATTATTGATGAGTATGTGTCATGATTTAGAAAAGCAAAGCACAATTACAAGATGATCAATAGCAAACACAAGGTGATAGACAGAACAATCTATCACCTTTTTCTGTCAAAACTATTTATCACCAGTTATGAACTCAGCTTTCACTTGAATACTTTCTCTTTCGTATGGTAGAATGTATATACAAATTGTATGTACAAAGGAGAGGTAGAAATGGCAAACACGAAAGCAGTGAATTTTCGCGCAGATGCGATGTTTTACCAGAAAACAAAAGAGGTGCTTGCAGATGAAAAAATTTCTGTATCAGATGTCCTGAATGCAGCACTTCGAAAAATTGCCAACGGGACTGTGGATCCAAGAGAATTTGTTTCAAGTGATTTGCAGAACACGCAGTATCAAGTGGCCTTTGAGGATTTGAAGAAGGAGATTTTAGTGGGGCACCAGGAAATCGCTCAAGGGAAAGTCACTTCTGTAGCCGATGTGAGAAAGGAATTTGGTCTTGACTAAGTTGAAACGCTATCAGGTCTTTCTTGCAGATCGAGCTAAGCAGGACTTGCGTGATATTCACGACTATATTCTTGTGAATTTTTATAGCCAGCAAGCTGCAGATGGTAAAGTCGATTTGCTTTTAAGTGCTCTTGAGACCCTAGAACTTTTTCCAGAAGCGTGTCCTCTGGTATCAAGCCGAGGGTATGGTGAGATGACGAATGATGGAAAACCCTATCGTTATATGCCAATAGAGAACTATCTCGCATTTTATTATATGGAGAAGCATACAGTGTATGTTGCTCGTATCCTAAGTGCAAAGCAGGATTGGGTCAAGATTTTTTATAAGTAGGATGAGGAACTTTGTGTTGCACTTCATTTTACAACGTGGCTCTTATAAAAAAATAAGACTGAAACCAAGGTAAAAACTATATGGTTCAGTCTTTTATCCTATTTATGTAGTATAATGAAGGGAGTAGAGGTTCTACTTTTTAATAGATTTTTTCCAAGCTGATATTAGTCATTCTATTGAGTTAAAATCCAGATTAGAGATAAGAAAGTTGAGTGAATTCGAGAGATTATTTCTTATTTTATTTTAGAGAATTATCTTATCAGGGAACCATTTCCCTACACTTGGATGACAGGGCTTTTTTAGGTGTGGGATCTCTCTATCTGTCCATGCTTTGGGTGATCCTTTATTTTAGTGCTTTTGTCATCGAATAGGCCCAAAGGAATATCTGGCTATGGATTGTCATCGGTATAGTTGTTATGGCATCTATAGTAGCAACTCCAATAAGGAGATACTACTTTGATTTATAAGTCATTTTTAATTTTAAGTTAGTTTCTGATGGCAATTATGTAGAAAGAGGAAAAGCATGAAGCAATCACTTGAATTTTTAAAAGATAGAATCACTGATAAGATGCCTTTAGAGGATATGGTAGAAATCTTTGAAGATTTGTGTAGTGTTCCTATTGAGGATGAGATGATTTTATTTGAGACAGGGACATATTCAGCTGTATCTAATAAACCCTTGTTTCAACTATCGTTAGTAAGGCAAGCTCCAAATGAAGATGAAGAGTTTTATCAAGTTCACCTTGATATTTTCTATGAAGCTAGTCAAGATAATCAAATCTTCAGTGAAGCCACCTGGGACGAAGATATCGAGGAAAATATTTTTGATTATATTAGAGCCTCAGATGTATTTGCTTATGCTAAAAAGCAAGAATACCTAGCAGTCAATATTTATCTGGATGAAACTTAAGAAGAGTAGTAAAGGAAGGAAATCTGGTGGAAAAAAATGAACATTCTTGATCTTAATTCTAATCAGAAGGAGACGATATTATTAATCCATCCAATGTTATCTTCTGCACAAGGGATGAAATCGCTGATTGCAGATCAGATGGGACAAGAGTTTAGATATATCATTCCGGATTTATCTGCACATGGGCAATTAACTTCGACCATTTACGAATCGGCTCTTAAGGAAAGCCAAATGATTTATGAATATTTAAAGGATCATCATATTAAAGACTTGCGTTTAGCGTTCGGTGCTTCCTTGGGTGGAGTCGTTTTACTAAAATTATTGAAATATAAGGATATCGGGTTTGGTAAGGTTGTTTTTGAGGGGGTAAGTTTATGGACAAAATCAGCTTTGCTTGATGTATTTACTAGGTACCTATTGCTAAAAAAACATAGAAAAGCTATACGCAACAGAGATTTAGCTGTTCGAAAGATGGTTTCACTTTATGGAGAAAAAGGAGTGATGATGGCAGATTCTTTCATTGCTATGGATGAAGAAAGCATCAAACATATTTCCCATGATTGTGCATTTGTGGATTTGCCCAACCTTACGCCAGAGGAACAAAAAAGTTGTGTATTCTTTTATGGTTCAAAAGAATTCGACTTGATAGCTGCTAAAAAAGTTCTCCCCCAAAAGTATCCTCAAGCCAAATTTCATATTTGGCAAGGATATGGTCACTGTCGCAAGATCACTGAAAATCCTAGAGCCTACTCTAAGATTCTGCGAAATGAAATATTAAGTTCGAACTGTTGATTGGGTAAGCTTGTTACTGAAACAGTAATAGAGTGAAATAGCGATAGATTAAATAATGACTAAACTAAGGAATTTGCAAGTGATTTCATTTTAAAAGTTAATTGTTGGACTTTTTCTCAGAATAGGTTCAAAATTTTGTACGGTTAATGGTGGATTTTTCCCATGATAATCTCTCCACAGTTTTATTACGTATATGAATTGCAATCGGAGTGATAAGTAGGTATAGCAAGGTCAAAATGATAAAAAATCCGATATCAGCATCCAAAAATACATATACAATATTAAAGCCAAAATGCATGAAAATAGAATAAATCAGGTTATTATATTTTTCCAAAATAATATTCATACAAATAGTAATAGATGTAATCACAACTATATTAGCAATAATATAAGGAACGGCCCGCCAGTCCGTAAATTTTGAATCTACTACCCACAGAAGTGTATGCCAGAAACACCAGACTAGGCCTTGGTAAATAGAGGATTTTAAAAAATGATATTTTTTATTAAATTCTTCTCTCATATAACCACGCCACCCTAATTCTTCACCAGTCGGACCTGATGTAAATGATAAGAAAATACTTAGTGGCAATGATACGGTTCCTAGATTGATGTAGGAGAGCATTGTTTTTTGGGTCATAAGTGAGTAGAGGAAGAGTGATAAAATACTGAGCCCAAATGTAAGACCAAATGAAGATAGAAGTGGGAGTAACGACACTTTAGCAGAGAAACACCGCTTAAGGAAAGTTGTTCTTTTCTCATCAGTCCTGAAATACTTCCATCCAAATAAAAGAAGGTATGATGGAGACCATGCGATGATATTTCGTACAATCCACATGATAACAGGTGGAATCTTAAATACTAAACTTGCAGGAGCTGCTACAAAAATAATGAGTGCCCAAACAAGTACATAAGAACTGATGATGTATCTTTTTAAATAATTTACATTCATTTAGTTACCCTCTTTCTTCAGCTGTATAGATAACTAGTTCACTCTTAATACCATTCAATTCAATTATATTATCTGCATCGGGTGAATCGAAAGGTTCAGTTTTTTGCCCATTTTTTTCATAATAAATATTTGTTCCAATCCCTTTGGTAACAGCAGTAAATAGGCTGTTTTCAGGAATACGAATTCTGGATGTTGCTGAAATCTGGTTAATGTCAACTTCACCGTTTAATGAATGACATAATACTTCCATATCAAGATTACAGTTTATTTTTACTTTACCTGAAATATCTTCTAGGGTAATACGAGATGTTTTAAGGTCAAGTTCGATATTGTCACATTCTAGGGAGTGAATTTCTACAGACTCTGCACGAACCGCGCATTCAATGTGACTAATATAGCGAGTTGGGATTTGCACAAAGATACTGACCGTTTCTTTAGCCGTTGCCTCTGTTACACCATTGTAACGTTTTACATCTAGGTCAATTCTTTTTCTACTATCATCAATTTTTACTTTAAAATCATTTTGAAGTGTAGAAAGAAGATTGGATACCAGACGAACTCGAATCTTTTCTCCCTTGTATCCGGACAATACAAACTTTTCTGCGCCTCCAAATTTCATATCATAGCTCTTGATCTTATCGATATCATACTCTGTGATACTCTCAAAAAGATATTCGCTTGTCTTAAGACTAGTTCTTTCATTACAGATTAGCTCATCGATAGAGATGTTAAATAGGTTTGAAATGGATATCATATTTTCGATATCTGGAATTCCAGCACCAGTTTCCCACTTTGTTACAGCCTGTCTTGATACACCGATTTTTTCAGCTAAAAGTTCTTGTGACATCCCTACTTGTTTACGTATGGATTTTAATTTTTCAGCAAATGTCATGTTGTATGACCTCCTCTATATTCTATGATGTAATTTGTCATAAAGTAGCAATATGACTGATTTTAGTATAGAATAAACGATGATTACAGCACAAGCAAGTAGAGGTTGCATTCTCATTATTTTTGCTACTTTGCGTGGCATTTATCGTTTTAACGTTGATTTTTAGCATTATTTTAGTTATTTTACCATACATTCAAATAATAGAATTAAAAATAATATTTTGAAATCTGAACTGCACCCCAAAAGTTAGACAGAAAAAAATCTAACTTTTGGGGTGCAGTTCAATTTTTTTTTAAAAAATTGAGAAAATATTTTTAGAAAACGATGTCAAATATAGTTGACATTAAACAACTAATATTGTAAAATAAATGTATCAAATATATTTGACACATTTGTGATTAGGAGGTGCCAAGTGAACCGGGTGAAAGAATACAGAGTCAATCTTGGTCTTTCTCAATTGGCTTTGGCAAAAAGTATTGGAGTTTCCAGGCAAACGATTAATATGATTGAGAATGGGAAGTATAACCCTTCCTTAGATCTCTGTATCAATCTGGCAAAAGAGCTTGGGACGGATTTGAATTCTTTATTTTGGAGGATCGATGATGATGAATAAAAACTGGCAATTGAAATGTGTTAAAGCCTTCTACGATATTACAGGTGAGCTTGACGAATACAAGGAAAAAGAATTGAGTACCTTTGGGAACAACATGTACATGCTCTTTATGTCGGGGATTATCCTTGGATTCCTGCTCAGTTTCATGTTCACTACAGATTGTGTCGGTGTGATCACGTTTTTAGTATTTTGCTACTCTCTGTACCAACAAGAGCAGGTGATTCATCGTTTGGAACTCGATATCTATGAGGTTTCAGAAGGTGAAGTAGGAGAGGCGAAGAAAAAAATGCTAAAAAGAACTTTCCTTCAAACCTTGATTGTGATGGGACTGGCTATTTTTGTTGCTATCGGTCTTTGGAGAACAGGATTGCTACAAGAAAATAAGATAAGCTTTGAAATGTATTTCACTTTTATTTTCCCTCTTGTCATTGGGCTGATTACCATTATCAGTTTCTTGAGTAGTTTCATTGCAAATAGAAGAAAAATCAAGGTGATTCGGGAGTAGATCCATCAGAGATAAGACTGGATATTTTTATTAAGATTAAGCTAAAAGTAAATGGAACCCATTATGATGAAAGAAATGAGTAAGTATGAATAGAATAGTAGACGATCAGATAGTGCTTATTCCCTATTATAGGAATGATGAGATCTCCCTTTTTTGGTATCAAGATAGCGAGGTTTGCAAACAAGTGGATAATACTGATCAGATTTACGATGTAACAAAACTTCATAAAATGTATGATTACCTATCTTCACATGGTTCTTGCTATTATATCCAATATGAGGGAGTGTTAGTTGGAGATGTGACACTTCAAGATAATTCAGAGCTTTCTATAGTGATCAGCAAAGAGTATCAGAATTTACATATCGGAAGACGATGTGTTTCTGAAATGATACAGTTGGCCAAAGAGAAAGAAATGGTTAAGGTAACTGCTCAAATTTATCCTTTTAATACTCAAAGTCAAAGAATGTTTTTGGCTTTGGGATTTCAGAAAGTAGATGAAGAGTGGTATGAATATAAGTTGATTTAGAATAGTTGTGTATCATTTTATGTATTAAAATAATAGTCAATATTTTATACACTAAAGAATATTAAAGTAAAAATAAACTTATTAAAAAATCTAATTGACATAGGAGAAGAAATTGCCTATCTTCTATGTTTGTAACCGCTTTTTTCTGCTATAATATCACTAGATAGAAATGTGGGAGTTTCAATCATGGTTACAAAACGATTTTTGAAAAATGTTATTGTTGCGATGGTCTCGGTTTTTATGTCCTTGGCCATTGTTCAAGGGGCTCAAGCTCAGCAAACGGGCCTCGATTACCAGAGACTTCATCTACTGCCTTTTAATGGCAGTAAGCAGCTTGTACTGGGGGATTTTGATCATTTAGGTCGTGCGACCTCAGCCCATATTCAGCTGCAGGACAAGGATGAGCCAAAGAAAAAAAGAGAACCACGTCTCAACTATAATCCGGTTGGCTGGCACAATTATAAGATTGCTTATGGAAACAAAGGAAAGAAGGCCTGGCTGTTCCATAGAGGGCATCTGATTGGCTATCAATTTAGTGGACTGACCAATGAAGGGAAAAATCTGGTTGCTCTAACTGCCTGGACCAATACGGGAAATTATAAAGGGACAGCAGATAGTAATGTGGAAGGTATGCTCTACTACGAGAAACGACTCGATAGCTGGTTGGCCACCCATCCCAATTATTGGCTGGATTATAAGGTGACGCCTGTCTATACTGGGGATGAAGTGATTCCTCGGCAGGTGACCTTGCAATATGTAGGAATTGATCGAGATGGCAACCTCCTACCAATCAATTTAAGTAGCCCCAAAGAGTCAGTAGATGCTTATGGGATCACCACCGTTACCTTGGATAATTATTCCAAGAATGCGACCATTGACTATCTGAAGGGGACCGCTAAGCCATCTTTAGTGCCGACGGAACCAAGTAGTCAACCACAACCAGCCAGTCCTTCTGTAGAGACGAAACCAAGTCAAGCCCCTCAACCGAGTCAGTCAGCAGGACCTGCACAGCCAGTTCAACCTGTAGAGCCTACAGAGCCAACTCGTCAACTAGCTCCAGTTGTTTATGTGGCCAGAAATGGAAGTGCTGAGGTTTATTGGTACTCTAAGGATAGCATGCCACGAAATACTAACTTTGCCAAAGTAGTTGAAATGTCAGAAGAGCAAGCGCTCAGTCTTGGAAAGCGGCATACAAGTAAGGAATAAGTATCAGTCATTTAGATGATGAGAAAGCCCAATTGCTGGGCTTTTTGTGTAGGGTAAGTTCTAAATAGGAGAACTAAAATGATTGAAAATATGCTATAATAATAGGACGGAGGTAGAATATGACCTTAGATGTAGATAAAGAAAAAATGATGATTATGGGTGTGATTTTTGACAACAAAAAGGTTTTTAAGAGCGTCTGGTTTGCTCTTAGCACCAATATGATTGAAGGATGGCATCCCACGGTAGAAGACGTGGAGCGACTGAGAGAAGTGGCCATTCTGGAAAGTGCAAACTAGAATGATCTGTTTTTGAACTATACTTGTAGGTTTAATTTTCTGTTTGTATGAATAATTGTGTAAGTAAATTTTAAAAAATACGAATAACACTTGAATTATCTAGTAAAAACTGTATAATGTAGTTAATAGGACCGCCCACCTCTCTTTGATGTGACAAGGCGGACATTTTTTTATCTGGAAGTTTTTATGGATGTTAAAGAATTTAAGACTTGGAAAGAGCAAGTAGCTAAACTAATTGAGCACGGTTGTATAGATATCAAATCGGATGAGTTTGCGATTGATATTTTGAAGAAGGTTAATTATTATAGGCTAACTGCTTATTTTTTACCTTTTCGTGATAAGGAAACGCAGAAATATGATTCTAATAAGGTTTCTTTAGAAAAGATCTATGAAATTTACTGTTTTGATGCAGAGTTACGCTTGCTCATTTTTAAGTACATTGAAGATATTGAATTATACTTTAGAACCCAAGTTGCCTACTATCATGGGAAACTATACGGAGCTTTAGCTTATAAAGATAAAACTTCTTTTAATAAATTTCATAAACATGATGAATTTTTGGAAGGTATTGACAAAGAATTAGGACATAGGAAGAAAAGTCCTATTTATAAACATCATCAGATAAAATATGATGGAGTGTTCCCTATTTGGGTTTTAGTAGAGTTTTTCACCTTTGGTATGACATCAAAATTTTTTGCCGATTCTCCTACAGATGTTCAACAGTCTATTGCTAACAATGTTGGTCTAAAATCTTCTCAAATCAGAACCTATCTAGAAGTTTCTGTAGTCTTAAGAAATTACTGTGCTCATTATAATCGACTATACTATACAAGCTTTACAAAAATCCCTGGTCAACTTCCTTCTTTTATGCATGAAAATAGCAAGTTAAAAAATAGATTAATGGCCCAACTTTATGCTATTAAATGCCTTTATCCTGATAAGAAAAAATGGAATGATGGATTTTTACGTGAATTATCAGAACTTATTCAACGCTATCGAGAAGCGATTCATCTCCATCATATTGGCTTTATTGATAATTGGAAAGAAGTACTAAAGAAATAAAAATATTGAAATAACTATTTAAGAATAATTCCACAAAGATCTTTAAGCCCAATTGCTGGGCTTTTTGTGTTGCACTAGAATCTTAACAAGTTAGTAGTCTAAAATTATCTCACAAGCTCTTGCAAACCTTTTTCTAAAGTTGTATACTAGAGTGAGTTTTGTGTAATCGTTTGCATTAAACGGTAAATGATGAAAAGAGAGTATAGTAGGAGACGAGACAGATGGAATTAACAGCGATTTATCATCGGCCTGAATCGGAGTATGCCTATCTTTATAAGGACGGGCAGCTTCATATTCGCATCCGGACCAAGAAAGAAGATATCAAACGGATTGTCTTGCACTATGGGGATCCCTTTATTTTTATAGAGGATCTTTATGAGGCAACTAAGGAAATGGACAAGGTGACGACAGACGACCTCTTTGATTATTGGCAAGTGTCGGTATCTGTCCGCCATGCCCGGATCCAGTACCTCTTTGAATTAGAGTCCACGGCGGGAGAGAAGACCTTGTACGGAGATCGAGGTGTAGCAGCCTACACCAAGGAGAACCTGGACTTCGTCATGAACGGCTTTAAGCTTCCTTTTATCCATGAGATTGATGGGTGTGCTGTTCCAGATTGGGTGGCGCAGACGGTTTGGTACCAAATCTTTCCTGAGCGCTTTGCCAATGGGAATCCAGCCATTTCACCAGAAGGCGTCCGCCCTTGGGATGCCTCTATTGCTCCTCAAGTATTGGATTTCTTTGGTGGAGATTTACAAGGGATCATCGATCACTTGGACTACTTGCAGGAGTTAGGGATTACAGGGCTCTACCTTTGCCCGATTTTTGAATCTCCAAGCAACCACAAATACGATACCATTGATTATTTTGAAATTGATCGACATTTTGGTGATAAGGACACCTTCCGCCAGCTAGTGAAAGAGGCTCATGCGCGTGGAATGAAGATTATGCTGGATGCCGTCTTCAACCATATTGGTTATGATTCACCCCAATGGCAGGATGTGGTCAAACACGGGGAGGATTCGATTTACAAGGACTGGTTCCATATCAAAGAGTTCCCTGTCTCCTCAGAAAATCTGTGGAATAGTCGCGACTTGTCTTACCATGCTTTTGCCTTTGCGGGCTATATGCCTAAGCTCAATACGGCTAATCCAGAGGTGAAGGCCTATCTCTTGAAGGTTGCGACTTACTGGATTGAAGAGTTTGATATTGATGCTTGGCGATTGGACGTGGCCAATGAAATCGACCATCAATTCTGGCGGGATTTCCGTAAGGCGGTCTTGGCTAAGAAGTCAGACCTCTATATCCTCGGGGAAATCTGGCATTCGTCTCAACCTTGGCTCAATGGTGATGAGTTCCATGCAGTGATGAACTATCCGCTCTCTGAGAGTATCAAGGATTATTTCCTGCGTAGGCATAAGGAGACGCAACGCTTCATTTGGGAGATCAATAGCCAGTCTATGTACTACAGGCAACAGATCTCTGAGGTGATGTTCAACCTCTTAGACTCCCATGATACAGAGCGTATCTTGACGACGGCTAAAGGCGATCTTCATTCTGTCAAGTCTGCCCTCGCCTTCCTATATCTGCAACGGGGAACGCCGTGTATCTATTATGGAACGGAGCTAGCCCTCATCGGTGGCCCAGACCCAGATTGCCGCCGTGTCATGCCTTGGGAGCGCGTGTCAGCGGACAATGACATGCTGAACTTTATGAAGGAATTGATCCAGCTACGAAAAGAAGTGGCGGGCATGATTCAACATGGTAAAGTGAGCTTAGAAGAAGTAGAGCCAGATATAGTAGCAGTAGAATGGCAGCATGAAGGACAGTTTCTTAAAGCCTACTTTAACCACTCTAAGAAAGAATTTGTATTAGAAAGAAGACAAGCAGATCTGATCAGCCATGGGACCATTTCCGATGATCGATTGATCATTCAACCGAATGGATTTGTTATTTATAGAGAAAATTAGGAATGAAGTAGACTGGAATCGAAAGATTGCAGTCTTTCTTTTTTATTAATAGTTTCTTTATTCGTGCCCTTATATTATAATAGGAGATGAGAAAGGGGGAGACAGTGATGAAGATATTAGCAATCAATCCTATTTCATTTAAAAAAAGAATGACAGAATTTCTGTTTGATTATCTTTTCATTCTAGCTTATTTAGTACTTCTGTTTTTAGGTTCGATGCTTATTTACATCATCTTTTTTAATGGCGTCCCAGAGTTTACAGAAATTCAGTCACAGTGGCTTGTATTTTTCACCTCTGTTTTGCCAATCACGCTCCTGTTCACATTCTTGGATTATAAAAATGATGGCAGTTTTGGGAAGGTAAAAGCGGGACTGGAACTGGTCTACCTGAAAAAAACAGTGCAGGCTAGCTTGATTAGAAACGTCATCAAATTTTTACCTTGGCAACTCGGTCATATGGGCACGATTCATGGCTTCTATAGTGATTTTGATGTGTTATCTATTATCCTTTCTATTTCAGCAACTCTACTCGCAGTTTTGCTACTAGCAATGACGATATTTAGGAAAGATAAGAGGCATCTTGGAGACCTGCTAGCCCATACGCAAGTTCAGCAAAAAGGTGACTAGGATACAGATTGTCTATTCTGTCCTCAATGAAAAAATACACATAGTTAGGAAGTATCTATATGAATGAAAACGTCGAGTTTACGAATCTTTGTATGGTAAGAGATGGCGATAGAGTTCTTGTTATGGATCGTAAAAAAGAGGACTGGCCAGGCCTTACATTTCCTGGAGGTCATGTCGAAGTGGGAGAGTCATTTACGGAAGCAGTGATCCGTGAAGTGAAGGAAGAAACTGGCTTAAGGATAGCTTCTCCCCAGATTTGTGGAATGAAAGATTGGGTAGAAGACGGCATTCGTTATGTAGTTCTCTTTTATAAGACAGAAAAGTTTGACGGAGAATTAATATCCTCTGAAGAGGGGAAAGTCTGGTGGGAGGACCTGAAAGAATTGCCAAAACTAGACCTCTCCTTAGATATGGAGGATATGCTTCGTATTTTCCTTGAAGAAGACCTGTCTGAATTTTTCTACTACCAAGATGGAGAAGACTGGAAGTACGATTTAAAATGAAATTGAACGCTGATTCTTCTAATAATTAACTTGATAACTTTTTTTAGCAGTTAACCCAATGGTTGGCTGTTTTTCTTTTTTTATGACAGATATATTCGTGGAACCTTGTTATAATAAGAAATAAAAGAGATTAGAAAAATGATTGTCTTCTGTTTATAAGGTAAAGGTTGACATGTCCCTTGGGGACAGGAGTATCATATAGTTAAGGGGGTGCAAGATTATGTTAAGAAATGATATTCAAAGAATAACAGGTTTAACTCGAAAAGCACTAGAATACTATGAAGAAAAAGGTTTTATTCATCCTCGAAGACTAGAAAATGGGTATAGGGAATATTCGGAAAAGGATGTGGAGATTCTGAATAAGATTGCCTTGTTTAAAAAATTAGGGCTAAGCATAACAGAAATAAAGGACTGTCTGAAGTCAGATGGGGCTACTGCATCTAGTATTCTCAGAAGAAAAGAGCAAGAACTAGAAAGTGATGAGAAACGGAAAGTAGTGTTTGATCTCTATATAAAAGGTGCAGACACGGATCTGATCAATGAAAAACTTGCGGTCATCGAAGCTGAGGACTCCATTTATAAGAGACTCGAAAGAGCATTTCCAGGATACTTGGGGCAATGCTTATTTGCTGCCTATCAACCTTTTTTACAGGAGCCCTTGTCAAAAGATGGAGAAGAAGCATTTAAGAAGTATATTCAATATTTAGATAGCCTTCCAACCTTTGAGTTAAGCAGAGAAGAACAGGATTATGTTGATGAACTGAGTTCTAGTTTTAATATGAAGACCTTAAAAGAGGTTAATGAAGCTAAGATAGCTGCGGTAGAAAGTTATGAAAAGTGGAATAATGAAAATAAGGACACAATTTCTATTTATGATCGCTATTTGAACAGTGATGATTACAAAACAAGTCCAATGAAACACATTCAAGATCAACTGAAAACATTTTTGATTAACCATCACTACTATGAAGTAGCTATTCCTCTGATTAGACAATTTAGTAAGAGTTACGATCATTATTATAAAAAACTAACGGAGGCAAGTGACTATTATTTAAAGCAAAAGGGAGATGCTCCACAGTAAATCGGAAATCAATATACTTCATAAGATTTAACGATTAAGAGATAGAGTCAGGAATGGCTTACCCTTGTTCTATTTTTCAGTTTCTTTAATTGTACTTTCCCCTACATAGGTGTATAATATGTCCTTAGATAAACAAATGAGGAATTTACTATGGAATTAAAAGATTTTACAGAAAAAGAACAAGAACAAATCAAGCAAGGATTGAGTACAGCTGAGATTTCTGATAAAGAAGCAGCGAAGAAGTTGCTCGCTTTAGTCTCGCAAGAATGGATCAAGCGTATTCCTTTCTTTGTCAGAGGGCATGCGACGACCAAGACAGTTGAGCGTGTAGCTAAGCAATACCCTGAACTTTATGCCGTGGCGAAACGTCAAGGAGACCTTCCTGAAAAAGAAGGAGAAGAGCTCCGCATGATTATGACAGCCATCTTTGAAGAAAAGATGAACAAACATAAGATTAAATAATCTAATATAATACTTTGTTATTTTTTTATCACACAATTGAATGAGTGATTGCAGTTGAAATGCAGTCACTTTTTTATTTACTAGCCATAGAGACTTTTACACTAGTAAATAAAAATGAACAATATTTCATGATATAATACTAATGAAAGCAGTTCCAGAGGGATGAAAATTTCATTGGAGAAAAACAAGTAAAGGTAGTCATGATGAAAAAGTTTTTGATATTTATTTTTACAATGTTTGGATTGATGTTAGGAATGTTAGCTATGATGTATAATGAATATATTCGAGCTTATGAAGCGGCTCATCATAGATCAAGCTTTCCAGAACCGAAAGAAAATTTACTAGTACCAGTAAGTACAAGGGCATATGCAAAAGCTAAATCTTGGTCAGAGAAATCTCCTTTATCGAAGCAACAAATTAAAATTTATCTTACTAAGTATGGCATGTATTCAGAGTATATTTCCCAGTCCGCTGTCAATAAGCTTAATATAGACTGGAAAGAGCAGGCTGTTTTAAGAGCAAAATCATATCAAAAGTTTCATTATTCAAAAGAAAAGTTAGTTGGGCAACTTGTAAATGTTGATCTATTTACTCCAGAAGAGGCTGATTATGCTATAGAAAAAGTTCATTTCGATTGGAAAGAGGAAGCTGTGAAAGAAGCGGAATCTTCTGCAAACGGTGGCAAGATTTCGAAAGAACGGTTATTAGAAATACTTGTTGAAAATAGAAAATTTACTCAAGAAGAAGCTGAGTACGCAATAGAACATGCCAAAATAGATTGGTCGAATTAAACAATAGTTTTAATTTTGATTTTTGTAATATATTGAAGAGCTGGACAGTTGCCAGCTCTTTTTTGCTACTTATAAACTTTTCTCATTTCGTAAAAAATAGTTGGAGCAAAGCCAGTTTTAAACTATAATAGAGGAAAAGGATTATCGATATGAAAAATTTATAGAACAAACATTTTAATCAATAGAGAAGGAACCAGTTTATGAAACCATCTAAAAAAATCATGCTCCTTACAAGCTGCGCCTTGGCGATCTTTGCTTTAGCGGCTTGTGGTAGCAACCAAAAGCAATCCAAGGAAAAGCAGGAAAGTTCCACTGTGCAGAAATCTAGTTCAGATAAGGAGCGCTACAAGGGAAGCTACAGCAACCTCAACAGCAAGGCGAGTGTCGATGAAGTGCGGACTCTTTTATCTACTTATTTGGATCAGGACAGTGTAGATAAATTTCTGGGTCTAGTAACGGACTACGATAGCATTGTCGGCTCTGTTGGCTTGACGGGTGACTTCAGTAAGTTCAAGAAAACAGACTACAATGTTGAGAAGATCAGTGACTTGTGGACCAAGAAAAAGGGCGATTTCGTCGGGACCAACTGCCGGATCAATAGCTATACTCTTCTGAAGAATCGCATCGAGATTCCTAAGATGAAAGCGGATAGTGAACTTTTATTCGTGGATAATGATGCCATTGACAAAGGGAAGATCTTCGATGAGGCAGACAAGGAAGCTTTTAACATTCTGTATTCACGGGTTCCGACAGAGGCGACAACAGATGTCAAGGTCCATGCCAAGAAGATGGAAGAATACTTTGCTCATTTCAAGTTCAATGAAAATGCGCGCATGCTTTCTGTCATCGTTCATGATAACCTTGACGGTAATACCCTTTTTGTTGGTCACGTGGGCGTTTTGGTACCTGCCAAGGACAGCTATCTCTTTGTCGAAAAGCTAACCTTCGAAGAGCCCTATCAAGCCATCAAGTTTGCGACCAAGGAAGATGTCTACAAATACTTGGAGACCAAATACCAAGACTACACAGGCGAAGGTCTGGCTAAGCCCTTTATCATGGACAATGAAAAATGGGTTGAGATGAAGTAGAGGATGAAAGACAGCGTGTTAGAATTTAGAAAGATAATGGAGTATGCTCCGATTCTATATGTGTTAGTTTTCTTGCTCTTTTCCACTGTTCTTCTTTACCTGAGAAGAAGGGCAATCGCGAGGGGTAGTAGTGGTCCCTTCTTTGCTCCTTTCCATATTAGCTATGGAATCTTCTATATCCATGTCGCACTGTGTTTCAGTCGGCGAATGATCCCACTGAAAGAGATCAAGCAAATCACCTATGCAATTTTTCGTGGACGATCTGGTGGTGGGGCTCGCTATGCTTTTTATATCGAGCTCAGAAATGGAAAGACTATTCCCTTCTTTTTTGGAAAAAGTAAGCGGAATGAAGAGCTAGTGGAGAAGCTCAAACGAAATGCTGGCAGGTATGGGTTTAAGGTAGATAGCACTGGAAATTAATTGAAAGAAAAAGGAATCACGAATGAGTAGAAAGCAAGCGCTATCCATGTATTTGATAGGGACCTTTGGTCAAGTATTAGGAGTCAGCCTTCTGGTGTGGTTTTTAAGAGCAGGAGGAGTCAAGGTTGATTTTACATCACCAATGGGGATGATTGCTGTTGTTTTAGGTGGCTTATCATCTGCTTTTTGGGGCAGTCTTGCAAGCATTAGTTACCATCAATCTAGTTTCAAACAAGTTCTAAAAGATTTTTTTCAAGTCAAAGACAGTTTAGCTAATTATTGTTTAGTGCTCGTTTTCTTGTTACTCGACTTTTTCCCCTATATCTTTTGTGCCAAGATCACCACTCAATCGTTGGTCTTGCCAGTGGTGCTCTTTTTCAAGGCTCTTCTTTTTGGTGGAGTTGAAGAAATTGGCTGGCGTTATTTCTTTCAACCAACTTTGCAGGAAAAAATACCTTATCTTTCAGCTACTGTGATCACCTTTTTAGCCTGGTCTAGTTGGCATCTTTTCTACTTCTACATCGATGGTTCTTTAGGTGTCATTCAATTGTTTCCGTTTCTAGTAGGTCTGCTAACTAACTGCTTTATCTTATCGGCCTTGTATCATAAAACGCAAAATTTATGGCTCTGTGTCATGACCCATGCCTGCATCAATTCCTTGTCTCAGATTCTAGTGAATGAAGAGGTATGGCTATCTATCGTCAGTAAAATTCTTATTATTAGTTTAGCAATCATGATTGCAAGAAAGAAGTATGTAACTGTAAAGGAAGAAAAATGAGCAAATTTATTTCAAAACAATCAGTCGCTATCTGGTATGCATTGACTGCTCTCCTTGCTACAGTTCTAGTAGGGCAAGTTATTCTTTGGTTTTTCCCAGATAGGACTAGTATGGGTGCCTCACTACTATTTATCCTAATGAACTTGATTCCCATGATTGTGGCTGCTGTCTTTTCTCTGGTGTTGAGTGAAGTCAACTCCTTGGGTGAATTTTTCAAAAAGGTCTTTCTTCAAAAAGAAAGTTCCCTATCTTGGATCCTAGCTTTCTTCGTTCCCGTCATCTATTATGGGATTTCCATCCTGCTTATGAACGTTCGCTTTACTGGGAACTCCCTCTTGGCCTTCTTCCTCTATTTCCCTTGGACCTTTTTATATGGAGGTTTGGAAGAAGTAGGCTGGCGTTGGTTTTTACAAGATCATCTTTCCTTTAGTAAGCACTTTATACCTAAAATGATGGTTCTTTCCATTGTCTGGTTCCTCTGGCATATTCCTATCTATCAACTCCCTTGGATTACAGCAGGTTCGTCCAACTATCTCATCTTTTACCTGATGATTTTAGGGAATACCTTCCTATTTGGAGCGCTCAAGGAGTACTCGAAAGGAGCTGTCCCTTGTATCCTCGCTCATATGCTGATTGATAGTCTGGCTGTCCTTATGCTGGTTCAGAGCTCTCTTCCTCAGATTATCCTTCTGGTTAGTTGCGAAATCCTAGTAGCTTCTTGGCTGGTGGCTATACGAAAATCAGAGAAATAGAGTTGTACCTCTTTCGGTGGGAGTCTGTCATCTTTAGCCTTTAGGACTTCAATGTAGACTCCATAAAATGGTATAATCAGTTTAACGAAGAGCCTAGAAATAGGATCAAAGTATCAACACAGTTTATTCTTATCCATAATGAGAGAGGGGAAAGACCATGCAAAAAACCTTTCAGTTGTTGCGAAGAGGAGATTTAGAGGGAGTCCGTCAGATATTGGATAAAAAGCCTGAAGAAGTCAATGCTGTTTCGGGTGACAAACCTAAAAGAGATCAGGGACAGTCGCTCCTTCAAGTCGCTATCAAATCGGGACATTTAGATATTGCAGACTTACTCATTGATAGAGGAGCAGATCTTAACTTTATTGAAGAGCCGACAGAGCTGAATCCATATTGTCAACCAGTCCTCCAAACAGCCGGAGGACGAGCTGTATTTGACTGTAGGCGCATGATCAAACGATGGAATAGTCAATATGAGATGTATTCGTCTAAGGAAAAGGCTGACCAGTCTTTCAAGGTTTTTGAGAAAATGTTGGAACTTGGGGCCGATATCTCTCAGAAGGACAGCCATGGTGGGACTTTGTTGCAAACTATTTTAATTGAAACCAAGGAAGTTCTGCCATCTTATTATTGGAAAACAAAAGAAACAAGCGATAATGTCCTCATAACGGATGAATTACGTCATGATTTAAATCGTATTTATGATCTATTAATTCGTTACGGTGTGACTGCGGACGAAATAGCTGTCTATCAGAAGATTCCTCTCAAAGAACTTTACCAAGACAGTCCGACCATGGAGTTTTTAAATCGGTTAGATCAGAACAGAGCTTGATAAGTATTTGAACTACTAGTTAAAAGAGCCTCAGGGCTCTTTTAATTTGATCTGATAGAGGTGGAAGCAGTAGGAAAATGTTAGACCGGATTTTCTTTAAAAAATGGATACAAATCCATGATGAAATAGAGTATACTAGTTTATGAAAGAACAAGATTTTTAAGTACCTAATTCAGGAGGGCAGTTTATGTCTCAAGAAACTTTCATTATGGCGATTGACCAGGGAACCACTAGTTCGCGGGCTATCATTTTTAATAAAAAAGGCGAGCAAGTTAGCTCTAGTCAAAAGGAATTCACTCAAATTTTCCCGCAGGCTGGTTGGGTGGAGCACAATGCCAATGAGATTTGGAACTCGGTTCAGTCGGTGATCGCTGAGGTCTTTATTGAAAGTGGCATCAAGCCCAATCAAATCGAGGCGATCGGCATTACCAATCAACGGGAAACGACAGTTGTTTGGGATAAGAACACGGGGCTTCCTATTTACAATGCCATTGTCTGGCAATCACGGCAAACGGCTCCACTGGCTGAAGAACTTAAAAACCAAGGCTATGTAGAAACCTTCCACCAAAAGACAGGTCTAGTCATTGATGCCTACTTCTCAGCGACTAAAGTTCGTTGGATTTTGGACCACGTAGAAGGAGCACAAGAGTGTGCGGAGAAAGGTGAATTGCTCTTTGGGACCATTGATACTTGGTTGGTCTGGAAGCTGACAGATGGAGCTGCCCACGTGACAGACTATTCCAATGCAGCCCGTACCATGCTCTACAATATCAAGGAACTGAAATGGGACGATGAAATCTTAGACATTCTCAACATTCCTAAAGCCATGCTTCCTGAAGTGCGTTCAAACTCTGAAATCTATGGCAAGACAGCGTCTTTCCATTTCTACGGTGGACAAGTGCCGATTGCAGGGATGGCGGGAGACCAGCAAGCGGCCCTCTTTGGTCAATTGGCTTTTGAACCTGGGATGGTCAAAAACACTTATGGAACTGGATCCTTCATCATTATGAATACGGGTGAGGAGATGCAGTTATCAGAAAATAACTTGCTGACGACGATTGGTTATGGGATCAATGGCAAGGTCTACTACGCCCTTGAAGGATCGATCTTTATCGCTGGAAGTGCCATTCAATGGCTCCGCGATGGCTTGCGTATGATCGACAGTTCACCTGAATCCGAGGCCTATGCTCTGAAGTCTCAGAACCAGGATGAAATCTATGTGGTTCCTGCCTTTACGGGTCTTGGAGCACCATACTGGAATCAAGAGGCGCGTGGTTCTGTCTTTGGACTTACCCGGGGAACAACCAAGGAAGACTTTATCAAAGCAACCCTTCAATCCATTGCCTATCAAGTACGTGATATTATTGACACCATGCAGGTGGATGCCAAGACTCCTATCCCTCTCCTAAAAGTAGACGGAGGAGCAGCGAAAAATGATTACTTAATGCAGTTTCAGGCTGATATTCTTGGAATTGCGATTGCTCGTGCCAAAAATTTGGAAACTACGGCTTTAGGAGCAGCCTTCCTAGCAGGTCTGACTGTAGGCTATTGGAAAGACTTGGAAGAATTAAAATCTCTTCATGGAGCAGCTCAAATCTTTGAACCCAAGATGGATGAATCTCGTAAGGAAGAGCTGTACAAGGGGTGGAAGAAAGCAGTCAAAGCTACTCAAGTATTTGCGGAGTCTGATGACTAAAGGGATCAATCAAATGAATAGTTTATGAGAGAGAGTGGGACAGAAATCGGTCATTCGTTAGAATTCGATTTCGTCGTCCCACCTCCGCACAGTTGAGTAGGGCTGTAAAAGCTGATGAAATCAGCGTAGTAGAGCCCACTCAACCACTGCGTCTTGCTTGACAATCCAAAAATAATTGAGAGGCTAGGACTTTTGTCCCAGCCTCATGTAGTTTTTACAGAATAGAACAGTTATCTGTTTTGGTTAAAAGCCATATTCTATTTCACTTATCACTAAATAAAAATATCATATAAATGAACTTTTTTTAAAAAATAACAGGCCAGAGTTTGACACTTTTTTCACAAAGGAGTATACTGTTAGCATAGTTTTGTCGGATATTTATAATAGATCCCATCAAAACTAGTTGTCAACCCTTGCTGTTCTGATAGGAACGTTTGCTGGTATCGTTGATACCAAGGAGGAATCATATGTCTAAAGTAGCTATTGTCACAGGTGCTGGTCAAGGAATCGGTTTTGCAATCGCAAAACGTTTGGTGCAAGATGGCTTCAAGGTCGGAGTATTGGACTACAATGCTGAAACAGCTGAAAAAGCAGTTGCTGAGTTGTCCGCAGAAAATGCTTTTGCGGTCGTTGCTGATGTATCCAAACAAGCAGAAGTAGCTGCAGCTTTCCAAAAAGTTGTTGACCATTTTGGAGATTTGAATGTTGTCGTGAACAATGCAGGTGTTGCGCCAACTACACCACTTGATACAATTACAGAAGAACAATTTACGCGTACATTTGCTATTAACGTTGGTGGCGTGATTTGGGGTGCTCAAGCTGCACAAGCTCAATTCAAAGCGCTTGGCCATGGCGGAAAAATCATCAATGCAACTTCACAAGCAGGGGTTGTAGGTAACCCTAACTTGACTGTTTATGGTGGTACTAAATTTGCAGTTCGTGGTATCACACAGACTTTGGCGCGTGACTTAGCGGATTCAGGAATCACTGTCAATGCTTATGCACCAGGTATCGTGAAGACTCCAATGATGTTTGACATTGCTCATGAAGTTGGTAAGAACGCAGGTAAAGATGACGAATGGGGTATGCAAACATTCGCTAAAGATATTACTCTCAAACGTCTTTCAGAACCTGAAGATGTAGCAGCAGCGGTCAGCTTCCTTGCTGGACCTGATTCAAACTACATCACAGGACAAACCATTATCGTAGATGGTGGGATGCAGTTCCATTAAGATAATAAATAGAGGTTGGGATCAACATCCTAACCTCTTATTTTTTATGCTATTTCGTTAATACAATGGTATCAGAAGGATCGCGATCGTCATCTTCAATAGTGAGTTGGTTACCTTCTAGTTTGTAATATTTGAGATCATCTCCCACAGTGAGAGTATGATTGTCGGAGTGAACGGTTACAGGCTTGCTTTCTTTCTCGCCATCCCTTTCAACCTCTTCCCATGTGCCCATCTTACCAGAGAGGGTCAGAGTGATCTGATCATTTTCATCAGTCCCTTTGTATGTACCGTCTAGATTTTCAGCTTGGCTAGCTGTTTGTGAACCTTTAGAGCTTGAAGTGCTCGAAGAAACCTGTTGTGAACTAGCAGAGTTTGCAGGTGTTTGAGCTGTCTGGTTCGAGCAGGCTACTAAAAGACCAAGAACTGCCAGTGAGGCAAGAGAAAGTGTGAGTTTTTTGGACAATGTCATCGGCTTGTCTCCTTTCTTTGATAATCCAAATATAGCAGAGGATAGAGGAGAAGACAATGAAAATGATTTTTCAGAAAAGGGAGAAAGAATTCTTTATATGTTCATCTTTTTAGATCAAAAAAACCACTCCCGAAAGGGAAGTGGTTCTGTGTTGGTTCTTATTTGAGACCGTATTTTTTGTTGAAACGATCCACACGTCCATCTGCTTGAGTGAACTTTTGACGTCCAGTGTAGAATGGGTGTGAGTCTGATGAAATTTCAACACGGATCAATGGGTAAGTTTCACCTTCGAATTCAACTGTTTCGCTAGAGTACTTAGTTGAACCGCTGACGAACTTGTAACCAGTAGTAGTGTCCATGAAGACAACAGGGCGATATTCTGGATGGATATCTTTTTTCATTTTGCAATATTTCCTTTCTGCCATGGTCTCTTTCCGAGCCATAGATTGTTACTAAGCTAGTTTACCAAATTTCCAGGATCTTGACAAGTATTTTCACTAATTTTATTTAAATTAATGATCAAAAAAATCACCCTAGCTATGCTAAGGTGATGATAATCTTATTATTGTTCAGATTGATTTGGATCTTTTGGTGCTTCAACTGGTTGATCAGCTTTTCCTTCAGTGTGTTCGTGTGATTCTTTTTTGATTTCATCTACTGCAGTTTTAACTGTAGTAGTTGTCACCCGTCCAACTGTTTGTGCAAATCCTTTACCAGATTCAGCAAGTTCTTCGAATGTTCCTTTAGTGATTTTACCACCTGACATCGCCAAGAGACCAGTTACAACAATAGCGATTGATGCGATCAAAGCAAGGATCAAACCAAAGCCAATTGAAACGCCATAACCATTGAAGTCAACAGCATATTTGTTTACACCAAATAGATCGATCAATGTTACGATAGTTGAGAGAGCCCCTGATACGATAACACCAATTGCAAAACCTTTTGGTAGTGAAGATTTCACATCGTTCAAGCAAGCAAGGACAATCGCAACGACTGCGAAGATAATAACGAACCATCCATCTCCGCGAAGGCCATTCCAGCTGTATGAACCAAAGGCACCAGCATTCAGGCTTGCCCATGGCAAGAAAGAGCTAAGAATCGCTACCGCAGCAGAGATAATGATAAACAAACGATTTTTTCCATAATAAGTCTCCTTAAAAATTTTATTAGCTTTATTTTACCATAAGAAAGATCAAATGAAAACCCCATGACCAAGATAAAAAGGCTGAGAAACCGTTCTCAGCCTTCGTTTGTGCGTGCCACTTCTTGTAGCTCTTTGTAGATTTGGTCGTTTTCTTCGAGGGAGTAGGAGTTAGCTCCACTAGCTAGTGGATGGCCACCACCATTATGACGTTTGGCAATCTCATTAATCACTTTTCGTTTGCTACGCATCCGGACACGGAAGTGACCGTCAGTCTGTTCAACAAAGATAGCCCAAACAGACACGGTATCGATGCGTCCAGGAGCTCCAACAATCGCAGCAGTCTCAGAATCACGTAGATCAAATTTCTTCAAGAGCTCTTGTGTCAAGGTCACACGCGCAGCGCCATGTTCGTCGATCTCGAGATGGTCATAGACGTAGCCTTGAAGCTTAGCGGTTTTAAGATTGATCGTATCCATTTGACGAGCAAGGGCAGTAAAATCAAAGGGAATGCTTCGAAGTGTTGCAGCGATCTCAAAAGTCCGAGTCGAAGTAGCAGGATAAAGGAAGCGACCCGTATCGCCGACAATCCCTGCATAGAGGAGACGCGCAGCACTAACCGGTA
Organism: Streptococcus parasanguinis; assembly: GCF_001073155.1. GTDB lineage: Bacteria > Bacillota > Bacilli > Lactobacillales > Streptococcaceae > Streptococcus > Streptococcus parasanguinis_D. The sequence goes on from NZ_JVEE01000031.1 coordinate 59,057, forward strand.
GTTCGAGATCCAATTCCTTAGCAAAAAGTGCAATCAGCTCACTGGTAGAGCTTGAGTCTGTATCAACCCAGAGCAGATCGCCATATGCATCGTCATTTGGATGGTGGTCGATCTTGATCAGGAAATCACCATTCAAATAGCGCTTGTCATCGATTCGGGGAGTATTGGCCGTATCACAGACAATCACCAAAGCTCCCTCAAAATCTTCATCCTTGACCTCATCCATTTCAGCAAGCCAAGTCAAGGTCGGTTCATCATAGCCAGTTGCCAAGACCCGCTTTTGAGGGAAGTGCGCACGCAGGAGATCCCGCAAGCCCACCTGGCTCCCAATCGCATCAGGATCCGGATTCTGGTGACGGTGGATAATAATCGTGTTATAAGCTTGAATCTTTTCAAGAATGTCATTCATTACGTTCATACATTACCTCATTTTCTCTGTCAATTTTAACATAAAAAAGGCCCATACAGCAAGCGTTTATCACTATGCAGGGTCAGTGGAGGCGGTTTTACATTGTATGGATATTTTGTTAGAATGAGAGAGATGATGAAAGAAATTAAACAATCAATGAAAAGAAAACGATGGTTAGAATTTCCAAAAACAATTGTAGTAGTGTTGATCGTAATGCTTATTGCAGTATTCCTAAGTAGTTGTAGTAACAATCAACCGGCATTGAATGTTTTAAAGAAAAAGCAATTTATTATGATTAAAATGGGAGATTCTACCGATGAGCATTTTGAGGTTGGGTTGGACCTTGAGAAAAAGGAATATTACTATAATGATGAAACTGCAGTGAAAGACGATACAGTTTATGGTGGATATAAAGAGGACTGGGATCGTAAACAGTATTACAAATCTGCTGTAAATGAAGAATTATCATCAGTTCTATTAAGTAAGAAAATTACTACTGATGAAATTAAGAAGTCCAACTATCAAATTACTGGCTCACCGAAAAGATTTGTGGATGAAAAATTGATGAAAGAGGAATATCCGCCAGAATTTGAGGCGATTTATTTAAATAAAAAACTTCAATTCACCAAGGTTTGTATCACCTACAACAAAGAATTTCGACCAACAAAAATTGAGTGGTACTATAAGGGTGAAGAAGGACTAAAATGGTACACTTGGCGCACATATTCGTATCCCTTCAAAAATAAGTCTGATTTTGATAAGAGATTGGATGAAGAAATCGAAGATATTAAAGCAATTCAAGAAGAGAACAAGGGCGATTAGGTTGAATCGGTCCAATTTCTTGAAACGTGCCCCTTCTTTCATCTTCTTGGGAAAGGTTTCGTGCAAAATGCTTGAAAAAGTGGTATAATACGGGAAATAGCTTTTGGGAGGAAATTATGACTGTAGCGAAGATTGTTTTTGCTAGTATGACTGGAAATACTGAAGAAATTGCTGATATCGTAGCGGACAAATTCCGTGATCTTGGTGTCGAAGTAGATGTGGATGAGTGTACAACTGTGGATGCGGAGGACTTCCTTGATGCGGATATCGCAGTGGTAGCGACTTATACTTACGGTGATGGAGAGCTTCCAGATGAGATCCAAGATTTCTACGAAGATTTGGCTGGCCTTGATCTCAAAGGCAAACTTTACGGTGTGGTAGGATCAGGTGATACCTTCTACGATGAATTCTGTAAAGCAGTTGATGATTTCGACCGTTGCTTCGCTGCGACTGGTGCTGAAAAAGGCTCTGAGTGTGTCAAAGTTGATTTGTCTGCAGAAGACGAAGACATTGAAAAATTAGAAGCCTTTGCAGAAGAACTCGTAGCAAAAGCAAATTAAAGACAAAGAGGCTGGATCAATAGTTTACAGCCTCGATTTATATCCAAAATAAAGAGGAGACACATGGATTTAGATCAGATTCGTAAGGACATTGACCAGATCGATCAAGAGCTAGTAGCCTTGCTGGAAAGACGGATGGTCTGTGTCGGTCAGATTGTAGAATATAAGGAGCAACAGGGCTTACCTGTGCTCGATCAAGGAAGGGAAAGAGAGGTGCTTGAGAAAGTTGGCTCTCTCGTGACGGATGAGCAGTATCGTTCGACTATTCAAGCTCAGTTTCAAGATATGATGAAGCGCTCGAGAGACTTCCAAGAGGAGGTGAGGGCGCGTGACTAGTCTATCGATCAAGCAAAAAGCACCACAGTATGTGGTCCTAACAGGGATGGCTCTTTTCATTGGTCTCTTGGTCGGTGCCATTGACATGATTTTTGGTCAAGGTCTTCTCCTGATCGGTGATTTCCGAAGCCAGCATTGGCCCTTGATTCTTTTTCTAGCCATAGCGGGGCTTGTCATCGTTTATCTTTATAAACGTTTTGGTGGCAAGGCTTCAAAAGGGATGGGCCTGATCTTTGATGTCGGACACGCGCGTGAGGAGAGAATCCCCTTGGTTTTGGTTCCTTTGATTATGCTGACGACCTGGATGAGCCATCTCTTTGGTGGTTCAGTCGGTCGGGAAGGTGTAGCGGTTCAGATCGGAGCGACCCTTTCGCATCGTTTTGCCCGTCATATCAAGATTCCAGATGCTTCGCGTATTTTTCTCATGACTGGGATGGCAGCTGGTTTTGCGGGGCTCTTTCAGACGCCACTCGCAGCAACCTTCTTTGCCCTTGAAGTCTTGACAGTTGGGGAGTTGCAGTTGATAGCTCTCTATCCTGCGCTCATCGCCTCAATCGTGGCTAGCTTCACCTCTCATGCCCTTGGCTTGGAGAAATTTGCTGTGCCACTAAAAGAAACGCTGAGCTGGACACCAGAGAACTTGATCAAAGTTGCCCTTCTTGGCCTGGCTTTTGGCCTTGCTGGGAAACTCTTTGCAGTTAGCCTTTCCTGGTTGAAGAAAACAGTCGCGAAAGTCCTGCCTAATCCCTATATCCGGATTGCCCTTATAGGGGCTGGACTCAGCTTGGTCCTCTTGACCCTCCAGCTGACCAAGGTCGGCACTTATAGTGGACTTGGAACCAATCTGATTGATGTGGCTTTTCATCAGGGCAGTGCGCAGAGTTATGACTGGATCTTGAAGCTTCTCTTTACCGTGGTGACGATTTCAGCTGGATACCAAGGGGGAGAAGTGACACCGCTCTTTGCGATCGGAGCTACGCTTGGAGTCTTTCTTGCTCCTATGCTGGGCTTACCCGTCTTAGTCGTGGCCGCTATTGGTTATGCCAGTGTCTTTGGCAGTGCGACCACGACCTTGCTCGCACCGATCTTCATCGGAGGAGAGGTCTTTGGGTATGGCAATCTTCCTTTCTTTGTTATCGCCTGTGCTATCGCCTATTGCCTGCCAAAAGAGTGGAGCATTTATTCCGGTCAAAAAGTTGCAAAAAAGTAGAGAAAAGAGCTTTACAAACCTAAAAATATCTGATATGATAGTCTTTGTGCGTAATGGAAGCACAAAAATACAGTTTATCCGCTGAGGGAGGTCCCTCAAGATTGACGAAGATAGGAGAATAAAATGAATCCATTAATCCAAAGTTTGACAGAAGGTCAACTTCGTACTGATATCCCTGCATTCCGTCCTGGTGACACTGTTCGTGTACACGCGAAAGTTGTCGAAGGATCTCGTGAACGTATCCAGATCTTTGAAGGCGTTGTTATCGCTCGTAAAGGTCAAGGACACACTGAAATGTACACTGTTCGTAAAATCTCTAACGGTGTCGGTGTTGAACGTACATTCCCAGTACACACTCCACGTGTAGACAAGATTGAAGTTGTACGTTACGGTAAAGTACGTCGTGCGAAATTGTACTACCTTCGTGCATTGCAAGGTAAAGCAGCTCGTATTAAAGAAATCCGTCGTTAAGACGAACAAGGAGGCGGGAGTGATCTCGCTTCTTTTTTTATCGGTCCCCTTAGTTCAATGGATATAACAACTCCCTCCTAAGGAGTAGTTGCTGGTTCGATTCCGGCAGGGGACAATAATTCAATCACAAGAGGCTGGGGCAAAAGTCCTAGCCTCTTTATTGTTTTTGGATTGTTGAGCAAGACGCAGTGGTTGAGTGGGCTCTACTACGCTGATTTCATCAGCTTTTACAGCCCTACTCAACTGTGCGGAGGTGGGACAACGAAATCGAATTCTAACGAATTACCGATTTTTGTCCCACACTCTTTTTTTGACCAAATTTTGATCAAGTTCATAAGATATCCATGGTGTGGAATAATAGGAGAAAGTAAGCATAAAAATATATTTTAATAAATTATGAAATTCTAATGTCTAAACTATTCAAAAACCTTATAGTCACTATCATTAGTGGCTTTTTTAAATTTTTAATGTTACATAAAATATGATACAATAAAAGCGATTACAAGTTTTTTAATAATTTATTTAAGTGGGAGTAGAATAATGTCGAACATTAAAACGGAAAATGAACATCAAAAGCAAACTACAATTAATATTCAAAAAAAGGCTGCTCTCATTTGGGGGACAGCTGATATTCTACGTGGTCTATATAAGCCACATGAGTATGGTAAGGTAATATTACCTATGACAGTCATTAAAAGACTTCATGATACTTTGCTTCCTACTCGAGAAGCTGTTCTGGAGACTGTAGAGAAGGTAAAAACTATCAAAGTTAACCAGATTAAAAATCGTAAATTATCAGATGCTTCAGGCTATAGTTTCTATAATACTAGCAACTTTACTTTTGATACACTTCTGTCTGATGCAGAGAACATTGAAGAAAACTTTAGGTCATTTATTAATGGTTTCTCAGAAAATGTTCAAGATATTTTAGAGAATTTTGAATTCGATAAGGAAATCACTAAAATGCAGAATAATGATGCGCTTTATTCAGTGATTCAAGAATTTAATAGTCAAAAGGCCTATCTGGGAGCGGATACAGTGACTTCAACAGACATGGGCTACATTTTTGAGGAACTTGTTCGTCGTTTTTAAGAAAGCTATGGAGAAGATGCAGGAGCGCACTTTACTAGTCGAGATATTATTTATCTGATGACAGATATCCTCTTGATTGATGAAAAGCCATCAGATAAAGCTATTGTAAGAACTATTTACGATCAGACAATGGGAACCTCTCAAATGCTTTCAGCTATGATGGAGCGAATTAAAGCGTTAGATGCTAATGCAGATGTAACAACGTTTGGTCAAGAGTTAAACCCAGAAACCTATGCTATTGCAAAAGCAGACACTATGATTCGTGGGGGAAATCCAGATAATATGGCCTTAGGATCAACTCTCTCAAAAGATGCTTTTTCAGGTTATACTTTTGATTATTTGATATCAAACCCTCCATTTGGTATCGATTGGAAGAAAGACCAGAGTGCTGTAAAAGCAGAAGCAGATTTAGGAGAAAAAGGCCGTTTTGCTGTCGGTTTACCTAAGATTTCAGATGGTCAGCTTCTTTTCCAACTAAATGGTATCGCTAAATTAAAAGATACAGGACGTATGGCAATTATCCATAATGGTTCAGCACTATTTTCTGGTAATGCAGGAGGTGGAGAATCAGAAATTCGTAGATATGTAATTATGAATGACTGGCTGGAAGCTATTATCCAACTACCGACAGATTTGTTTTATAACACTGGAATTTCTACCTATATTTGGATTATAACCAAAAATAAAAATAAAGAACGACAGGGGAAAGTGCAGTTATTAGATGCAAGTAAAGCATTTGTTAAGCGTCGTAAAAATATTGGTGAAAAGAAGGTGGATATTGATAAGAAACGCCGAGAACTAATTGTAGAGGCTTATGGAGAATTTGCTAATAAAGTTTATAGTGAAGATGATTCGATTGTAGAGTCTAAAATATTTAATAATGATTTTTTTGGTTATCAAAAAGTTGTTGTTGAAACACCTCTATATGATGAAAGTGGCAATATTATCAGAAAGAAAAATGGGAAAACAGAACCTGATACTAGCAAGCGTGATACTGAGGATATTCCTCTGACAGAAGATATTGATACTTACATCAATAGAGAAGTACTGCCTTTCAATCCAGACGCTTGGGTTGATAAAAGTAAAACAAAGATTGGTTTTGAGATTCCATTTACACGTTTGTTTTACAAATATCAAGCGCCAGAAAGTTCAAAAGATATTTCTCAACGCATTAAAACTTTAGAAGAGAGAATCATTAAGAATTTTAAAACCCTTATTGATCAAAGAGGCGAAGAAAAAGATGATTGAACTTGATGAGTTTATTTACTTTGATGATAATGAAATGATTGAAAGATTCAAAGAATTAATTAGTCCTGATAATGAAAAATATTACAAAAATAGGACTTTGAATACTGAATTTCAACTTATTCGTCGGTATTTAGATAGTCAGGGGTATAGAATAATACAATTTCCTAACGCATTAAAATCTCCAAGCACTCTTTATGACTTTGCTTATAATAAAATAAGATCTCATATTCAAAAGGAACGTGGATTTTTAGGTACAGTCTCGTGGGATGAGAGACGCATATTAATCTTAGGGTTAGATATTCTTAAAGACGACATAACCCTTCAGCCAGTACCTGACGATTTACAGACTATTATTAAAAAAATCTCTCTTAGAGATGCGACATGGGAACAACAAACTGATGATGAGAAATTAAGAACAATTGCTGAAGTGATTGAGAATCTTATGAAATTATCTAATGGTAAGTTCCTCTCAGTAGACGAATCTAGTTTTTATGGTTTGTTTACAGAAGGTCAATTGAAGAATTTTCGCAAACAATTGCAAGTTTTTAGACATAGTCACAAGCAAGCATTAGAAGAAAGAGATTCCGAATTTGATGAATCTAGAAAAAAATTTCTATTGCATTTAGGGATTGTGCTTTTAATTCGGTTAAATGAAATCACGAGGGGAGATGTTAATGAGTCAGATGAAAGATAGTGGTATCAAATGGATAGGTTCAATCCCTGAAGAGTGGGAAGTTTTAAAATCAAGATATTTTTTAAACGAAATATCAATAAAGGGATATCCTAATGAAGAAGTGTTATCTCTTTATCGAGATTATGGTATTATTCCAAAAAATTCACGTTCTGATAATCACAATGTAACTTCATTGGATACATCAGGATATAAATTTGTTAGTCCGGGTAATTTGGTAATTAATAAAATGAAAGCTTGGCAAGGTTCAATGGCTATTTCTAATCTTAGAGGTATAGTATCACCGGCTTATTATACCTTTGAAGTTGATAACGAGCGATTTGATTTACGCTTTTTACACTACGCTTTACGTAACCCAGCATATAAACAAGAATATAGGAGAATATCTGCAGGTCTTAGAATTGGTCAATGGGATTTGAATAAAAATGAGTTCAAAAATTTAAAATATGTTTATCCTATTGATAAAACTGTTCAAAAAAAAATAGCGACATTTCTTGATGAAAAGACAGCCTTGATTGATGAGATTATTAGCGATAGCAAGAAATCCATCGAGGAATTAAAAGCCTATAAGCAATCGTTGATTACAGAAATTGTCACAAAGGGACTTGACCCAAATGTAACATTAGTACCATCTGGCATTGATTGGATTGGAGATATTCCTGAGGGATGGGAAGTAGTGAGAAGTAAAAATATACTTTCCTACTCAAAAGGACTAAGTATTACAAAGGAAAACCTAACTGAAACTGGTATCCCTGTTATAAACTATGGTCAAATTCATTCAAAGTACCCAGTTTACTTTAATCCTAAAATAAATCAACTTCCGTTTATAAGTAATTTTTATTTAGAGAGTAAAAAGAATGCATTATTAAACCAAGGGGATTTTGTTTTTGCAGATACTTCAGAAGATATTAGTGGAAGTGGTAATTTTTCTTCACTTACGTCAGATGGGATTGCATTTGCAGGGTATCATACAATAATAGCTAGAATTATTGATAAAACTAGAATAAATTTTAGATATTTAGCTTATTATTTTTCAAGCGAATTGCACAGGAAACAAGTAGGGTCACGTGTATCAGGTGTTAAAGTTTTTAGTATTTCTCAAAAAATTCTAAAGAGTATGTTAATACTGTTGCCTAATAGAGATGAACAAAATTCTATCGCCAATTACCTCGACCAAAAAACAGCCCAAATTGACACTATCATAGCGGAAAAAGAAAATCTCATTTTTGAGTTTGAAAGCTATAAAAAATCAATGATTTATGAGTATGTGACAGGGAAAAAGCAGGTGGAAGGCTATGAAAGTTGATTTTGAACTATTGTTAAAACCAAAAATCCAAGACGGAGACTTACGCCAGCTATTTTGGAAATCCTTTGAAAGGGTTCATGACATTAATCGGTTAGAGAAAACCAATACGCTTACTTACTATTTCCCAGAGGATAATCCGCTACAATTTAAAACAATCATCAGAAAATCAGATAATATTCTTCATTGTCGACTAAAAGCGACAGTTGATATCCACTGGAGGAAGACATATTTCTATGATAAGTTTAGGGCAAGGATAAGTGGAGTCTTGAGTCAACATTTTGAAGTAACTCTCTACTCTGCTGATTTATCAGCCTATTATGCGAAAAAGTGTTACTCGACTCTTCTTGATTATGAAACCAATTTAAGGAAAATATTTTATTTAATTTACCATTTTTATGATGTGACAGCTGCCACCGATGGACGGAAAAAACAAACCTTAAATGCTTATGTTGAAGATTTAGATTTGAGTCAACTAGAAAAACTCTTGTTTGCGAAAGATTGGCTATTAGTTGGTAAATCTTATGAATTTTATGGTATTAGCAAAGATAGCAATCTATACGAAAAACTCTCAAAAATAGCTGAAAAGATAGAATTTAGAAGTCTGTGGGAAGTGAATATAAAGCCCTTACTACCTAAGTATGATATTGATGAAGAAGTCATAACGAAGATTAGAAATGTCCGAAATAAGGTCGCCCACCATAAAGAAATGAGCTTTAATGATTGGAAGTTCTGTAAAAATGAAGTTCGGACCTATGCTAATAAATTTCACCAAATTCAAGATGAGCTACTTGAAAGAAAATTTTACCAAAATACAAAGGTTTCAACTGTTGCACTACAAGGACTTCTTGAAATGTCGAAACAATTTCAAAAAGCGGTTGAAGCCTACACAAAGACAATACAGGCCCACAATGCAATTCTGTTAGGAGAAACAATAACAAAGGCAATGAAGAGTATAACTATTCCTAGAATTGATATTTACAAAACCATTGCACCTGCTATGGCTGAGATTGCTAATTCTCATGCTGAACGTATATCAAAAATAATGCAAAATACAACTATTCCTCAGATAGGTGTGTTAGGAAATGATGAGCAAGAAAGTTCATCGGAAAACGATGAAGAAGATAAGGAATAATATGGAAGATAATGAAAAACGATTTGAAGAAGATATTGAAACTTGGTTAAGTTCACCAGCGGGTGGGTGGATAAAAACTAAATTTCAAGACTCAAACTATGATGCGACTAAAGGTCTCGACTTATATGCTCTTTTAACCTATGTTCAGGAAACACAGAGTAAAATGTGGGAACGTTACAAAAAGGTAGTTGGAGTAAATCCTGAAAGCTCTTTTTTCAAGAGATTTGAACAAGAAGTTAATAACCATGGGATTTTACATGTACTACGTAATGGTATGCAGGATAGAGGCTGTAAATTTAAAGTAATACAATTTAAACCGTCTTCGACTTTAAATGATCAACTTTGTCTTGCTTATCAAGCGAATAAAACTACGATTACACGTCAGTTTGCTTATAGCCCGCATAACAAAAATACAATTGATATCGTTTTGTCTATAAATGGTATACCCCTGGTAGCTCTTGAACTGAAAAATCAGTTTAAGAATCAGTCTGTAGAACATGCAAAAAAACAGTTTATGTTTGATAGAGATCCAAAAGAATTGGTTTTTCAATTTAATCGTCGTTTTCTTGTGTACTTCGCAGTTGATACTCACGAGGTCTGGATGACTACGAAATTAGCTGGAGATAAGACCTATTTTCTACCGTTTAATCAAGGCTCGAATGGTGCTGGTAATGTAGGTGGTGCTGGGAATCCCGAACGTGATGACGATTATATAACAGCCTATCTTTGGCACAATGTTTTACAAAAAGATGCTCTCTTAGATATCATTCAGAGATTTATGAATCTAGAAGTTAAGATTGAAAAGAATTCGTCTGGAAAACAGATTGAGAAGAAAACGTTGATTTTCCCACGATATCATCAGTTAGATGTTGTTAAAAAGTTAGTAGAAGATACTCAACAGAACGGTTCTGGAAATCATTATTTGATTCAACACTCAGCAGGTTCTGGAAAATCTAATTCAATTGCCTGGTTAGCTTATCACTTACAGAGAATTCACAATGATCAGAATCAACCCTTGTTTAACTCAGTTATAATTGTTACAGATAGAACAGTACTAGATCGGCAATTGCAAGATACTATAACCTCATTTGATGCTACAACAGGTCTAGTTGAGACTATTGGAGACAACAAATCTTCTAAGGATTTGTTGAAAGCAATAAATGATGGTCGCCAAATCATAATAACTACCCTGCAAAAATTCCCAGTTATTTATCAGGAAGTCGATTCAACAAAAGGCAAACGTTTCGCTGTCATTGTGGATGAAGCACATTCTTCACAGACAGGAACAGCAGCTCAAAAATTGAGAAGAGCATTATCAGACACAGAGGATGCTTTAAAAGAGTGGGAAGAGTTTGATGAAGAAGAAGCTTCAAAAGCACGTGACGAAGAAGATGAATTAAATACTATTTTGCTTGGACAGGGACGACATGAAAATATTTCATTCTATGCTTTTACAGCAACTCCTAAAGTGAAAACAATGGAAATGTTTGGAACTCAGCAAGCTGACGGTAGTTTTGTTCCATTTCATGTTTATTCAATGAGACAAGCTATCGAAGAAGGCTTTATTTTAGATGTTTTAAAAAATTACATGACATACCATACAGCATACAAGATAGCTAAGTTGGTTGAGGATGATCCAAAGCTTCCACCTTCAACTGCCAAGCGAATTATCACTCGTTATGCTGACCTCCACCCATATAATATTGCTCAGAAAACTGAGATTATGATTGAGACGTTTAGAGAAAAGACACGTCATAGTATAGGTGGTAGAGGGAAAGCAATGGTTGTAACGAGTTCTCGTTTGGCAGCAGTTCGTTACTTAAATGAATTTAAACGATATATTGATGAAAAGGGATATCGTGATATAGGAGTTCTAGTAGCTTTTTCAGGTGACGTTATTGATGGAGATGATTACTACAATGAAGTTGGTTTAAATATTCTTAAAGATGGTTCTCATGTAAAGGAAAATCAATTAAAAGAAGTCTTTCATGGGGCTGACTTCAATATTTTAATTGTTGCTGAAAAATATCAAACAGGTTTTGATGAACCATTGTTACATACAATGTTTGTAGATAAGAAACTTCGTGGTGTCAAAGCTGTTCAGACATTATCTCGCCTTAATCGAACGACAACTAATAAATCAGATACATTTATTTTGGATTTTAAAAATACAGCAGAAGAAATTCAAAAAGCATTTCAACCATTTTATGAAGTTTCCAGTCTTGATAAGGCTATTGATCCCAATATGCTTTATGATGCTAAAGAAAAAATTCGTAAGTACAAAATTTATACTGATGAAGACGTTCTTAAAGTTTCTGGTCTTTATAGCAAAGCTAGCATAGAACAAGAT